>JANXRN010000165.1 GCA_025352995.1 Acetobacteraceae bacterium
AGTTCGTCGGCTTCGGTCATCGCGGTGCCGGTCATGCCGGACAGCTTGGGGTACAGCCGGAAGTAATTCTGGAAGGTGATGGAGGCGAGCGTCTGGTTTTCCGCCTGGATGGTGGTGAATTCCTTGGCTTCCAGCGCCTGGTGCAGGCCTTCGGAATAGCGGCGGCCTTCCATCATGCGGCCGGTGAATTCATCGATGATGACCACCTTGTCGTCGCGGACGATGTAATCGACATCGCGGGTGAACAAGGTATGGGCGCGCACCGACTGGGTCAGGTGATGCAGCACGGTGACGTTGAAAATGTCGTAAAGATTGCCTTCGGCGATGATGCCAGCGGCGCGCAGCATGTCCTCGGCAGTTTGCGAACCAGGCTCGGTCAGCGAAACGGTCTTGAACTTCTCTTCCCTGTCGTAGGTATCAGGGTCTTTCACCAGTTCGGCGACGACGGCGTTGACGGAGCGGTAGAGATCGGACGAGTCCTCGGCGGGGCCGGAGATGATCAGCGGGGTGCGGGCTTCGTCGATCAGGATGCTGTCAACCTCATCAACGATGGCGTAGCTGAAATCGCGCTGGACCATGTCTTCCAGGCGGTATTTCATGTTGTCGCGCAAATAGTCGAAGCCGAATTCGTTGTTGGTGCCGTAGGTGATGTCGGCGGCGTAGGCGGCGCGGCGGGCGTCTTCTTCGATGCCGTGGACGATGACGCCGGTGGTCAGGCCGAGGAAGCTGTAGATCTGGCCCATCCAGCCGCTGTCACGTTGGGCGAGATAGTCGTTCACGGTGACCAGATGGACGCCTTTGCCGGACAGCGCGTTGAGGTAGACGGCAAGCGTTGCGACCAGGGTTTTGCCCTCGCCGGTTTTCATTTCGGCGATCTTGCCGTCATGCAGCACCATGCCGCCGATCAGCTGGACATCGAAATGGCGCATGCCGAGCACGCGCTGGGACGCTTCGCGCACCACCGCGAAGGCTTCGGGGAGCAGTTCGTCAAGGCTGGTGCCGCTGGCGAAACGGGCGCGGAAGGTTTCGGTCTTGCCGCGCAGTTCGTCGTCCGACAAAGCCCGCATGGCCGGTTCCAGCGCGTTGATCTCCGGCACCCGGCGCTGATACGCCTTCAGGGCACGGTCATTGGCGCTACCAAACAGGACGCGGGCGAGGGAGCCGAACATGCAAAACTTTCCAATCGAGACCCGGTTCAGATAGGACCGGTGCCGGTCCGGGTCAACGACGGGCGGGTGATTACCTCGGGACGAACAGGGTTGTTTTGCCGAAATCGCCCGGCACGGCCCGGTAGCGCGCCAAGACCGCGTCCCAGACCGGGGCGAAATAGAGCGAGGCGCCGTGGCTGTCGGCGCTGCCCTCGAGCGCGATCGCCTTGAATTCGCCGGCGGCAATCCGTTGCACCAAGGGCGCCTGGTCCATATGTCCGGTCAGGATTTTCTGGCCGTAATTGAAAGGCTCCACGATCTCCGCGCGACCGGCCCAGTAGCATTGCACCAGTTTTTCGCACAAAACCGGCTCCCCGGCGGCGCGCAGCACGTCTATTGCGGCGCTGGTCTCGTTGATCTGGCGGGTGAGGTCGGCGTTGCCGAGCATTTTCTGGAAGCGAGTGACTTCGGGGCTGAACAGGGCGGTGAAGCCGATGGCCGTGACCAGCGCCAGCCGCGTCCAGGTGCTGCCGAGCAATAGGGGTAGGCGCGCCAAGACCACGCCGGCGCAGAGCGATCCGGCGATGATGGTCTCGAATAAGATGTTCACCCCGGTACCGCGCCCCAATAGTTGCACGACGCCAAGGGGGGCCGCGATGGCCAGATTGAGCGCGAACAGCCGCGCCCCGCGCCCGGCCGGGATCACCGCGGCGACTAGCCCGAACACCGCGAACGGCTTCAACGGGGACAAGAACAAGACCGCGCGTTGAATGCCGGACACCAGCAGCCAGGGTCGGGGCGTGGTCAGGCTGGTCCAGAAATCGCGTCCGTACACCAGCCCGGAAACCCCGAGGCCGATGGCGCCCATCACCAATCCGGTGAGCACAAATCGCGCGGCCGCCCGCCAGTCCTGCACCAGCAACCACAGCGCGACGCTGATCGGCAGGGTGACGATGTTATGTTTGATAAACAGCGCCACACCCATCACCAGCGCCGAGCCGATTTGGCTTTTCGCACTATCAGGCGCCCGCAGCAGCAGCCACAACCCCGCCAGCATGACGGCCTCGGCCAGCATGTTCGGGTCCGCCTGGCCGATCGCACCGTCGAAATTCACCGTGATGGTCGCGGCCAAACAAGTCGCGGCGGCAATGGCTGCAAACCGGTCGCGCTCGGTGCGCAGGATGATCAGCCCGACCAGGACCACGCATGCGGCAAACGCCAGCACCGACAGTGCGCGCTGCGCCATCAGCGGATCGAACCCTAGCCGGGCGATCGCGCCAACGATCAGGAAGCTCAGCGGCGGGTAGTTGTTCACCACCCAGGCATCAGGCGGCCAATAAAGCCCCTGCCCGGCTAGCATGTTGCGGACGTGATAGGCGCTCCACCCCTCATTATAATTCACCGACACCAGGTGCAGTGCCGGCCGCATCACCAGCGCGACCAGCACCAGCGTGATCAGCATAAAGGCGAGCAATGCGAGGCGGTCGAGCGGGAGGCGGGTCTTTTGGGGCATGCAAACCTCAATCTCGTGCAATTAAATCCCATCCTGGCGCGGCTTGGGCGCGGTCGCTATAGCTTGGTCCACCCACCAACGTCGCGCGCAAGGAACAATGTTGAACGGTCGGCCCGCATGATACGCCACATTATCGTGACCGGCGGCAGTGGCTATATCGGGCGCTGCGTCGCCGAGGCGGCCTTGGCGCGCGGGTGCAGCGTGACCATCCTGTCGCGCCGGGCCACCGGGCTGCCGCAGGGCGCGACCCATCAGGCCTGGGCGCTGGGCGATAAACTGCCTGAGGGCAGCCTGAACCCGGCCGTAAAAGCGTCCGAACAGGCGATTATCCATCTCGCGCATGACTGGGGAAATCCGGGAATGACGGCGGATGACGAGGGTGGGTTGAACCGATCCGGCACCGGCGCGTTGTTGGCATCGTCCCGCCTGCACGGCGTCGGCCGCTTTGTGTTCGTGTCTTCGCAATCAGCGCGCGCCGATGCCGAAAACATCTATGGCCGGGTGAAATACGCCATCGAACAAGACCTCGACCATCCTGGCGAGGTCGCGGCCAGAGTGGGCCTGGTCTATGGCGGCCCACCGCAGGCGTTGTTCGCGCTATTGGTCAAACTGACGGGCGATCTGCCGTTGCTGCCGATGATCGATCCGTGGCGGGATGTGCAACCCATTCATGTGAAAGAAGTTGCCGAAGGTCTGCTGCGCCTGGTGGATCACACGGCCACTGGCTGGATGGGCCTGGCGATGCCGGTCGGGATCAGTTTCAAAGATTTCCTGCAAACCCTGGCGCGCGAATTCCACGGCAAATCGTTGCCGATCATCCCGATCCCGCTCGGCCTCGCGCTGCTGGGCTGTGCGGTTACCGCGCGCATCCGGTTCATTCCGACGGTTGATCGCGAACGGGTGCTTGGCCTCGCCGGGGTGCGTGCGTTGGCTTGTGCCGATCACCTGGAAGCGCTTGGCATGACGATCATGCCGCTCGAAATCGGGTTGCGGCGGGAGCCTGGCAGCCGGCGCGCTGCCCTGGCCGAGGGCCGGGCGCTGCTTGCGTATGTGCTGGGCGCGCCCCCGCAAAAGATGTTGCTGCGGCGCTACGCAGCCTCCATCGCCGCCGCGAACCAGGGGGCGCTGGCGATGTCGGGGGTGTTCCGCCGCTTTCCATCGCTGTTGCGCCTGGCCGAACCGCTCCGCGATCGCAGCCCCTTGGCGCAACGGCTGCGGTTGGCCGCGACCTTGGTGGAAACCAGCCCGCAGGGGGAGGCGATGCTCGCGGCCAGTAATATCGCCACTTTGTGCGTGGGCTTTGTCCTCGATGCGGTGGTGCTACCGTTGCGGCTGTTCCGGCGTGGCTGACGTGCCGGTCCCCATCGTTATCATCGGCAGTGGCCCGGCGGGCATCAGTGCGGCCTGGCCGCTGGTCGAAGCCGGCTTGCCGGTGCTGATGCTTGATGCGTCCGACGCCACGCCGTTGCCGGCAGCGCCCGGCGGCACGATCGGCGAAATGCGCCGCGGCCCGGACCGCGCGCGGATCATGTTCGGGGATCAGCCGCCCTTGCCCGGCCCGGTCGAAAACCGGTCGCCGAAACTCGCAACCGTCCTGGCGCGGGCCGTCGGCGCGGGGTTTCATGACCGGCTTGGCCTGAGCGCTGACGGGTTCTTTTCCCTCGGCAGTCTGGCGCAAGGCGGGTTGACCAATATCTGGGGGGCGATGGCCAGCCCCTGGGATGACGCCGATCTGGCGCCGTTTCCGGGCGGCGCGATTGCCATGCGCACGGCCTATCAACGGGTGAGCGCCCGCATCGGGTTGGGGGGTGGCGCGACCGACTTGGCGGCTCCGATCCGGACTCTGCTGCGCCGCCACGCCGGCCGGGATGACGGCCTGGATTTGTCGATCGCCAGCAACGCGGTCCTGGCCAACGCGCGTGATGGGCGCGAGGGATGCAGCCACTGCGGCCTGTGCCTGTGGGGCTGCGACCGACGCAGCATCTATAACGCCGCTTATGAATTGCCGGCTCTGCAACGCCACGCGAACTTCACCTATCGCCGCGGCCAGTATGTCCGCGAAATCCTGCCCGACGGCGCCGGCCATCGTCTGATCATCGATGGCGCCGAGCCAATCTGCGCCGCCCGGGTCATCCTCGCCGCGGGCACCATCACCACCACCGCCCTCGCGCTGCGCCGGCTCGGCGCCTTCGATGAAGATGTTCCGCTGCTGAGCAACCCGCTCGCCGCCCTTGCGACCTTGGTGCCAGGCCAGATCGGCGCAGCCTTGCCGGAGCGCAGCTTCAGTCTTGCCCAGTTGCAGTTCGGCCTGACCATGGCCGACCAAGTGCGCAGCGCGGGCACGCTCTATGCGGCCGATACCCTGCCCTTGTCGGTGATCGCCGATCGGCTGCCGCTGAGCCGGCCGCTGGCGCTGCGCTTTGTCCGCGCGCTGATGCCGGCGCTGGTGCTGGCGACGTTTTTTCTGCCCGGATCGTTCAGCCGCAACCGCATCCGGCTGGCGTCGGGATCAACCCGGCGGGTGACAATCCAGGGCGAACAGCCGCCTGAAACCCGCGCGGCGCTGCGGAAGGTCGGTCGGCAATTGGGCAAGAAATTGCGCCAGCGTGGTGCTTACGCGCTGCCCGGATCGCTGACCGTCGCCGAACCGGGCACCGACATCCACTATGCCGGCACCTTGCCGATGGGTGCTACTGGGCGCTTTGGCTGCGGCCCGGATGGAACGCTGAACAACTGTCCGAACCTGCACATCGTCGATGGCGCCTGCCTGCCGGTGCTGCCGGCCCAGCACTGCACCCTGACCATCATGGCCAATGCTGATCGCATCGGGCGGGAGTTGGCGGCGCGGTGGGTGGCCGGAGGTTAAAGCGTCCGGTCCACCTTGGTCGTTGCCTTGCGCAGAGCGGGTCTGAATGCCAGCGCAATCTCGCGCAAGAACGCGCTGCTGAATTTCCCGAGCGGTTGCTTACCCGGCTGCAAATACCAGGACCGCTCGGCAATGTCGTAATTATACCAATCGTCGGCACGCTCGACTCATATCGGTCTATGCAAATCGACTAAACATTCATTCGATGGTTCCGTTCAGCATTTCGCTGTGACGGAGGCATCGATGTCAGCTCCGGTTAAGATCACGCGTATGGATCATACTGCGTCGGCGCTTCGCGGTTTTGCGGCGAAAAGCCCGGATAGTGGCCAGGTTCGCCGTCTGTTGGCTTTGGCGCTGATCTTGGACGGGCACCGGCGCGCAGAAGCTGCGGCGCTTGCTGGGATGGATCGGCGGACACTGCGGGATTGGGTGCATCGCTACAACGCCGACGGTGTGCCCGGCCTTCGCGCGGTCCGAACCGGCGGACATCCTGCGGGCTTGAACGATGACCAAATGGCCGAATTGAAGGCGCTGGTGCTCAAAGGCCCTGATCCTGCAAAGAACAATGTGGTGCGCGGGCGTTGTGTCGATAATCGCCACGACAGCGTTCACTTGTTCGGCGCCATCTGTCCCGCTCGGGGCGTCGGCGCCGCCATCATCATGCCGGCGGTGAATACCGAAGCCATGAATGAATATCTGCAAGAAATCAGCGCCCAGGTCAGCGCGGGCGCCATCGCGTTGCTGATCCTCGATGGCGCCGGCTGGCATCAGACCGGTGGAGCATTGAGTGTGCCAGACAACATAGCCCTGCTGCACCTGCCGCCCTATGCGCCGGAACTCAACCCGATGGAAAAATTTTGGGCCTATCTGCGCACAAACAAGCTCTGCAACCTCGTGTGGAACACCTATGACGATATCGTCCAGGCGTGTGCAAAGGCTTGGAAGTTCCTCATCGATGATCCGCACCGCATTCAATAAAAATCGTAGGGCGGATAAGCCCTTGCGCCATCCGCCATCTTGATGCGCGCACTGGGCGTGGCGGATGGCGCAAGCGCTTATCCGCCCTACGAAAGGCTGGGAAGGGTCCAAACGGGCGAGCGCCATCGGGCATGTATCCCCC
>JANXRN010000167.1 GCA_025352995.1 Acetobacteraceae bacterium
CATCGACGCCGGCTGACAGAATGCCGCCGGCGTAACCTGCCCCTTCGCCGGCTGGAAACAGGCCTGGTGTGTTGGGGCTTTGGCCGTCCTCGCCGCGATCGATGCGCAAGGGCGAGGAGGTGCGGGTTTCAACCCCGGTCAGCAGCGCGTCGCCCATCGCAAAGCCGGGAATGTCGCGGTCGAAGGCGGCCAGCGCCTCGCGCATCGCCACCACCGCAAAATCCGGCAGGCAGTCGGCGAGGTTGGCGGGAGTGACGCCTGGACGATAGGACGGCAGCACCGGCCCAAGGGTGGTCGAGGCGCGGCCGGCGAGAAAATCCTCCAGCCGTTGCGCCGGCGCGCAGTAGTTCGACCCGCCGGCGACGAAGGCGCGGGCTTCCCAATGGCGCTGATAGTCGATGCCGGCCAGCGGCCCGCCGGGATAGTCATCGGGGCTGATACCGACCACGATGCCGGCATTGGCGTTGCGTTCGTTGCGGGAATATTGGCTCATCCCGTTGGTCACCACCCGGCCGGGCTCAGACGCGGCGGCAACCACGGTGCCCCCGGGGCACATGCAGAAACTGTAGACTGACCGCCCGTTGCTGGCGTGGTGGGTGAGCTTGTAATCGGCCGCCCCGAGGATCGGGTTGCCGGCGAAACGGCCCCAGCGCGCCTGATCGATCAGCGATTGGGGATGTTCGATGCGCACGCCGATGGAAAACGGCTTGGCCTGCATGGCGACCCCGGCTGCATGCAGCATCGCAAATGTGTCCCGCGCCGAATGGCCGACGGCGAGCACGATCTGGCTGGCCGCGATGTGGCTGCCGTCGTCGAGCCACACCCCGCGCACCGACCGATCAGCGGCAAGATCGAGGCCGGTAACCTTGCTTTCAAAGCGATATTCGCCGCCCGACGCCTCAATCCGGGCGCGCATGGTTTCGACCATGCCGACCAGCCGGAAGGTGCCGACATGGGGCTTGCTGACCCAAAGGATTTCCGCCGGCGCCCCGGCGCGGACAAATTCGGTCAGCACTTTGCGGCCGTGATGCAGCCGGTCGGAAATCTGGCTGTGGAGTTTGCCGTCCGAGAAAGTGCCGGCGCCACCTTCACCGAACTGGACGTTGGATTCCGGGTTGAGCGTGCCGCGCCGCCACAGGCCCCAAGTGTCCTTGGTGCGTTCGCGCACGATCTTGCCGCGTTCGAGCACGATCGGGCGGAAGCCCATTTCGGCCAGCACCAACGCCGCGAACAGCCCGCACGGGCCGGCGCCGATCACCAGTGGGCGGGCCGGCGTGCCGCGCGCCTGGGTGATCGGGCGATAGCGGGTATCGGGGGTTTTGCGCAGGGTTGGGTGGCGGGCTTCGTCGGCCACCGTCACATCGACCGTGTAGGTCAGGCGGATGGCGTTGCGAAAGCGCGCGTCGGGCGATCGGCGGAAAATCTGGAACCCGAGCGGCGCTTCCCCCAGCCGGTCGGTGATCGCGGCGGCGAGTGCCTCGGGCGGGTGATCGAGCGGGAGTTTGAGTTCGGTGAGGCGGAGCATCGGCTCCCTATGCCACAGCCCCCCTTGCGCGGCGACTGCCAGGGTGGCCAGGATCAGCCAAATCGGGAGGCCGCCATGCGTTTCACCACCAAAACCGTCATCGTCACTGCCGCCGGATCGGGCATTGGCCTCGCCATCGCCCAGCGCTTTGCCGCCGAGGGCGCCAATCTCAGCCTGTCCGATCTTGATCTGGCCAAGCTGAACGCGGCGACCGCCGATCTGCCGGCGGATCGCGTTGTCACCCACCAGACCGACGCGGCGAGCATGGACGCGATGGCGGCGATGATCGCGGCGACGGTTGACCGTTTCGGCGGCATCGACGTGATCGCCAATAATGCCGGGATCGGCAGTTTTGGGCCGGTTACCTCGCTCGACCCGGCACGCTGGCACAAAGTATTTGCGACTTGCGTGGATAGTATTTTCTACGCGGCCCGCTTCGGGCTGCCGCATCTGATCAAATCGGGCGGCAACATGGTCAATACCGCGTCGATTTCCGGGTTGTACGGCGATTACGGCTTTGCCGCCTATAACGCGGCCAAGGGCGCGGTGGTGAATTTAACCCGCAATCTGGCCATCGACCATGCGCGCGATGGGGTGCGGGTCAACGCGATCTGTCCGGGGCTGACGGCCACGCCTGCCACCACCTGGCTGCGCGAAACCCCGGCGATCCGCGATGCCTATGCCGAGCGCCTGCCGATGGGCCGCGCCGGGCGGCCAGACGAAATGGCGGCAGCCGTCGCGTTCCTGGCGTCCGACGAGGCGTCCTATATCACCGGCCATTGCCTGGTGGTCGATGGCGGGCTGACGGCGGCAACCGGACAGCCGAATTTTTCCCAACTGTGAGAGGCCTGACAGACGGCTGCGAATCCGGCACAAGACAGGCATGAATTCCCCCACCATTTCGCGCCGCGGCTGGTTCGCACTCGCCCTGCTCTATGCGCTAGTGGTGCTGTACGCGAGCACGGTGGTCAACATCATGGGGGTGCGACCGGCTGGGTTCGACCTAGTTGAAGGCTGGCGTCGTTTCATGAGCGTGCGCTATATCGAGCACGGGTCCGATCAGCGCGCTGACTGGACGGCGAATTTGCTGATGATCATGCCGCTTGGCTTCATGCTGACGGGCTGGCTGTGGCCACGCGAACGGCTTTTCTGGCGTGGGCCGGCGGCGCTGCTGGCGCTGGCGATCGCGATTTTTTACGTGCTGGCGGTGAAGTTCGCCCAGCTGTGGTTTCCGCGCACGGTGACCATCAACTACATCGTCGCCCAGTCGCTCGGCGCCTGTGCGGGGGTGCTGCTTTACGCGCTGGGGTACGCCCGCCTGTCGGCCTCGGCGCGCAATTTGCGGGCAGGCGGGAGGGCGGCGCTGATCATTGCGCTTTCGATCACCAGCCTGGTCGCCTTCGCCTTCACCCTGGTGCCGTTCGATCTGGTGCTGTCGGGGCAGGATTTCGCCGAGCGGCTGGCGCGCCTGCCGCAGGTGCTGCTGGGCATCCCGGGCAGCGGCAGGTCGGCGCAAGTGCGGCTGGTGCTGCTGGGCGGCGCTCTCGGACTGACGATGCCGATGGGGGCGCTGTTTGAAGCCTGGCGGCCGGGGCGCGGCGGTGCCGCGATCACCTTCATCGCGGTCCTTGCCATGACGGCTCTGATCGTACCGTCGCTGTTCATCATCAGCACCAATCCGGCGCTGATCACCATCCCGATCCATGCGGTGGGCTTTATCATCGGCGCCCATGGGCTGCGCTGGCTCGGACGGCAGCATATCGCGCTGCGGCGGCCGGCAGTGGCCCGGCTTGGCTGGTTGGCCATCTTGCCCTATCTCGCGTTGGTGCTGGTCAGCAACGGGCTGGCCAGCAGCGACTGGCAGACGCTCGCCGCCGCCCAGGCGGTGCGGCTTGATCCGCATCGGCTGCTGCCGCTGTGGACTTTCTATAATATCAGCAAGGCACAGGCGACATTGAGCATCACCACCCATGCGGTGATGTATGCGCCGATCGGCATGATCATCTGGGCGATCGCTGGCGATGGCCGCGTCTGGCGCTGGCTTGCCGCCCTACTCGGGCTGCTGCTGGCAGCCTTGGTGGAATTCGCCCGCTATTTGCGCCCCGGACTAGTGCCCGACATCAACATTCCCGTCATCGCAGCCTTCGCCGCCGGCTTCGGCGCCTGGGCGGCGCAGTTCCTGTGGCGAGTGCTCGACGGCATGGCGCACGAACGGCAATATCGCGCGCGTCACATGCTGGACAGGTCGTCCTAGATGCGGTTCGACCAGCTTCCTGCAGCCGTTGCCGCGATCGCCTTGGCGCTCGTGTTTTACGGCCTGGTGCGCTATCCGCTGCCGCCGTGGCCGCTGGCAGCGCTGCTGGTGGCCTATGGCACCTGGCTGTGGCGGCAAAGCGCTGCCTGGTTGGTGGTTATCCCCGCCGTACTGCCGGCGTATGATCTGGCACCATGGAGCGGCTGGCTGGTGGTGGGGGAACCGGATTTTTTCATCCTTCTGACCATCGCGATCATGGCGCTGCGCCACCGGCCAGGACGGGCGGATTTCTGGCCGGGGGTGCGTGCGGCGCGCTTTGCTATCCCGTTTTTTGTCTGCATTG
>JANXRN010000213.1 GCA_025352995.1 Acetobacteraceae bacterium
CATCAAGGCACGGGCCAGCGCCAGCATCTGCTGTTCACCGCCGGACAGCGATCCGGCGAGTTGCGCGTGACGTTCGGCGAGGCGCGGGAAGCGCGCCAGCATTGCGGCCTCGCGGCGCGGGGCGGCATCGGGTTCGAGCCAGGCGCCGATGCGGAGGTTTTCGGCGACGCTGAGGTCGGCGAAAATCTGGCGGCCTTCGGGCACCTGGCGCAATCCGGCGGCGGCAATGCGATGCGGGCGCCAGAAGGTGATGTCGGCGCCGTCAAAAACAACGCGGCCGGCGCGGGGGCGCAACAAGCCTGACAGGCAGCGCATGATGCTGGTTTTGCCGGCGCCGTTGGCGCCGATCAGGCAGACGATCTGGCCGGGATTGATCGCGAGATCGATGCCCTTCACCGCCTCCGTGCGACCATAGGCGACCCTCAAACCAGCGACGGTCAGACTGGTCATGCCGCGTTCAACCTTGCGGCGACCTTGGCGCCGAGATAGGCGGTGATCACGGTCGGGTCGCGGCGGATGTCAGCGGGCGCGCCATCGGCAATGCGGCGGCCGAAATTGAGCACGGTGACCCGATCGGCGAGGCGCATGACGAAGCCCATATCGTGCTCGACCAACAGCACGGTGGTGCCGGCGTCGCGGATGCGGCGGATGAGGTCGGCCAACGCGGAAGATTCCGCCGGGTTCATCCCCGCTGCTGGTTCATCGAGCAGCAGCAGGCGCGGGTTGCCGGCGATGGCGCGGGCAATTTCGAGGCGGCGCTGGTCGCCGTAAGCGAGGGCGGCGGCGCGGTCGCCAGCACGGGTGGCAAGGCCGACCAGATCGAGGGCGGCACGGGCGCGGCTGACGGCGTCAATTTCCTGGCGGCGGAAGCGCGGCAGCCGCAACAAAATGGCGGCCAGGCCAGGGGCGATTGACGCATGCAGCCCGGTCAGCACGTTTTCCAGCACCGTCATGCTGGCGAAAATGCGGATATTCTGGAAGCTGCGCGCCATGCCGCGGCCGGCGCGGGCATAAGCGGGCAGGGCGGTGATGTCGGCGCCATCCAAGGAGATCGCGCCCGATGTCGGCGGCAACAAGCCGCTGATCAAATTGAACATCGTGGTCTTGCCGGCGCCGTTCGGGCCGATCAGCGCGTGGATGCTGCCGGCATCGACCGCGAGATCGACCGCATCGACCGCGACCAGCCCGGCAAAGCGCATGGTGAGCGCGCTGGTTTGCAACAAGATCATGCCGCGCGCCGTCGCATTGCCCAAGGCAGGATGCCGTTGGGCAAGTAGAGCACCGCGAGCACGATGATCACCCCGTTGAACACCAGCCGCAGATCGGCAAAGCCGCGCAGCATTTCGGGCAGCAAGGTCAAAATCCAGGCACCGATGACCGGGGCAAACGGCGATCCGATGCCGCCCAGCAAAGCGTAGGACAAGATGGTAACGGCGGGTTCGAAGCCATATTCATTGGGGCCGATAAAGCTGGATATATGGGCGCTGAGCGCGCCGGCCAGCCCGGCCAGCACGGCAGATGTCAGCAGCGCGCCCAGCCGATAGCGCGCGACATTGACCCCCATGGTAGCAGCGGCGACATCGTCTTCGCGCATAGCCTCCATCGCGCGACCGATCGCGCTGCGGCCGACGAGCCAGAAGCCGAGCAACGCCAGGATCAGCAGGCCGTAGATGCTGACCAGTCCGGCGCGTTCTGGGATGCCGGAAATCCCCAGCGCGCCGCCGACGAAATCGATGTTGATGTACAGCGCGCGCAGAACTTCGCCCAAGCCGATCGTCGCGATGGCGAGATAAACACCCGACAGCCGCAAGGTCGGCGTGCCGATGGCGAGCGCGAACAGCAGTGGCGCGATGGTGGACGCGGGGAGCACGATGGCGAACGGCAGATGCAGCTTGACCGTCAACAGCGCCGACGAGTACGCGCCCAGCCCCATGAAGGCCGCCTGGCCGAGCGAGAGTTGCCCGACCGACAGCACCACATACATCGACAGCGCCAGCAACCCGTTGACCCCGAGCGCGTAAACCACGTTCTGGTAGGTCCAGAGAAAATCATCGAGCCACACTGGCATGTCAGGCACGCCTTGTCTGGGTGCGGCCAAACAGGCCGGACGGGCGTGTCCACAAAACCGCGACCAGAATGGCGAAAGCGACGGCTTCCTTGAGACCGGAGGAGATGTAGCCGGCGGTCAGAACCTCAATAATGCCTAACAACACCCCCGCGATCAGTGCGCCCCTGATGTCGCCAAGGCCGCCGATGATGATGACAACGAAACCGCGCAGCATCATGGCTTCGCCCATGTAAGGCTGGATGGCGTTGAAGTTGAGGCCGATCAGCACCCCGCCGGCGCCGGCGAGCGCGCCGCAGATGAAGCTGACCAGGGCGGCGAGGCGCCCGGTATCAATCCCCATCAGCCCGGCGGCATCAGGGTTTTCCGCCATGGCGCGCAAGGCGAGGCCAATCGGGGTGAGGCGCATCAAAGCGAGCAAGGCCGTGACCATGGCAGCCGTTGCGATCAGCACCAGGATTTGCGCCTGGGTGATGCGCAGCGGGCCGAAAATCATGGCCTCCCCCCCCAGAACCTCGGCCGGCAGACGGCGGATATCCGGACCGAGCCAGGCGGTCATGGCGGCATAGAGCGCGAGAACTGCGCCGAGGGTGACCATCAGGGATGATAGTTCAGGCGCGTTGATCCGGCGCAGGCGCGCGAGCAACAGCCAGTCCAGCACGACGGCGATGGCGCCCACCGTGACGGCGGCCGCGGGCAAGGCGGCCCAGATCGGCAGGCTGTAGCTACGCGTCAGCAACAACGCCACGAAGGCACCGGCGGTGAAATAGAAGCCGTAGGTCAGGTTCACCACCCGCAACACCCCGAACATCAGGGTGAAGCCGAGGGCAAACAGCGCGTAGGTGCTGCCCAGCAGGACCCCGTTGGTGAGCTGCTGGGCGAGCATAAAAAACTAAGGCGCGATGCCGAACTTGCCGCCGCGCATTTCGAGCACGACCACGCCGTCCGACGATGCCGGATCGCGGCCGGCGGTGAATTTGAACGGGCCCATCACGCCGTTGAAATCGGTTTTGCCGAGGGCTGCGTTGATTTTCTCACTGTCGGCAGCCCCGGCGCGATCAATTGTCTGGGCAACGATTTTCATCGTGTCATAGGCCTGGGCGGCGAACTGATCCGGGTCCTTATTGTATTTCGCCTTGAAGGCGGTGACGAAGGCAGTGTTGATTGCATCGGGCTTGGCAATGAACCACGGGCTGCCGACCAGCATGCCGTCGGCCGCCGCGCCGGCGATTTCGCCGAGCTTGGGGGAGTTCGATCCGTTGCCGCCGAGCAGCAGGGTTTCCTTGGGGATGCCGAGCGCGCGGGCTTGCAGCACGACGCCCGACACGGGTTCGACCAACGCCGAAATGCCGATCGCGTCGGGCTTCAGGCCTTTGATCTTGGTAAGCTGGGCGGAGAAATCATTGTCCTTGGACCCAAAGGTTTCGATGGTGACGATGGTGATGCCGAGCTTTTCTGCCGAGGCCTTCATCACGTCAAAACCGGATTTCGAGAATGCGTCGTCGGACGCATACATCAGCGCGATGGTTTTCACCCCGCGCGCCTGGGCGCGCTTGAAGGTCACGGGCACCACGTCCGATTCGGGCAGCGAGGTGCGCCAAATATAGGGGCCCATTTCGGTGATGCCGGCCGCCGTGGTGGAGGTGCCGACGGTGGGGATTTTGCGTTCGTTGGTGACCGGGCCGACGGCAAACATCTCATTAGAAAGCGTCGGGCCGATGACCAGCACCACCTTGTCGCGCCCGACCAGCTTGCGGGCGGCGTTGATGGCCTGGTCCTTGTTGCCGGCGGAATCTTCGACCGTCAGCACGATTTTCTGGCCGCCGAGTACGCCTCTGGCGTTGATTTCATCGAGCGCGAGGTCAAGGCCGGCTTTGATCGCAATGCCATAGGCGGCGGCGGGGCCGGTGAGGATTTCAATCGCGCCGATCTGGACTTGTGCGGCGGCAAGGCCGGGGAGGGCGGCGGCGATGATCGCGGCGGCGCCGGCGAGGAAGTGGGTGCGGTTCATGGTTGGGCGTTCCTCCGATGGGTTGGAGGGAACCTAGCGGAAAGTTGGGGTGGGGTGAAGGGTTTAGGAATACGCCTCTAATGTTGATCCGCTTGAACTTGGTAGTGGCGAGCGCTAAATTTCCGCCAGTCTGAACCAGCGGTGTTATTATGAACCTCTTCGATCTCGCCCGGGAAAATGCCGTCGCAATTAGCCAACTCGGGATGCGCGCTCTGGACGAAGCCAAACGTGCGGGCGTTCCGATTTACTACATGGAGGCTCGTTTCGGCGATCATGTCATCCGCGAGTTTCCGGACGGAAGCCGAGAATGCATTGTTGATGAGCTATCTGGCGCCAGCGTATCTATTCCGCCGAGAGGCTAGATATACCCGAAATGCCGGTCTGCAACATCTTGGCTGGCGCAAACGGATCGGGAAAATCATCGATTTATCGAGAACTCAACCTGCCCGGACAATTCATCAACGCCGATGTTGTCGCCCGCCATCTCGCCCCCCAAAATCCAGCGCTTGCGTCTGTCAAAGCCGGGCGAATCGTTCTTGAGCAGTTGCGGCATTGCATCAGTACAGGTGGCGATTTTGTGTATGAAACCACCCTGTCCAGCAGGCAATCGATCGCGTTGATGGCTCAGGCGCGGGCTGCGGGTTATGAGGTTGGTTTGGTTTTCGTGGCCTTGCGTGGCGTACATTTGAATGTCCAACGCGTTGCGCAGCGCGTCGCATTGGGCGGTCATGATATTCCGGAGCCGGTCATTAGACGGCGCTATCAAAAGTCTTTCGCGCAGCTGCCTGAGGCGCTCACAATAGCACATAGGTCGATGATTTACGACAACAGCGCGTTCTCGCGATCAGAGCTGCTCCTGCAAATCGAAGGCGGTGCAATCCACACCAATCAGCTCAGACCGGATGATAGTTTCCATCGCAGGATCGCGACAATTATAGCGGGGGCAATCGCGTTACCCCTCGACGCTATCATAGTACGTTTCGGATAATTCTGCGCTCAACCAGGACCCCGGCTGTTGACCGACAGATGATACTGGAAACGCGGGATATGGCGGGACCAGGCGGGATATGGTGGGACAATCAAGGGGTTGCTCCAAAAATTCGCCGCCTCGATCGCGCGTTGTGAAATTGGAAATCTGGGCGGGCCGGCGCGAATTCGTCACGTGAGTTTGGAATAGTGGCGCGGCCTCTGCAAGCGCCTTAAGGGCTTCTAAGAGGCTTCTAAATGGGCGCTTAGGCATCCTTGGTCGGCGGGGTGATGTAGACGTTGATGGTGCCGATCACGACCTTGGTCTTGGGCTGAGACGGTTTGGATGCGGCGGGCGCGCGTGGCGCCTCGGCTTCGCCGCCATGAACAATGGTCTTTTTCATGTCGTCCGAAAATATATACGTCATATTATTGCTCCCTTCACGATCTTGTGAGGGTGGAGCGCAATAAAAACAGAGTCAAACAGAAAAATTACGACGTCTCGTTAATTCGCTGTGACTCGGGTGTTACCGATCGAATAGCGGATCACTCGTCATTTGTAAGGCGCGCCGTGGCTTCGTCATAAAGAATGCAAATAATTTGGGCGAACGGGCGACCTTTGGGGATGCGGCGGTGTGACTGAAAGGTGGTTATCGCGGCATCCACGGCCTCACCCATTCGGTCCAT
>JANXRN010000287.1 GCA_025352995.1 Acetobacteraceae bacterium
GGTGAGCGGCATTGTCTCGGCGGCCAGTGCGGTCAACGGACAATTTGTCGATGGCAAGGACATCCTGTTCGAGATCGTCGATCCGGCCCGACTATGGGTCGAGGCGGTGGGATTTGACCCATCGCTGGCCGGCGAGATGCGAGGCGCGTCGGCGCTCCTGACCGATGGTAGACCCCTCGATATCGAGCTGGTTGGACGGGGACTAGCCCTGCGCCAAGGCGCCACGCCGCTGTTGTTCCGCATCTTGTCACCGCCGCCCGGCCTTTCGGTGGGTGCGCCGGTCAATGTGATGGTGAATGTGGCGGTTGATGCCAGCGGTATTGCCCTGCCACGCTCGGCCGTCATGCGCCTGCCCAATGGCGGATCGGCGGTGTGGGACCATGTCGCGGCGGAACGTTTCGTGCCGCGCCCGGTTCGACTTCAGGCGCTCGACGGTGCCAATGTGCTCGTCCTGGCCGGATTAAAGCCGGGTCAAAGGATCGTGATCCAGGGCGCTGATCTTTTGAACCAGGTGCGCTGATGGGAACCTTGTTCAATTTTCTCGTCACGGCCAGTCTGCGCAATCGGCTGTTCGTGATGATTTCAGCGCTCGTTCTGATCGGCTACGGTAGCTACACGCTGACCCGACTGCCGGTCGATGTGTTCCCCGATCTCAATCGCCCGACCGTTACGCTGATGACCGAAGCCGAGGGCATGGCGCCCGAGGAAGTCGAGCAGCTTGTCACCTACCCGCTGGAAACGGCCATGAACGGCATGCCGGGCGTCACCCGGGTGCGCTCTGTTTCCGGTGTTGGGCTTTCGATTGTCTATGTCGAGTTCGACTGGGGCACCGACATCTATCTCAATCGCCAGCAGATCGCCGAGCGACTGGCCTCGGTGCGCGAACAGATGCCCGCGGGGGTCGTGCCGCAGATGGGACCGATCACCTCGATTATGGGCGAAGTGATGTTGGTCGCCATGTCCACGACCGCCACCGCAACGCCGATGGAACTGCGGGAGTTGGCCGATTTCACCGTCCGTCCGCGCCTGCTGTCGATCCCCGGCGTGGCGCAGGTGATCCCAATCGGCGGCGAGGTGCGGCAATTTCAGGTTGTGCCAAATGGTGCGATGATGTCGCGCCTCGAGATTTCGCTCGACGATCTCGAAAAGACGGTGAAGCAGTTCGGCGCCAATACCGGCGGCGGCTTTGTCGATCAGAACCGTGCTGAATATGTCATCCGCAACATCGGGCGCACAACGCGATTGGAGGATCTGCGCAGCCTCGTCGTTACCGTGCGCGGCGGGCAGCCAATCTTGCTCGGCCAGGTTGCGGCGCTGAATTATGCACCACGCTTCAAGCGCGGTGATGCCGGTGCCAACGGCAAGCCGGCGGTCATCCTTTCGGTGCAAAAGCAACCCGGCGCCGACACTGTCGTGCTGACACGTCTGGTGGAGCGCGCCCTTGGCGATCTCGGCAAGACGCTGCCGGCAGGCGTGAAGGCCGATACGGTGCTGTTTCGGCAGGCAAACTTCATCGAATCTTCGATTGGAAACGTCGAGGACGCATTGCGCGATGCAGTGATCGTGGTGGCCATCGTGCTGTTCGCCTTTCTACTGAACGTCCGTACTACCGTGATTTCGCTGACGGCCATTCCGATTTCTATCCTAATCACGGTTCTGGTGTTCCGCGCCTTTGGTTTGTCCATCAACACCATGACCTTGGGTGGCCTTGCCATCGCCATTGGCGAGTTGGTCGATGACGCGGTGGTAGGGGTGGAAAACGTTTTTCGACGCCTCAAGGAAAACCGCGAAGCAGCACACCCACGTCCGGTGCTGGAGGTCGTGGCCACCGCCAGCCAGGAAGTCCGGTCAGGAATCATTTATGCAACCTTGATCATCATCCTCGTGTTCATCCCGCTTTTTGCACTGTCGGGGATCGAGGGTCGGTTGTTCGCGCCGCTTGGCATTGCCTACATCGTCTCCATCCTGGGCAGCTTGATCACCTCGATCACTGTCACACCAGTGCTCTGCTACTACCTCATTCCCCGCATCAAACATCTGTCCGACAAGGAAAGCCCGCTCGTGCGATGGCTGAAGCGGGGCGACACCAAGCTGCTGCGTTGGTCGTTCGGAAACGGGGGGCTGCTGTTGGGCGTGTCGGCGGTGGCGGTGGTGATTGCCGGCTTTGCCGCCACCAAGCTGCCGCGCGCGTTCCTGCCGCCGTTCAACGAGGGCACGCTAACGGTGGGTATGACTTTTACCCCAGGCATCAGCCTCGCGGAATCCAATCGACTTGGCGGCATCGCCGAGGGCCTGATTATGAAAGTGCCCGAGGTAAAGACCGTCGGTCGACGCACCGGGCGGGCGGAACTCGACGAACATGCGGAAGGTGTTCATTCCAGCGAGATGGATGTCGATCTGCGTTTGTCGGACAGGCCAAAGGAGGTGATCCTGGCCGATATCCGCCAGCGTCTTGCCATCCTTCCGGCCGCCTTCAACATCGGTCAGCCGATAGGACATCGGCTGGAGCACCTACTGTCCGGCGTGAATGCTGCAATCGCCATCAAAATCTTTGGCGAGGACGTCGATACGCTGCGGGGATTGGCGGAAGGGCTGCGGGGCCGACTGGCTTCGATACCGGGCTTGGTTGACCTGTTGGTCGAGCGTCAGGTCCGGGTGCCGCAGTTGCAGGTCCGTCTCGACTACCAGCGTGCCGCGCTCTTCGGCGTCACCCCGGCAGCGGTCACCGATGCCCTGGAAAAGCTTACCAACGGCAAGATCGTTAGTCAGGTCGTGGATGGACAGAAGCGGTTCGATGTGGTGATGCGGCTCGCCGACGCCGAACGCACCACCGAAGCGCTGTCGAACCACCTGGTGGAAACCCCGAAAGGCCGCGTACCGCTGCGCAGTTTCGCCGAAATCGCCGATGATGACGGCCCAAACCAGATCCTTCGGGAGAACGGAACGCGGCGGATTGTGGTGCAGGCCAATACTGATGGCTCCGACGAAGGCCGCGTGATCGCCGCTATCCGGGCCGAGATCGCCGAGATGGCGCTGCCGCAGGGATATTTCATCCAGTTGGAAGGTTCGTTCCAGGCGCAGGAAGAATCGGCTCGGCTGATCGCCGGTCTCTCGCTGGTGTCGTTGGCTTTGGTGTTCACTGTGCTTTACAGCCGCTACCGCTCGGTTGTTCTGGCCGCGATCATCATGGGCAACGTGCCCTTGGCCCTTATCGGCAGCGTGGCTGCCCTGTGGATCTTCGGCCAGCCGCTTTCTGTGGCCAGCATGATCGGCTTCATCACCCTGACGGGGATTTCCGCTCGCAACGGCATTCTCAAAATCAGCCACTACATCAATCTGATCTTACATGAAGGGGAAAGCTTTGGCCCGGACATGGTGGTGCGGGGAAGTCTGGAGCGTCTGACGCCAGTGCTGATGACCGCGTTTTCCGCGGGCTTTGCGTTGCTGCCGCTGATGGTGGGCGCTGACGCCCCTGGAAAAGAAATTCTGCACCCGGTCGCCATCGTCATCTTTGGCGGCCTGGTCAGTGCCACCCTGCTGGATACGCTTCTCACCCCTGTTCTGTTCCTGAAGTTCGGCCGCCACGCGGTTGAGCGTCTGGTAACGCATCAGGACGGCTCGGCGATCCCTGCGGAAGCCTTCTGACACCTATCGAAAGGAGAATGACATTGATAAAACAATTCCTGTTCGCTGCGTTTTTGGCTGCGGCCCCCGCTGCCGCGTTTGCCCATGGGCCCTTACCGCCAGCGCAGCATGGCGGCACGGTTGTCGAAGCGTCTGACGAGCATGTTCTCGAACTGGTGCTTACTGGCAATCAGATGACTGTCTATGTGACCGACGGCAGCAAGCCAGTTCCCGCAACGCAGTTAGGCGGCGGCAAGGCGACAGTGCTGATCGGCGGCAAGTCCCAGACCGTCATCCTGACCAATGCTGGTGCCAACAGCCTGGCCGGCAAGCTGGACCCCGCTGTGTCGGGCAAAGTGACCTCGGTCCTGACCCTGACGGTCGAAGGCAAGTCCGCCCAGGCACGTTTCACCACAACCCATCCGTAAATCACTCAACAGGAGAGGTCCATGATCAATCCACGCTCGATTCTTATGACGACCACCGTCATCACACTTATGGCGCTGCCCGCCTTCGCGCAGCAATCGCCGCCGTCGCCGGCAATGCCGATGCCGATGCATCAGGGAATGGCCATGTCGGGCGATGCCAGCCCATCGACTATGGCCTACCAGGCTGCGAACGACAAAATGATGAAAGGCATGACCGCCAACATGACCGGAGATGCCGATCGCGACTTCGTCGGCGGCATGATCCCGCATCACGCAGGTGCGATCGATATGGCGAAGATTGAGCTGCAATACGGGAAAGACCCAGCTTTGCGCGCCTTGGCACAAAGTATCATTGCAGCGCAGGAGAAAGAGATCGCCGAGATGACCGCCTGGCAGAAGGCGCATCCGGTAAAGCCATGATCGGATGAAACCAATTGTTAATGGATGCACTTCTGCATGGTGGGACGGACGCGGACCGTCCTTACCGAACAGCTTCCCAGCAGTGTGCCGATCTCGTTTAGCGGGATGCCGGCGGCGGCCAGCACCGACGCGAAGCTGTGCCGCAGCCCGTGGATCCGCAGCCCGTCAGGCAGCCCTGCGACCTTGGACACCCGCGCCTAGGCCCCGCGCAAATCCTCCAGCGGGCGCAGCGCCTGGCGCCCGCCTGGGAACACGTGGGGGCTTGCCCAACCGCAGCGTCTGGCGCCGCAGGATCGCCACCGCGTAGGGCGACAGCGCGATGTAGCGCGCCTTGCAGGACTTGCGCTTGAGGACGTGACCCCCGATCGCAAAAGCATCAGGGCGTCGCGATCGTTCGGGCAACCGGTGACGACCTACGGCGACTTGAAGGATCCGGTCGCGGTCTACACGACGCGCGCGCCCGAGAAAATGCGCAGGCAAAATCTCGCCAAGGCGAACCTGCATGGGTTCGTTGAAACCAATAGCTTCCGCACCGACGATCGGCAGTATTATGCGACGCAGCCCGTGCAGCTTCCTGTGGCGACGTCCGACACTGGCAAGCTGACCCGGGCGGCGCGCAGTGGCCTCGCCCCGATCTGGAAACCTGGCTATCGCTACAAGAAGGCCGGGGTTGTGTTCCTCGATCTTCGGCCAGCAGGCGAAGTGCTCGGCGGATTGTTTGACGCTCCCGATACACCTGCAAAACGGCGGCTGATGGGGGTCATGGACCGGCTCAATAGCCACTATGGCCGTGACACAATCACCTATGCAGCATCCGGCCGACGCCGATCATGGAAGCTGCGAAGTGATCAGCTTTCGCCGCGCTCTGGCACAAGTTGGGACGAACTGCTGAAAGTCCAGGCGAACAGACGGAATGCAAATTTCCCTGGTTGCAAGCTGTCAGCATCACGGTGCAGAGGAAGGAGCCGCGCTGTTTTCATTGGCCTCCCCTCAATGGTGATGCCCGTCGGGTTCGGCCATGTGGAAGGCATGGGTTTCGGCGTCATCCGCCGCCGATAATTCTAGAATGGCGTCGAATTCGTGCGGCTCCGCCGGAGCCGAGCCGCTTAGGTAGTTGTGATGATCGTCACCGGCCGCGAGCAGTTGCAATCTTTCGCTGACACCGCCCGGACGTTTGATTGCCACGATGGCTTCCAGCCCTTCGGCATGGCGGGAAACTATCAGGCGCATGCGTTCACCGGCGGGGGTATCGACAATGCGAAGCAATCCGGCTGCAAGCCGGCCCTCGAACACGAACGGCCCCGGTGCGTGATGATGCACGGCCTGTGCTGTGACCAGTTCAGACGACGCATCGCCCTTCCTGCCGAAGCGGATATTCGCGACCTTCAAGGCCGGAAGGTGCTGGTGCAGTTCATCCTCTAGCGTTACGGCAATAGTGTTTGCCTCTGCTACTGAAAGCGTCTCATCAACGGCAATTGTCACGTCGGCATGCAATTCATGACCAAGCCAGCGGGCCTTGGTGTCGAGCACCTGATTGATGCCGGCAACATGCTCCGCAGCATGCTGTAATTCGTCCACCACACGTGGGTCGACACCATCAAGCATCCGCGTAACAACCGCTCGTGACGACTGCCAGACGATGCCGAAGATGGCGGCGGTGATCAACAAGCCGATAATCGGGTCAGCCAGCGGGAAGCCCATCCACACGCCCGCCGCTCCAAGCACGACCGCAAGGCTGGTGATGCCGTCGGTGCGCGCGTGAAAGCCGTCGGCAATCAATGCCGCGCTGTTCATCTGGCGGCCGACGCGGATGCGGAATATCGCGACAACTTCGTTACCGAGGAAGCCGATAAAACCGGCAAACGCCAACCAACCGAGCTGCTGCACCGGCTCAGGATGCAGTAGCCGCGAGATTGCCTGATAGCCAGCCACCACGGCGCTAAAAAGAATGATCAAGACAATCAGGATGCCCGCCAAATCCTCCACGCGGCCGAGGCCGTAGGTGAAGGTTTTCGAAGGCTTGCGGCGTGCCAGCACAAAGGCAATCCAGAGAGGAATCGCGGTGGTCGCATCGCCGACGTTATGGATCATGTCGGCGAGCAGCGCCACGCTGCTGGACATGACCACGACGACGAATTGGATAGCCGCCGTGATTGCCAGAATGATAAACGACCATTTGATCGCCCAAACGCCGCGCTCGCTCGAAGCGATGCTTGGGTCGATTACGCCATGTGTATGCCCATGACTGTCATCGCTGCCGTGATCGTGACCATGCCCGCGGCCAGGATGGTGGTCGAAACCGCCGAAACCAAACCAATCGCGAACTTTTTTAAGCATGTCACGTCGCCTCTAAAGATATTTCGCAAGTGCTTTGAATTCCGACATGGCGGTTTTCGTATCGGCACCGCCCACGGCGTCGCCAATGCAATGCTCCATGTGATCCTGAACCAGTTCGCGCTTGGCGCTGCTGATCGCTTTTTCGACGGCGTGCAGTTGTTGAGCTAGTTCCACGCAGGAGCGGCCTGCTTCGATCATCGCTATGGTTGAAACAAGATGACCGTGCGCACGCTTCAGGCGTTTGAGGATATCAGGATGCGAAGCATGTTTCATAACCTATCCTACACCAGAGGATATGATACAACAAGGAACATCTGATCGTGCGCACCATTCAAGATTTTCGGGAGGGGTGCGAGGGTGTCGGATGGGCCGCCGACCAACCTGCTCGGCGGTCGCATCGAAGAGTGATGTGCAGCTGATCGGAGCAATGAGAAAAGCAGTGTAATGCGCCACTTTGCTGGCTAGTTACAGTTGTCCGGACGCATTCGCTCGTAACACGTCACGGGGTGCAAGTTCCCGGGCCCGTCTAGGGTTTGGCTTGTTTCTCTTGCCTTTCCCAGCGGTTAGCTTCGGACACAATCTTGCTGGACGCTTCACCAGAGGTCAGTAGCGTCGTGCGCATCTGCGGGTCGAAGACTGATTTCGCGCCCCAGTCGTTCTGGGCATGTCACCGTTGCGGACCACTTTCAGCACGTTGTCGATCTCTGCCGCAGCATGCGCAGGGGTCTGGAAGCGAACC
>JANXRN010000313.1 GCA_025352995.1 Acetobacteraceae bacterium
TCCAACGGCGCCAGCAGCGCGTCATGCGCCGGATCGACGCGCTGGGCGTAGCGGAAAATATCCAGCACCTTGATGTTAAGCCCCATCGCCAGTCCAGCGCGGACGTGGCTACGGAGTTGTTCACCCATGCCGATCGGCGCCCAAGGGTGGCCGATGATGGTGATCACGGTGTCGTCGATGCTTGCCACCCGGTTCAATCCCAGCTTTTGGCGGCGCGCGCGTCGCGCAAAGCTTCAAGCCAGCGATGGCCATAGCCGGTATCAGGTTCGAGATGGGTGCCTTCCGCCCATTCATTCCAGGCGTTGACGAACAACAGCTTTTCGTCGCCAAGCAGAAAATCCCTGATTTCGTCGAGCTTTTCTCCGACATAAACCCCGAATGCCTCGGGCGTTGCCTTGTCGAAACTGGTGCCGCGCATGGGCTGGCGGGCGGTGTTGTCCCAGCCCGGGAACACCGCCGGGAAGCGGGAATAGGGCACCGTCGGGCGCGTGATAAAGGCGGCGGCGGTTTCCGGATAATCGTAACGATACCCGGTCCAGCCATCCTTCACCACTTCAACACTGTCCCGCGCCGGCACCGCGCGGCCATGCGGTGGGAATTCCACGCTGGCATCAAAGCCGATATCGGCCGGGCGCAGGCCGTGATCAACCGCTTCCATGCTTTCGACGTAAACCAGATGCACCCCGGCAAAGCCCGCCGCGGCAAAGGCGGCCCGGCAGTCAGCGGCAAAGCCTGCTACGTCCGGCAGCAGCAGCGGCCTATAGACCAGGAACAGCGGTCGGCCATCCACCGTAATATAGCGCGGGTCGGCGGCCTGGCTCACCGCATCGGCAATGATCGATCCCAAGGTCGCCGCGTCGTAGCGCTGTTCCAGCAGGATTTCCTTGCTGCCGCCATCCCAATGCCGCGTCCAGTTTTCATTCGCCCAGCAAATGCACCAGCGGAACGGAATCTCCGGATTGGCCCTCACCACCTCCAACGGCTGTGACAGCACCCGCCGCGCCCCGAAATTATAATAATAGACGCAGAAGCCATCGATGCCATAGCGCGCCGCAAGGGCTGCCTGGGCGGCGAGCGCCTGTGGCGCGCGCAAATCGTAAAACCCGAGATCGGTCGGCAGATGCGGCTGGTAGTGCCCGCGATAGCTCGGTTGCGCCTTGGTGACGTTGCGCCATTCGGTAAAGCCGGGCCCCCACCACAGATCGTTTTCCGGCGTCGGGTGGAACTGCGGCAAATAGAACGCCAGCACCCGAACCTTGTCGTCAGCGGCCAGGCGATCCCCCCAGCGCGATACCAACGTCTGCTGATTGCGGCTGATCCCGCGCAGTTTCCGCGCCACCGAGCCGCGATTGGTCGACACGCTCAAATGATGCACCACCACCGCTTCATGCACGTAGCGCACCCGATGTCCGGCGGCGCGCAGCCGCAAGCACAGATCGGCATCTTCGCAATAGGCGGGGCGGAACGCGTCATCGAATAACGGCCCGTTCAACGCCGACCGTCGCAGCATCAACGCGGCGCCGGAGCAGTACGCCACGTCGCGGTCGTAACAGAATCCGGGTTCGTCAGGGTCGCGAAACAACCCGACCATGCCGCTTTCGCCGTTGGGGCGCAGGAAGCAGCCAGCTTCTTGCAGTCGGCCATTGGGGTAGATCAGTTTCGGCCCCACCGCCCCTAGCGTCGCATCTTCGTTAAGCGCACGAACCATCCGGTCGATAGCGTCTGGCTGCACCTGGGTGTCGTTGTTCAGTAGCAACACATACGCGCCCCGGCATACCGCAAAGCCCGCGTTGCAGTTGGCGATAAAGCCGGCATTGGTTTTCTGGCGCACATGGACCAGCCCCGGTATATCCCCCAGCCGGGCGATCAGCGGGTCGGTTGACGCGTCATCGGCGATGACGATTTCGCAGTCCGCATTCACCCCCCATGCGGCGATCGCCATCAGGCATTCGATGGTGATGTCGGCCTCGTTATAGACCGGGATCAGGATCGACAGCTTTGGCTTAGCCAAGATCGGGAAGCCGAGCCGCGCAATTTCCCCAGCCGGATCGTCCATCACCAGCATCGCCGGCAGGCTCGGCCGCACCGCATCCTTCTGCACCTGGCGTCGCGCCGCCAGGACCGCACGCAATCCCGCATCGGCGGTGTTGATCGCAGCGACATCAATCGGGAAGGGCTGCCCAACGTCATGCAGCACGCCGACGGCTCGGCTTTCGGCGCCGGCCTGGCGGCCTTCGCCGCGCCCGACATCCAGAAAATGCAGCAGCGGTGCCGCCTTGGCGGTCGCGACATCAGGATAGCGCGCCCAGTACAGCGCGGGATCAAACCGCGTGCCGGGCGCCCGGCCTTCAGGGTCCCCGGTCAGCACAAAATGGCGCAGCGCCGCATACGGATCGGTCGGCGCGTCGATATTATGCTGGATATACCACGCGAGATCGAGAAATGGGTTGGGATTGCGCCCCTGCTGAATGCCGTGCTGCAGGAAATGCCGCAGCAAGCCGTTGGCTGGCGCGTCCCCGCCGAGATTGTCCTGATAGGCGACCAGATCAAAATAGGCGCTCGCCGGCGCCAGATCGAACTCCAGCGCATCCAACAGCGCTTCGGTGGTTGCGGGCGTGCCCAGCAACAGCGGATCCTGGGCGGCAATGTAGGACAAATTCACCAGCGGGTGCGGCGATCGCAACTCAACGATGCCGTATTCCAGGAAATGCAGCAGCGGGTCCTTGCCGGCATCGGTGACGTCGGGGTAGCACGCCGCATAATAGACGGGATCGAAATAAAGCGACAAAGCCGGGCGATCGGCGATCGCGATGCCGAGATAGCGCCCAACCGTTGAAAGGTCCGCCCGTCCATCCCCAAGTGCCGCGCGGTAGAGCGCTTCGTCGACAAATGGCGAACAGAGCAGCCGATGGACATGCAGGAACGCGTTCATTGGTGGCCCACCAACCTGTTCGCGTGCCGGCTTCAGCCGCGGCCGGTTTCGTCGCGCAGCACTGCCATCCAGTTGTCGATGGTCTGCCGCGTGCTGGCATTCGGCACCCGACCTTCGGCCGCCCCTGCCCGCTTATAGTGTTCGGCGCCGTTTGCCACATCGCCTGACGCAACCGCTTTGCCGACATCTTTGTAATTGGCAAGGTAATAGGCTTCATCCACGTCCGGCGGGTTGCCGATCCGCCCTTCCAGGTAGCCCGAATCCAGGAAATGCTGATGCAGGTTGGGGATTTTCCCCGCCGCATAGGCTTCGGCAATGTCGGGATATTGTTCCATGTAGAATTCTTCGGAAAACGGCAGCGTGGCGGCAATTGTTTGCAGCATCAATCGCAGCAGGCGCGCATCGATGGCGATCTTGGATTTACTCGACAGCCGGTCGCGATTGATCCGCAACGAATGAAGGATAAGGTCGACATGCGGAAAATAATCGGTCGTGGGCACTTGGGTCTCCGTTTTAATCGATCGTCAAAATCATCATCTCACCGTTCCGATGAATAAAGAACTAGCGACCGGACGGCAACCAAGCGCTCACCGCCTGCCGTGAGAAAGGCGTTAGAACGAGATGGGTTCGCGGGCTAGAAATCAGAGCAACGGCCTTTGACTTCCCAATCGCCATAGCGGGTTGGCTCTGGCCCCGCCGGACCGCCGATTTCAGGCGGCATCTTGGCCGGCTCGGCCGGCGGCGTCGCGGCTTGGGGCTTTTGGTCGTTCGGCGGGACGGTCATGCTTCGTACTTCTTGATCAGGGGTGAAATCTGCTCGGCAATCATCGCAGTTTGTAGCGGTCCGTCCATATGCCAGCGCACAAACCCATCACCATCGACCAGAAAGGTTTCCGGCACGTTGGCAACCCCCCAGTCATAGGCGATGCGGCCCGGTTCATCGATAGCATTGCGGGCATAGGGATTGCCCTCGCGTTCC
>JANXRN010000318.1 GCA_025352995.1 Acetobacteraceae bacterium
GTTTGGCCTCGCCTTCGCCTTCCCGCTCGCCATCCTGGTGGCGCTGGGGCGGCGCTCCCGCCTGCCGGCGATCAAGGCGATCTGCGTGCTGTATGTCGAGCTGATCCGCGGCGTGCCGCTGATCTCCCTGCTGTTCATGGCAAGCGTGATGTTCCCGCTGTTCCTCCCCGAGGGGATGAACATCGACAAGCTGCTGCGCGCCCAGATCGCCATCATCCTGTTCGCCGCCGCCTACCTCGCCGAAGTTGTCCGTGGTGGACTGCAATCCTTGTCCAAGGGTCAGTATGAAGCCGCCGACGCGCTCGGCCTGTCCTACTGGCACAAAATGGGCATGGTCATTCTGCCGCAAGCTTTGCGCATGGTCATCCCGCCGCTGGTCAACACGTTCATCGGCTTCTTCAAAGATACCAGTCTGGTGCTGATCATCGGCATTTTCGACCTGCTGACCTCGGGCAAAGTCGCGCTCGCCGAGCCGATCTGGCAAGGCTACAGCACCGAAGTCTACCTCATGCTGGCGCTGATCTATTTCAGCTTCTGCTACGCGATGGCCCGCTACAGCCGTGGTCTGGAACGTGAACTCAGCCGCGGCGTGCCGCGCTAATTGCCGCACCGTGCGGCGCTAGAAGGAAAGCCTTGATGTCAGAAAACCCAGGCGGCCCCGCGATCGTTCTCGATCAGGTCAATAAATGGTACGGCCCGATGCATGTGCTGCGCGATGTTTCGCTGTCAGTTGCGCAACGGGAAAAAGTCGTGGTGTGCGGGCCATCCGGCTCGGGCAAATCTACCATGATCCGCTGCATCAATCGGCTCGAAACCCACCAACAGGGCCGCATCATCGTCGATGGCACGGAATTGACCGATGATACCCGCGCGCTCGACACGATCCGCCGCGAAGTCGGCATGGTGTTCCAGTCCTTCAACCTGTTTCCGCATCTGACCATCCTGGAAAACTGCACCCTGGCGCCGATTTGGGTGCGGAAAATGCCGAAGGCGGAAGCAGAAGAGCTTGCAATGGATTATCTCCGCCGGGTCAAAATCCCCGAGCAGGCGAAGAAATACCCCGGCCAACTGTCTGGCGGCCAACAACAGCGCGTCGCCATCGCCCGCGCGCTGTGCATGAAGCCGAAAATCATGCTGTTCGACGAACCGACCTCCGCGCTTGATCCTGAAATGATCAAGGAAGTGCTCGATACCATGATCAGCCTCGCCGATGATGGCATGACCATGGTCTGCGTCACCCACGAAATGGGCTTTGCGCGGCAGGTGGCCGATCGGGTGATCTTCATGGATATGGGCGAGATCGTCGAAAGCGGCACGCCGCATGAGATGTTTGAGAACCCGCAGACCGATCGGTTGCAGTTGTTTCTGTCGCAAATTCTTCGGGGACACTAAAGCAAGGTTGTTCTTTTTGTGAACAAAAAGAACCAAAAAAACTTCTATCCATTCCTAGCCGTTGGCGTGCGCCCCCCGCAACCGCGAAGCGCTCGGAACCAAAGTGTTAAAGTTTTTTTGCTCCTTTTTTTTCAAAAAAAGGAGTGCTGTCTCGGCTTTAATCTTCCTGCGCTAAAAGCCAGGAAGACCCTGGACGGACACGAACCTAGAGGTGCTCCCCAAGCAGCCGCCAGTCAGCAGTTTGTGGGCCAAGAATGCGCGGCGGTTCGCCCCGCCACAGCACCCGGCCGTCCAGGTCCAGCCCCCAGCTCGCCCCCACCCCGATCGCCCGCAGATCGCCGACGACGCTGTCGGCGACGTAGCTGACATGGTGATGCCCGTGCAGCACGACCCGCGCGCCCATCGCCCGCGCCAGGTCGGTAAGCGTAGTATAGCCATCGCGGTGGCTGCACGGCGCGTCATGCACCACCAGCACATCCGCCCGCAGTGCCGCCAGCGCCTCGACATCCTCATGCCAGATCGCGATCGTGGATAACGAATGGGTCAGTGCCGCCACATGTTCGGCACGCAGCGACGGCCCAAGTTTGGCGAGATCGGCGGGCAAATCCGCCCGTCGCCGCAAACTCGGCGCCCGCCGCCCGTCCCACACGCGCGGGCGGAAAATCCCCGACAAGCCGGCGACCCGCACGCCCGCGATTTCCACCACCCGGCCGTGCAGCGCGCCACCCGACGTGATCGGGTTGCGCGCCGGCTCGGTGAGGTTGTCCCACATCTGGCGGCCGCCATCATTGTCGTGATTGCCGGATATCCAATGCACCGCAATGCCGCGATCAAGCAGCGGCCGCGCCAGTTCATCCAGCGGCGCCATGCATTCAATATCGCCCATCAGCACAGCGGCTTTGGGCAATTCGTCCAGCCGATCAAGCCCCTGGCTGATCGGGCGCCAGTCACGATGGATGTCGCCGATGAAAACAATGCTCATCGGTCCTTGCTGCCCGATGACGGGAGGTCGCGCAATATCAGGCCCAAGGAAGCGCGTTCTTTTTGTTCACTAAAAGAAGACCTTACCTTGCCTTCCTCGATCCGCTACCTTTCCGAACAACCAGGAGGCGCCCATGATCGATCTGAAAACCCAATCGCCCAACGCGATTTATACCGAGCATTGCAAGCGCGGCGAACTCGTCTATCAGGTCGATCTAGATACCGGCCGCGCCGTGTTCTACCCGCGGGTCATCGCCCCCGGCACCGGTGCGGCGCTGGAATGGCGCGTGTCCTCGGGCCTGGGCACGGTTTACGCCACCACCGCCGTCGCCAACCGCAACGCCCCGAGCCACAACGTGGCGCTGATTGACCTCGATGAAGGCTTCCGCATGATGAGCCGGGTGGAAGACGTCCCCGCCGAGGCAGTGGCCATCGGCATGCGGGTTCAACTGCGCATGGCCCCAGGCGAAGGCGACCAGCCACCCTATCCCGCCTTCATCCCAGCGGGCGCAAGCGCATGATCCGCGGCAGTGTGGCGATTGTCGGCGCGGCCGAATCCGATCTTGGGCATGTGGCGCCTGGCACAT
>JANXRN010000335.1 GCA_025352995.1 Acetobacteraceae bacterium
CTTAACTGCGAGTCTTTCCAAAACAAAAATCCCGCACCCATCACCCAAACGGATCATCCACCGACCCACAAGGCTGCGTAAACCACCGCGCCCCGTCCTCGGTCATGTAAACAATATCCTCCAACCGCACCCCGAATTCGCCGTAAATGCACATCATCGGCTCGATCGAAAAGCACATCCCGACCTGCAACGGCGTCATGTTGCCTTTCACGATATAGGCTTCTTCATGCGTATCGAGCCCGATGCCATGCCCGGTGCGATGCGGTAGGCCCGGCACCGCGTAGCCTGGCCCGAAGCCGGCCGCGATAATTTCCCCCCGCGCGGCGTTATCCACCGCCTCGCACGGCGCCCCGAGCCGGGCTGCCGCAAACCCCGCCAGTTGCGCGCGCTGTTCCAAATTCCAGATATCCCGCTGCCGAGGCGTCGGCTCCCCAAACACATAGGTCCGGGTGATATCGGATCGATAGCCGTGCAAAATGCAGCCAGTATCGACCAGCACCATGTCGCCTTCGACCAGGGTTTGCGGATGCGGGACGCCGTGCGGATAGGCGGTTGCCTCGCCAAACTGCACCCCGCGGAACGCCGTCGGCACCCCGCACGCTTTGTGCGCAGCATCGATGAAAGCCGCGACCTCCGTCGTCGTCACCCCCGGCCGCAAGGCGCGCGCCACCGCTTTGTGCACGTCCAACGTAATATTCATCGCCGTCTGCATCAGCGCGATTTCCGCCGGTGACTTAATCTGCCGGCACAAAGCCGTGATCGCAGACGCATTGCTGAAACTGAAACTATTCCCCGCCCGCCGCAGCCCATCGACGGTATGGAATGGCGTTGCCGGATCGATCGCCAGATTGCCGCTCTCGTACCCCTTGCTGCGCACGGTTTCGATCACCAGCGCCGCCGCATCCTCATGTTCTTCCCACAGGCGGATATCGCCGCCGAATTGCAACAACGCGCGGGTCTTCGGTTCCTCAAACGCCGGGCTGAGATAGGCGATTTCCCCTTCCACCGGGATCACCGCGCCATGCAGCCGTTCCGAAAGATTAAGCGCCAGCCCGGTGAAATAGCGCAGCCCGGTTGAGCTATCGAGGTAAAGCGCCTGCACCCCTTGCGCCCGCATGAAGCCTTGCGCGCGGGCGACACGGGCGCGCAGTTCATCGGCGCCGATCGGCGCTGCCCCGCCCGTCATCGGCGCCAGCCGCGCCAGTTCCGCTTCAAAGCTCGAACCACCAACCCCGACAACCATCGCGTCCCCCTTTACCCTGGCGGGAAGGCTAAACGCCCGCAGCGCAATTCGCCAGCCGCGCCGTTCTTTTTCGCACATGCAGCATTGCGCCCCGCGCGGTCAGGCTATAGCGTTTCACGATGCTGAAATTCCTCGCCCGGCGCTTGCTGCTGGCTGTTCTGGTGTTGCTGACGGTGCTCACGATCAGCTTCGCGCTGACGCGCCTGTCGGGGGACGTCGCCGTTTCCATGGCCGGCGCCCAGGCGACGCAAGAAGATGTCGAAACGATCCGCAAAGCCTATGGGCTGGACCGACCGCTCACGATCCAGTTTGTCAGTTGGGTGGCCGGCATCGCGTCCGGCGATCTCGGGCGATCTTATTTATATCACGCGCCAGTCAGCGAACTCATCAAGGGCCGCTTGCCCGTTACCCTCACCCTCGGCGCCACCGGCCTCGTCATCGCGCTGTGCCTGGCGCTGCCGCTTGGCATCATCGCGGCGATGAATGAAGGCCGCATCTGGGATCGCGGCATCATGATGGTCGCCGTTGTCGGCCAGGCGATGCCGGGCTTCTGGCTCGGGCTGGTGCTGGTGATCTGGCTCGGGGTGAAGTGGCAGTTGCTACCGATTTCCGGCGTTGAAACCTGGACCGGCTACGTGCTGCCCGGCTTTGTGCTGGCATTTTCGGCGGTGCCGGCGCTGATGCGGCTGACCCGTGGCGGCATGGTCGATGCGCTGGCGTCAGATTATGTCCGCACCGCGCGGGCAAAAGGGCTGACCCGGATGAGCGTGGTAATGAAGCACGCGCTACGCAACGCGGCGATGCCGGTGGTGGCGGTGGCGGCAGTGCAGTTGGGCTTCATGCTCGGCGGGTCGATCGTGATCGAATCGGTTTTCGCGCTCAACGGTGTTGGGTATCTCGCCTGGGAATCCATTGCCAAAAATGATTTCCCGGTGGTGCAAGCGGTGGTGCTGTTCCTGGCAACGATTTATATCGCGCTGACCCTGATTGCCGATTTGTTCAACGCGGTGCTCGATCCGCGGCTGAGGATCGGCTGATGCGGTTCGATGTGCGGCGGGTGGCGTTTGGGCTGGGGGTGGTGATCGTCGTCTGCATTGCGCTGGTGGCGCTGCTGGCGCCGTGGATCACCCCGCAGGACCCGTTCGTGCAAAATCTTGAGGCACGGATGATCCCGCCGATCTGGATGGATGGCGGGGTAGCCGGGCATTGGCTGGGCAGCGACCAACTAGGCCGGGATTATCTGTCGCGGCTGATTTACGGCGCGCGGATTTCGATGCTGATCGGCACTCTTGTCGTCATTTGTTCCGGTGCGATCGGCATTACGCTCGGGGTGATTGGCGGGTTTTTCGGCGGGCGGGTCGATGCGGTGGTGATGTTCATCATCACCTGCCGCCTGTCGATCCCGCTTATTCTGGTGGCGCTGACCGTGGTGTCCTTCGTCGGCAGTTCGCTCGCGGTGGTGGTGTTCACCCTCGGGCTGCTGCTGTGGGAGCGTTTTGCGGTGGTGGCGCGAACGACAACGATGCAGGTGCGGACGCTGGATTACATCAGTGCTGCGTGGGCGGCCGGCTGTTCGTTGCCGCATATTCTGGTGCGCGAAGTGCTGCCCAACATCGTCCATCATCTGATCGTGGTGGCGACGTTGGAAATGGCGCTGGCGATTTTGCTGGAAGCGGCTTTGTCGTTCCTCGGCCTCGGGGTTCCGCCGCCATTGCCGTCCTGGGGCCTGATGATCGCCGAAGCCAAGGACTACATGTATTTCAGCCCTTGGGTGATTCTGGTGCCGGGCGTTGCGTTATTCGTGCTGGTGCTGGGGATCAATCTACTCGGCGACGGATTGCGCGATCGGTTGGGGGCCGCGCGCGATGCATGACGCCCCTGCCCTGCTGGATGTCGAAGGCCTGCGGGTCCGCTTCAACCCCAAAATCGAGGCAATCCGCGGCGTATCGCTGCGGGTCGAACGCGGGCAAACCCATTGCGTGGTGGGCGAGTCAGGGTGCGGCAAATCGGTTTCGGCATTGGCGGTGATGGGGCTGCTGGCGCGCGGCGCCAAGCGCCACGCCGCGCATATGCGGTTTGATGGGCAGGATATTCTCGGCCTGTCCGAACGCGATTTGCAAAAACTGCGCGGCGACCGGATGGCGATGATTTTCCAGGAACCAATGACCAGCCTCAACCCCGCTTACACGGTCGGCTCGCAAATGGCCGAAGTACTGGTGCGCCATCGCCGGGTGAGCAAGCAACAAGGGCTGGATCGGGCGGCCGAACTGCTCGCCAAAGTTGGGATCACCGCGCCGGGCATGCGGCTGGCGCAATATCCCCATCAATTGTCAGGCGGGCTGCGGCAGCGTGTGATGATCGCGATGGCGCTGATGTGCGATCCGGAATTGCTGATTGCCGACGAACCAACGACGGCGCTGGACGTCACAGTGCAGGCGCAAATCCTGCGATTACTGCGCGATCTGCAACAAGAACTGGGGCTGGCAATTTTATTGATCACCCATGATCTCGGGGTGGTGGCGCGCATCGCCCACAAGGTGAGCGTGATGTATGCCGGGGAGGTGGTGGAATCCGCGTCCGCTACCGATCTGTTTGCCAACCCGCGCCATCCTTACACACGGGGCCTGCTGGCCTGCGTGCCCGTGCCCGGCACGATCAAGCGGGGCGAACCGTTGGGCAGCATCCCCGGCACCGTGCCACGCATCGCCGACGGGTTCGTCGGCTGCGGATTTCGTGATCGTTGCGTGCATGCAATGCCGGCCTGCGCGATTTCGGTACCGTCGCGTGATGATGGCGCCGGCCATCGCTATTTGTGTCACCTGCAATGAGCATCGCCATTGAAGTGCGCAACGCGACGCGGGCGTTCCGGCAAAGCACCGGGGTGTTTTCCACCGACCGGACAATCCGCGCGGTTGATGGCGTATCTTTCGCGGTTGAAACCGGCAGTTGCTTGGGCATTGTCGGCGAATCCGGCTGCGGGAAATCGACCCTGGCGCGGCTGATCCTCGGGCTGTTGCCGGTCAGTTCAGGCGAAATCCTGGTTGAGGGCCAGCGCCTGGCCGACATGAACCGCCGCGAACGGGCGCGGCTGATCCAGCCAGTGTTTCAGGACCCGTTTTCGTCACTCAATCCGCGCCGGCGTATCCGCGACATTGTGGCGATGCCGTTGCAGGCGCAGGGCATTGCAGCGCGCGACCAGGCAAGCCGGGTAGAGGAAATGCTGATCAGGGTTGGCTTGCCCGGCAGCATCGCAGATCGGTTGCCGGCGCAGCTTTCCGGTGGGCAACGCCAGCGGGTGGCGATTGCGCGTGCCCTGGTATTGCGCCCGCGGATCGTGGTCTGTGATGAGCCGACGTCGGCGCTTGATGTTTCGGTGCAGGCACAAATCTTGAATTTGCTCGATGAATTGCGCCGCGATCTTGGCCTGACTTACATTTTCATCAGCCATAATCTAGCAGTTGTCGAACATATCAGCGATCGGGTGGCGGTGATGTATCTCGGCCGCATGGTTGAACAGGCCAGCACGGATGATCTGTTTGCCGCGCCGTCACATCCCTATACCAAGGCATTGCTTGCGTCCGTGCTGACGCCGGAACCGGGCTTGGGCATCCCCGATGTTGGGTTGGGGGATTTGTATCCCGATCCGGCTAACGTGCCGCCGGGCTGTCGGTTCCATCCGCGCTGCCCGGTGGCCGAAGCGCGGTGCGCGATTGAGGTCCCGCTGCCACGAGACCTCAACTCGCATCAGATTGAATGCCTGCTGGCGGGTTAGAGCATGATGGGTTCACTTTCGCTCACTCATTACACTCTAACTCTTTGTTTGAGCGGGCGATTCACGCTTTTGGTGAAGCCACCAAAAGCGATCGCGCGCTAGTTCCAGCTCGACAAATAGAAGCGCGGCATTTCATCCGGCCATGGCTTGAAGGACAATTCCTTGCGATAAGCATAGGTGCCGACATTGGTGAACATCGGCACGATGAAGGCCTGCTCGGTAATCCGCTTGATGGCAGCTGAGTAGTTCTTCTTGCGCTCTTCCGGATCGGTGGTGCTGCTGCCGGCGATCACCAGCCGTTGCACTTCGGCGTCGCGCGCAAAATCGCCGGTGCTGAACGTACCAACTTCAAACGCGCCGCTGTAATATTGCGGCAGGAACGCCGACACGTCGTTTACCGAATAGCTGCCCCAATTGCCGAAATCGATCGGGTTCTTGCCTTCCAACTGCCGCTGGATCAGCGCCTGCACTTGCAGATGCGTCACCTTGGCATTGATGCCGACAGCCTTGAGGTAGTTTTGCACCGCGCCTTCGAATTGCGGCAGCACGTAAGATACCAGTTCGGTTTCGAAACCATTCGGATAGCCGGCTTCGGCCAGCAAAGCCTTGGCCTTGGCCGGATCATACGAATACTGCACCGCGGCCGCCCCATCGCAGCCAAACTGGGTCGGGAAGCACGGCGCCTGCGGCACCCGCGATCCGCCTTGCATCAGATTCTTGGCGATGGATTCACGATCAATCGCATGGATGATCGCTTGCCGGACTTTCTGCTTGGTCAGCGGATTATCCGCGCCAGTGCGCCCTGCGGCATCAAGGTTCAGCAAATTCACCCGCATGGTTTCGGCGCGTTCGGTCTTCAGATAGGGCAGCGCGCCCAACTTATCGACCATGTCGGGGATAACGTCCCAGGTCCAATCGGCCTTGTTGCCGATAATCTCGTTCTGCGCAGTGGTGGCGTCGGTCACTTCATGGATGGTGAGTTTGCGGATCGCCGGGCGGGTTTTCGGCGCGTCCTTATAGTAATCCTCGAACCGTTCTAAATCGATCTGGTTCACGCCATCCACGCGGGTGATTTTGTACGGGCCGGCGCCGACCGGCAGCTTGTCATAAGCGTCATAGCCAACTTTTTCGCGATAGGCTTGCGGGATGATCGGTAATACCATGGCGAGATATTCCATCGCTGCCGGGAACACCCGCTTGGTGCGCAGCCGCACGGTGAACTCATCGACTTTGTCAGCGCCATCAATCCAGGTGAAGTTGCTCGGCACGGAAACCTGCTTGTCTTTCAGCACGGTATTGATGGTGTAGACCACGTCATCGGCGGTGAACGGGCTGCCGTCATGGAACTTCACCCCGCGGCGCAGGGCGAATTCGATGGTGGTGGGATCAACATATTTCCACGACGTCGCCAGCGCCGGCTTGATGACGAAGCCGTTCGGATCGCGATAAACCAGCCCGTCAAACGCATGATGGGCAACGATCAGGCCAGTGCGCAGCTGGTTGAAATACGGATTGACGTTGACGAGTTGGACCCACCAGACCACCCGCAGCGTATCCGCCGATTTCTGCGCCAGCGCCGGCGCTTCAGCCGCCACCAACGCGGTTGCCGCAAACAACGCACGCACAACCCATTTTGCCGACATCATTGCTTTGCTCCTGCCAAGACCAGATCGGAAGTCTATGCCCATCCGCGCGGCATGCGCCAGCCCGCTATCGTATCGGCGACCAGCTTGTGGGCTTCAAAATCGCCGATTCCATCTTCTGGATGAAATGGGTGGTCTTGGGGCCAAAGGCGATCCAGGCCGGATCGGCGTAAAGCTGGGTCCGCAATTCCTCGCGCTGCGCCATGCTGTCATAGCCCCATAATGTGATGACCTGGTTGAGCGGGCCGATATCGGAGGTGAAATAGCCGAGCAGCGGCAGGTATTTGGTGTGAAGCGCCAGACCTTCAGCTTCGTAAAGTGCCAGGAACGCCGGCATCATGCCGGGCAGCAAAGTGTAGGTGCGCTTTTCGATGATCATGTCTGGTCCCCCGGTTGGCTGCTTGGTTGCGGCAGGCTAGCCACGCTTGCGTTTGAAATCAAACATCTGTTAGAAAATTTACAAAGCGCCCGCGCGGCAATCGGGGGCCGGAGGAATGACGATGATCCAACGCACCTTGTTCACCGAAGACCATGACATCTTCCGCCAGCAGGTGCGACGCTTCATGGAACGGGAACTCGCGCCCCATCATGAAGCCTGGGAAGAAGCGGGCGAAGTCCCGCGCTGGGCTTGGAAAAAGGCGGGGGAACAGGGCTTTCTGTGCGCCGCGATTCCGGCGGAATGGGGTGGCGCGGGGGCGGATCGGCGCTATTCGATCATCCTGATGGAAGAACAATCGCGGCTGAACCTGACCGGACTTGGGTTCGCGCTCCATTCCGACATCGTCG
>JANXRN010000350.1 GCA_025352995.1 Acetobacteraceae bacterium
TCCTTGTTCAATTCAATTGCCGGCGAGGTCACGCCCGATACCGGGGAAATCCTGCTCAACGGCGCGCGCCTGTCGGGCCTTGGCCCCGTCGCCTGCGCCGAGCGGGGGGTGGCGCGCACCTTCCAGGTGGTGCGCAGCTTCGATACGATGACGGTGCTGGAAAACGTCATGGTCGGCGCCTTCCTGCGCCACAAGGCGCCAGGTGCCGCGATGCGGGCAGCGACCGACATGATCGGGTTTTGTGGCCTCGATGCCCGCATTGACCGCCCGGCCTGGGCGCTGTCGCCGCCCGAAAAACGTCGGTTGGAAGTCGCGCGGGCACTCGCTACCGAACCGCAATTGCTGCTGCTCGACGAAATGCTTACCGGTCTGACCCCGACCGAGGCGCAATCCGGCGTGCAGCTGATCCGCGACGTGGCGGCGCGCGGGGTCACCATCATCATGGTCGAACATGTCATGGAAATCGTTTTGCCCTTGGTTGAACGCGCGGTGGTGTTGAATCTCGGCCAAATTCTGACCATCGGCACTTCGGCCGAAATCGTGCGCAACCCCGACGTCATCCGTGCCTATCTCGGCGACCGCTATGCGACCTGACCCGATCCTGGTGCTGGATAATGTGTCGGCGAGCTATCGCGGGCTGCGCGCGCTGCAAGGCGTCAGCATGACTGTGGCCAAAGGCGAGATCGTCGCCGTCGTCGGCGCCAACGGGGCGGGCAAATCCACCTTGCTCAAAGCGATTTCCGGCCAGGTGGTAACCGAAGGCACCATCAGCCTCGACGGGAAATCGCTCGCCGGGGTGCCCGGCCACATGATCACCCGCGCCGGCATCGGGCTGGTGCCGGAAGGCCGCCGGCTGTTCCCGCGCCTGTCGGTCGAAGATAATCTCCGCCTCGGCGCCTATGCCAAGCGCGGCGATCCCGACCGCTTCAAGCCGCTTGATCTGGTGTTCACCTTGTTCCCGCGCCTGGCCGAACGCCTGGCCCAACGCGCCGAAACCCTGTCGGGTGGCGAACAGCAAATGCTGGCGATCGGGCGGGCGCTGATGACCCAGCCGCGCCTGCTGATGCTCGATGAACCGAGCCAGGGCATCATGCCCAAGCTGGTCGATGACATTCTGGCGGCCGTCGTCCGCATCCGCGACCTTGGGGTGACGGTGCTGCTGGTCGAACAGCGGCTGGTCGAAGCGCTCGAAATCGCCGACCGCGCCTATGTTCTGCAAACCGGCCGGGTGGTCATGCAGGGCACCGCCAAAGAAATCGCTGCCAATGAAGATGTCCGTCGCGCATATTTGGGCATGTAATCACCGAAGGAGCTTGCGCCATGACCAACCAACTCTCCCGCCGCCTGCTTGCCGGCATGGCAATCGCCAGCCCAGCCATGTTCATCGGCAGCGCCCAAGCCCAGACCGCGACCGAAAGCGCGTTTGATCGGGTCAGCCGAACCAAAACCCTGCGCGTGGCCGCCTTCCCCGGCGCCCTGCCTTATTTCAGCAAGGATTTGGCGTCGGGCAACTGGGTCGGCGCCTGCACCGCGATGGCCGCCGACATCGCCAAGATTTTCGACGCCAAGGTTGAATATGTCGAAAGCACGTACGGCAACGCGGTGCTCGATTTGCAAACCAACAAGATCGACCTTGCCTTCGCGCTCAACCCAACCCCGGCCCGCGCGCTGTCGATCACTTTCAGCAAGCCGATGCTGATCCATCCGTTCGGTGCGATCCTGAAAAAAGGCTTCGAGGCGAAAAACTGGGAAGACCTCAACAAGCCCGAAGTCCGCATCGTCGTCGATCGCGGGTCGTTGCACGATGTCGCCGCCCGCCGCTTTGCCCCCAAGGCGCAGCTGGTGGTGGTGGAAAAGCCCGACGAGGCCATCTTGACGATGAATTCCGGCCGCGCTGACGTGAACATCCTCGCCGCCATGCTGGCGCTGAGCGCGCTGGGCAAAAACCCTGGCCTTGGCCGCTTCGTGCTGCTCGGCAACCCGATTTTTGCCCTGCCAAGCTGCATCGGGCTGCGGCGGGAGCCGGATACAAGGCTGCGGGAAGTGGTCGATGCGTGGCTGGATATGAACCGGGGCACCGGGCAAATTCGCGAGTGGCTGATTGCGGGGATTGAAATGACCGGGGCGACGCGGGCGGATATTCCCAATGATTTGTCGTTCTAAGAAAGAAAGGATGTTCTTTTTGTGAACAAAAAGAACCAAAAAAACTTTTTCACACTTTGGTACGGTTGCCGTGCCCTTGCGGAGGGACCCGAGCCAACGGCTAGGCAGTCCCGTCGGGAAGTTTTTTTGCTTCTTTTTGTTCACAAAAAGAAGAGTCTTCCTTAATGGGCTACGTCTGGAACTTCAGCTTTCTCTGGCGCTACGAACAACTTTTCGTCCAAGGCGTGCTGGTCACCCTCGCCTTCACCTTCGGCACGATTCTTCTCGGGCTGATTTTCGGCCTAGCAGCCGGCATGCTGCGCCTATCGAAATCCTGGTGGATCAACGCGCCGCTGGTCGCGTTGATCGAAGTGTTTCGCTGCATGCCGCTGCTGGTGCTGATGGTGTGGTTCTACTACGCGCTGCCGGTGGTGCTGAACGTGCAGATCCCCGCGACCCTGGCGGCGACCATTGTGCTGTCGCTTTATACCGGGGCGTTCTTCGCCGAGATATTTCGCGGCGGGATTGTATCGATCGAA
>JANXRN010000366.1 GCA_025352995.1 Acetobacteraceae bacterium
CGGACCTTCGCTGGCTGCCAGCGCTGGCGGTAATAGGTGCTGGCCATCCCGGTGCCGACCAGGAAGCGGCCGTCGCGGACCGGGGTTTTGGGGCGTTGGGCCCAGCCGAAGCGCTCGGCGCCGACGCGCGTGCAGTCGAGCAGGGAATTGCTGCTCCAGGGAAGGTCATGGTCTTCATCGCGGGCGGCGAAATTGCGGGCGCGGAGCTCGATCGGGTCGATGCCGAGCTGTTCGGCGGCGGCGTCGAAGGCGGTTTCGAGGGCGAAGCTGCCGGGGGCGCTGCCGGGGGCGCGCATTGGGATGGGTTGGGCTTCGTTGGTGGCGACCAGGCGCTGGCGTGTGGTGACGTTGGGGCAGCTATAGAGCCAGCGCGAAACGCCGAGCGTGCCGTCGTAATAATCGCCCTGGGTGGCGGTTTGCGCGATGACGTCATGGTTGATGGCGGTGAGCGTGCCATCGGCGGTGAAGCCGAGGGTGAGGTCCTGGAGGGTGGCGGCGCGGCGGCCGGCGAGGGTGAAAAGCTGGGCGCGGGTATATTCGAGGCGCACCGGGCGGCCGGTACGGCGGGCGGCGAGCATGGCGAGCATCATCCAGGGCCACCAGAGTTGGCCCTTGCAGCCAAAGCCGCCGCCGAGGAAGCGGGCGACGACACGGATTTTATCGGCCGGCATGTCAAAGCAATGGGCGATGGCGGCACGGGTGCCGAAGACGGACTGGGTGTTGGTGTGGACATGGGCATAGTCGCCGTCCCACCAGCAGACCACGGCGTGGGGTTCCATCGGGTGGTGGTTGTTGACCGCGGTTTCGGTGCGGTTGGTGATCACCAGATCGGCGCGGGCGATGGCGGCATCGGCGTCTCCGCGTTGACTTTCGGCGGGGATGCGGCCGGGGGTTTTGGGCGCGCGGGCCAAAGCGGGATCGAGTGCGAGGGCAGGCGGGGTCACGCGATATTCCACCCGCACCGCGGCTGCGGCGGTTCGCGCGGCGAGCAGGGTTTCGGCAACGACGAGGGCGACGGGTTGGCCGGCGAGGTGGATGATGGGGTCTCGGGCGAGGGCGATCATGCCGGATCGCTTGAGGGTTTGGGCTTCCGGGTAGGAGATGATGTCGGCGAAGCCTGGAACCAGGCGAGCGGCGCTGGCATCGAGCGACAGCACTTCGCCACTGGCGATCGGCGCTTCAACGAGCGCGGCGTAGAGCATGTTGTCGGCTGAGGTTTCGCCGGGATAGACGGCGCGGCCGGTGACTTTGAGGTTGGCTTCGAACCGGATCGGGCTTGCGGCGTTCATGCGGCCTCTCCCAGCGCACGGGCGACAGCGCGGCGCAATAGGGTGATTTTGAAATTATTGTGGGGGAGCGGTTGCGCGCCCTCGGCGGCCACTGCGGCGGCGGCGGTGAAGCTGGCGGCGTCGGGTGCGCGGCCGATCAGGGCTGCTTCGACCGCATGCAGGCGCCAGGGCATTGGCGCGACCGATCCGGCAACGATGCGGGCGCGGATGATGATGCCAGCTTCGACCGTGAGGCTGACGGCGACTGACAGCACGGCAAATTCGAACGACGCACGGTCGCGGATTTTGAGATAAATGGTGCGGCCGGTCGGGGTCGGGATGAAAATGCCGGTGATGAGCTCGCCTGGGGCAAGCATCGTGTCACGCTCCGGCGCGTCACCGGGCAGGCGGTAGAAATCGGCGATGGCGAGGCGGCGCGGGCCGGTGGCGCCGTGGATATCGATTTCGGCATCGAGGGCTGCTAGCGCCACGGCGAGGTCGGACGGGTGGCTGGCGACGCAGGCAAGGCTCGCGCCGAACAAAGCGGCGGCGCGGTTTTGGCCTGCGATGGCGCCGCAACCACTGTTGGGCGCGCGCTTGTTGCAGGGCAAATCGGCGCTGCGGAAATAGGGGCAGCGGGTGCGTTGCAGAAGATTGCCGCCCACTGTCGCCATGTTGCGGATTTGCCCGCTGGCGCTGGCCATGATCGCGTCGGTGACCAGCTTGGGCACGGCTGGATGGCGGGCGACATCGGCTAGGCGGGCGACGGCGCCGATCAGGACGCCGTTTGCGCTGGTGGTGATACCGGCGAGCGGCAGGCTGGTGATGTCGACCAGGGCGGCAGGTGTGGCCGCACCGATTTTCCATAATTGCAGCAGGTCAGTGCCGCCGGCGATGAAGGTGCCACCGATCGCTTCGGCAAGCGTTGCCGCGCGGGCATAGGTAAAGCCGTTCATAGTCCGGCCACCTCGGCAATGGCGTCGATGATGTTGGGATGGGCGCCGCCGCGGCAGAGATTGCCGCTCATCGCCTCGCGGATCGCGTCGCGGCTCGATGGGTTTTCCGCGATGACGGCGATGCCGGACATGATCTGGCCGGGGGTGCAATAGCCGCATTGCAGCGCATCATGGCGGATGAAGGCGGCTTGCAGCGGATGGGGTTCGTCTGGCGTGCCGATGCCTTCGATGGTGGTGACGGCAGCGCCATCATGGGCGAGCGCGAGGGTGAGGCAAGATGTTATCCGCCTGCCATCGACCAGCACGGTACAGGCGCCGCACGCGCCCATGTCGCAGCCTTTTTTGGTGCCGGTGAGATGGAGCTGATCCCGCAGCAAATCGAGCAATGTGTCCGATGGCGCGACGCTGGCGGTGCAGGGGGCACCGTTGAGGATAAGCGTAAGGGCAATGCGGCCGTGGGCGTGCATGGCGGCTCCGGAGCGATGGAATGGGAGGCACCATTCTATCGCTCTGGATTAATTTTACAATTGGTAAATTAAACCAAGGTCAGCCCGACATCGATATTGCCGCGGGTGGCGTTGGAATAGGGGCAGACGGCATGGGCGGCGTGCATCAGTTTCTTGCCGGCTTCGCGATCGACGCCAGGCAGGCTGATCGCCAGATCGGCGGTGATGCCGTAGCCACCTTCGGACCGCGGGCCGAAGCCGATGGTGGCGGTGACGGTCGCGTCGGCTGGGACTTTCACGCCTTCCTTGCCGGACACCGCCTTCATCGCGCCGAGGAAGCAGGCCGAATAGCCGGCGGCGAACAGTTTTTCCGGATTGGCGCCAACCCCGCCCGGGCCGCCCATTTCTTTCGGCACGATCAGTTTCACGTCGACCGAGCCATCATCGGATTTGGCCGCGCCGTCGCGGCCGCCGGTTGCAGTGGCATTGGTTTTGTAGATGACGTTGACGGGCATGGCGTTCTCCTCGATCGGGTCAGAACCATAGAAGGGGTGGGCGGGTCAGGTTGCAAGGGCCAGACGGCGGGCAAGCTCGGCGAGAAATTCGGACCAGGCGGTCTGAAAGGCGGGATCGTCCGCGGTGCGGCCGGTGATCATTTCGGTGCTTTGCGGGAAGGCGACCGGGAAGATGCCGAGCGCGTAGATCGCGAGCTGCAGCAATTCGGTCGGCAGATCGGCGGGCAATTCGCCGCTGGCCTGGCGGGCGGCAATGTTGGCGGTCTGGCGGGCGGTGGCTTCGCGCCTGACATCTTCACCCACCATGCGACCGCCGGCTTCATTTGTGGCGGCTTCCCAGGTCATCAGCCTGATCCACACCGCATCGCGATAGGCCGCGCGGAACTGGCGCACGAAGGCGGCACCCGGCCCTTCAAGCTCCGGCAGGGCGGCGCGGTGCTGCTCGAACTTGCTGGCAACGGTGGCCTCGAACAGGACGTCCTTGCTGGCGAAGTAATGGTAAAGCAATTGCTTGACGATGCCGGCCCGTTCGGCAATTGCGGCCATGCGTGCGCCGGCGAACCCGCGCGCGGCAAATTCATCGCGCGCGGCTTCCATAATGCGTGCGCGGGTGCGCGCGGCGTCGCGAATTTCGCCCATGGTGCGTGGTAGCAGAGGATCGCGGGGCAGGGCGACCCTTAACTTGCCCGATCGGCGGCCGCCCGCATGGCGGCGAGGTCGAGCTTGGTCATCCCCATCATTGCCTGCATTGCCCGATTGCGGCGGGCGGGATCGGGGGCGGATAATAGAGCCCCGAGCCCGTCCGGCACCACCTGCCAGGACACGCCGAAGCGGTCGATGAGCCAACCGCAACGGACCTCACTGCCACCATTTTCGGTCAGCGCGGTCCAGAAATGATCGATTTCCGCGGCGTCCTTGCAGGCAATGGATAGCGATATGGCGGGGCTGAACTGATACTGCGGGCCGCCATTGATCGCCTGGTAACGTGCGCCCGCCAGGGTGAATTCGACCACTAAAGCCGTGCCGGCCGGGAAGGGTGCGCCGGCGCCGTAGCGGGAGATCTGGGTGATCGCGGCATCGGTGAACAGGCTAACATAGAAATTGGCCGCGTCTTCCGCCTGGCCGTTGAACCAGAGGCAGGGGGCGATTTTGGTCATGATGGGACCTCATTAGGCGGTGCTCGGAACAGCAAACGAAAATAATGCTTGAGATGGGCGATGCTCTGCCGCGCCAGTTCCGGCCCGTTGCGGGCTTTGGCCAGGATGAAGGCACCTTGCAGCACCGCCTGGGTGTGCAAAGCGAGGGATTGGGCGGACATGCCGGCAACGCCGTGCTGGGCGAGGGCTGCCGCGATATCGGCTTCGAGGGTTGCCGCGTGCCCGGAAATGCTGGCGTCGCAGGCATCGCGGATCGCGGGGCTTGCAACAAAGGCTTCCTGCACCATCGTGCCGACCAGGCAGGTGAAGCCCTCCACAGGGCCGTCAATCAGGCTGGCGCGGAAATCGAGATAGGCCAGCACCCGGTCGAGCGGATTGGCATGATGATGGTAGGATGCGCCGGCGAACAAGGCGCTGGTGGTGGTTGACCAATCATTGGCGGCAGCGACGGCGAGAGCTTCCTTGCTGGCGAAATGATGGAAGAACGCGCCCTTGGTGACGCCGGCGGTGGCGCAAAGCTCATCGACCGAGGTAGCGCTGTAGCCCTTGCGGCGGATGACGTCGCGCGCGGCCAGGAGCAGTTTGGTGCCGGCGTTGGCTGGTTTGGGAATATCCATGCACGGTAAATACCAACTGGTTGGTATGTGTCAATTGGGCGCTGCGGTGAACGGATTTTCCAGCCGCACGCCGGTTCCGGCAAAATCGGCGACGTTGCGGGTAACCAAGGTCAGATCATACAGCAACGCGATGGCGGCTATTTGCTTGTCGAGCTCATGGGCAGGGTCGGGCGCGCGCAATTTGCCCCAGATCTGAGCGGCATCGACGTCGAAGGACAGGATGTGGTTGGAGAAGTCCGCAATGATGGTCAAAAGCCAAGTTTCAAGCAGATTGGCCTGCGGGATGTCGCCGCGGTGACGCACGAGTTCTACGCCGCGCCGCAGTTCTCCGAGGGAAATGGCGGACAGATAAAGTTGGGTGTTGGCGGCAGCGGCGGTGCGAAAGAAGCTCGTTACCCCCGGGTTGGCACGCGCTTGCTTGCGGGCCTCGCTCACCACATTGGTATCAATCAAGTACACCCGGCGCCGCCTTGTTGGATTGCACCCTGGTAAAGTCCGTATCGTCGCCAATGTCTGGCATGGCAGCCAGCACTTCGGCAAAGCCGCGCTTGCTAGGGCGGGTCAGGGCGGCGGCGAGGATTTCGCGATGTTCAGCTTCCGCGCTGCGGCCATGCATTCCTGCGCGTTCCTTGAGGGTGCGGACGAGGCGTTCGTCGATATTGCGCACTAAAAGGTCGGTCATTTTTGGTGCTCCAGGTCGCTCGATATCATTGATAGCGCGCGATGGACGATCTGACAACCAAATTCGTGCGACCAGGCTGGCGGTGGGCGAATTCAGGCCGCCGATTTGGTGCGGATGATTTCGTCCTCGACATCGCGCAGGCGATCCTTGCCGAAACAAAGCTCCTCGCCGACCAGAAAGCTCGGGCTGCCGAAGGCGCCGTGTTCGAAGGCGGCCTGGGTGTTGTCGAGCAGGCGCTGCTTCACCGAAGCAGTTTGCGACAAAGCGAGAATTTGATCGCCCGGCAGCCCGGCGGCTTGCATCGAGGCGGCGAAAATATCCGCCTGGCCCATATCGAGGCCGCGCGTCCACATATCATCGTAAATCCGAGTGACGTAGGCGGCGAATACCCCGGCTTCCTGGGCGGCGATCGCGCCGCGCATGCGCTGCAACGTGTTGATCGGGAAGAACGGATTGGACTTATACCAAGCGCCCTTGATGTTGACCCA
>JANXRN010000376.1 GCA_025352995.1 Acetobacteraceae bacterium
CCTCAAGTGACGCATTATGGCCGTTTTAATTGGCGACCGACCAACCAGCCTGCGCACCCTGAACCTGCCGCCGAAACGGGCCATCAACCAGACTTTTCACCCCAGTGATCCCCGCCTCCTGCTCGATCCGCGCGCCCAGACGGGCCGCCTCGGCATGCAGGCTTAGCTTCGCGGCGCGTTGATCGGCCAGAGCCCCCGGCCGCATATAGGTAGCGATTGACGCCATGACCGCGTCGCCAAACGCCGACTGCGCATAGGCGCCATTCATCACTGCGTCGACAAGCCCGAAGGTCCGAAACCCATTCGTATAGCAGGTCGGGTGGCTAGCAAAATGCGGCAGATCACTGGGCGCCCACAGCATGTCTTCCAGTGTCATCTCCCGCACCATCTCGCCCGCGGTCGCCTGCAACGGGTCGGTACCGAGGAAGGTGAAATTCTCCTGCATGGCGATCATCGCGCAGGCGATCGCGCGGGCAAAAATCGGCTCGCTGACCAAAACGTTGCGCAAGGTCGCAAACTGATACCGATCATCAAAGACCAATCCGGCATTTGTGCGCAAAAAAGCATCAAGTACCGGAATGTCCTGCACAAAGGCCGGTGCCCACAGCATCTGCTCCGGCCCGAGGCGAAAATAGCGCAGCGGGGTCAGGAATGGCAGGCGGCAAAGCAAGCGCATATCTCCCGCACGACCGGCGAAAGTGATATTATTGATATAGAAGGGCTGTGCTGCAAAAAAGGGACGAATATGGAATCGCTCCCGGAATGGCGACGGCATCGCCCGCACTCTTGGAAGCGGGGTTGGAACGGCGGCAAGGAAATCGACGATATCAACATGGTTGCTGGTATCAGGCTTAAGGGTCAGCACGAAACAATCCTCATCCAGCAAATCAAGCCCAAGATCGAGGCAAGCTATTTGATGCAGGATTTGCCCCTGCAGCATCAAATTGGGCGGGACCTGCTCCACAATATGCGCCCCAAGCCCTTGAAGCCGCGCCAGAAGTTCGGGATACCTGGCCTACTCATGCCGCCAGGTCGACACCACGATCGGTAATTCGAAATGCCGACGGCAATCAATGATAGTATCAAGCAGCAGGTTGAATCGCACCGGGTCGCCAACCGCGCCGGTAAAAAGGATTGAACGCTGGGTCATCAAATGAGCTTTCGGGCAATTTTCTCGATACGTCGTAATGTAACACACTGTACCAAAATTAGCTAGTTCCTTACAGCCCGTCCAGCCTTACTCCCGGCGCAGTACCCCATCGGTGATAAACTCCGCCAGCCCGTGGGCGCGAAACTGGCTGCGCACCGCGTCCTCATCATATTCGTCGCGCACCCAGTCGACAAAGCCGATCCGCCCTTCGCCGGTGGCCCGATAATGCAGGAAGAAGGCGTCCAGAATCCCGGTTGATGCCCGGCTGAAATGCCCAAACCGCAGGGATAACTGCCCCAGCGCATCGGCCGTGCTGCCGCCCTCGAACATCAACGCCAGGCCCGATGCCAGCCCCGCCCGGTCGGCGCCGGACTTGCAATGCATCAGCGCCGGAAACGCCATGGTCTGATAAGCGTCGTAAAACCGCAAAATCCGGTCGCGCTGCGGTGCGCCCCGGCTTTCGAACGGCAGGTCGAGATGGTCCATCCCCAGCCGCGCCGCCGCGTCGCGCGACAGCGCGTCAGACCCGCAATCACGCTTGCCGCGTAAATTTATCAGAGTGCGCAGCCCGTAGCGTGCCCGCAACCGCGCCAACCGCCCCGGCGTCGGGTGGTTGCTGCGGTACAGCTTGCCGGGAATGACGGTGGCGAAATTAGACCAGCCAAGCCGCAGCACGGCATGGTCGATGAACAAACTGTCCCACCACACGCCTTTGTCGGCTGCGGTGCCTTTGAACAATGCGCCTAGACCTGGCGTTCCAGCATTAGATGCTTGATCTCAGCAATAGCTTTCGCCGGGTTCAGGCCTTTCGGGCAGGTTTCGGTGCAGTTCATGATGGTGTGGCAGCGATAAAGCTTGAACGGGTCTTCGAGCGCATCAAGCCGCGCGCCGGTCGCCTCGTCCCGGCTGTCGGCGATCCAGCGATACGCGGCCAGCAGGACCGCCGGCCCCAGATAGCGATCGCCGTTCCACCAATAAGACGGGCAAGCGGTTGAGCAGCAGAAGCACAAAATGCATTCCCACATGCCATCAAGCTTGGCGCGCTCTTCCTTCGATTGCATCCGCTCCCCATCCGGTGGCGGCGGGGTGTCGGACTGCATCCAAGGCTCGATGCTGCGCAGTTGCGCATAGGCGTGGCTGAGGTCGGGGATCAGATCTTTCAGCACCGGCATATGCGGCAGGGGGGTGATCTTGATCGCATCACCGCCACATTCCTCAATCGGCTTCAGACACGCCAGCGTGTTGCCGCCATCGATATTCATCGCGCACGATCCGCAAATCCCTTCGCGGCAGGACCGGCGGAAGGTCAGCGACGGATCGACCTCGTTCTTGATCTTAATCAGCGCGTCCAGCACCATCGGCCCGCAGGCATCGAGGTCGATTTCGAAATTATCCAGCTGCGGGTTTTTCCCGTCATCGGGGTTCCAGCGATAAATCTTGAAATTGCGCACCCGCTTGGCCCCGGCCGGCGCCTTGTGGGTCACGCCGGGGACCATCTTGCTGTTGGCGGGAAGGGAAAATTTAGCCATGTGCGGACCTCAATAGACGCGTTTTTTGGGCGGGAAGACCTGAACATCGTTGGTCAGGGTCTGCATTTTCACCGGGCGATAATCGAGCTTCACTTGCCCGTGGTCGTCGCACCAGGCGAGCGTGTGCTTCATCCAGTTTTGGTCGTCGCGATCGGGGAAATCATCATGCGCCTGGGCGCCGCGGCTTTCCTTGCGGGCTTCGGCGCCAACCATGGTGGTCATCGCATTGCCCATCAGGTTTTGCAGTTCCAGCGCTTCCATCAGGTCGGAATTCCAGATCAGGCTACGATCGGTGACCGACATGTCATCCATACCCTGCCAAATCTTGCCCATCTTGCTCACGCCCTCGGTCAGGCTGGCACTCGCCCGGAACACCGCCGCATGCGCCTGCATGGCGCGCTGCATGTCGAGCCGCAATTCGGCAACCTTGGTGCCGCCCTTGGCGTGCCGTGCGCTATCAAGCCGATCGAGCGAGGCTTCCCCGGCGCGGGCCGGCAGCGGACGCTGCGAGGCGCCAGGCTTCAAGGTCGCCGCCGCCCGATGCGCCGCCGCGCGGCCGAACACCACCAGATCGAGCAGCGAATTGGTGCCCAGGCGATTGGCGCCATGCACCGACACGCAGGCCGCTTCGCCGACCGCCATCAGGCCGGGCACGGTGGCATCAGGATTATCCTTGGTCGGGCGCAGCGCCTCGCCATGCAAATTGGTCGGGATGCCGCCCATATTATAATGCACCGTCGGCAGCACCGGGATCGGGTCTTTGTTGACGTCTACGCCTGCAAACACCCGCGCAGTTTCCGATATCCCCGGCAGCCGCTCATGCAGAATTTCAGCGCCGAGATGCTCCAGATGCAGCAGAATATGGTCCTTGTTCGGCCCCACCCCACGCCCGGCGTTGATTTCCAAGGTCATTGACCGCGACACCACGTCCCGGCTCGCCAGATCTTTCGCGGTCGGCGCGTAGCGCTCCATAAAGCGCTCGCCTTCGGAATTGGTCAGGTAGCCGCCTTCGCCGCGCGCGCCTTCGGTAATCAGGCAGCCGGCGGGGAAAATTCCGGTCGGGTGGAACTGGACGAATTCCATATCCTGGTTCGGCAGCCCGGCGCGCAGCACCATCGCGTTGCCGTCGCCGGTGCAAGTATGCGCCGACGTGCAGGACAGATACGTCCGGCCGTAGCCGCCGGTTGCCATCACCACGGTCTGCGCCCGGAAGCGATGCATGGAGCCATCTTCGAGGCACCAGGCCATCACGCCGCGGCAGACGCCTTCTTCGTCCATGATCAAATCGAGCGCGAAATACTCGACGAAAAACTCAACCTCGTGCTTCAGGCTCTGCTGATAGAGCGTGTGCAAAATGGCATGGCCGGTGCGGTCGGCCGCCGCACACGCGCGCATCGCCGGCGCCTTGCCGTATTCGGTCATGTGGCCGCCGAACGGCCGCTGATAGATGCGACCATCTTCGGTGCGGCTGAACGGCACGCCGAAATGTTCGAGCTCGTAAACCGCTGGGATTGCTTCGCGGCACATATATTCGATTGCGTCCTGATCGCCGAGCCAGTCTGACCCTTTGACAGTGTCGTACATATGCCAGCGCCAGTCATCCTCCCCCATATTACCAAGCGCCGCGCCAATGCCGCCTTGGGCTGCTACAGTATGGCTGCGGGTTGGGAACACTTTGGTGATGCAGGCAGTTTTGAGGCCGGCCGCCCCCATCCCGAGGGTCGCCCGCAGGCCCGATCCGCCGGCGCCAACCACCACCACGTCATAGGTGTGATCGACAATGTTATAGGCGCCAAGGGATGGTTTGGAGATCGCGTTCATGCGCAGCGCATCCTGTAAAAAATCGCGTCAGCCGGCAACGGCAAGGCGCACGACGGAAATGGCCGAGGCCAGGAACAGCAGGCCGGTCGCCGCCTTGACCAGCAGCAAACTGCCAACCCGGGTGCGGTTGGCGTGGACATAATCTTCGATCACCACGGCAAGCCCAAGCTGCATGTGGTGGAACATCGCCGCCAGCAGCGCCAGCAGCAGGGCGGCATGGATCGGGCTTGCCATCCACAGCGCCACTGCCGCGCGCGGTTGATGCGACAATTGAATGATGGTGGCGACGAACCAAACCGCAAGGGGGATCAGCGCCAGCGCCGTCACCCGTTGGCCCCACCAATGCGCCGTACCCGATTTCGCCGCACCGAGGCCGCGGGCGCGGCTCAGCATTGACCGCATCACCGCAACATCGACCTTGTTTGGATTTGCCATGATTAAGCCCCTTTACTGCGCCGCGAGGCCGATAATCCAGGTAAGCACGGTGAACAGCACGGTGCCGATCAGCACCATCCTGTTGCTGGCGCGGGACTGGCTGAGTTCAAACCCATGGCCGAAATCCCAGCCGAGATGGCGCAGCCCGTTACAAAAATGATACCACAATGCGGCCGACCAGCCGAACAGCAGCAAATAGCCCACCGGGGTGCGCAGGAACCACGACACAAGGGCGTAAGCTGCGTCCGAACTCGCCGCCGCGATCAGCCACCAAACCAGCACCAAAGTGCCGATCGCGAGGCCGACGCCGGTAATGCGATGGGTGATCGACAGAATGACTGTCAGCGGCAGGCGATAGACCTGCAAATGCGGGCTGAGCGGACGGGCAACCGGTTTGCCGGTGGACCCGCGCCCGACCATGAGCGCTTCACGAACATCGGACATACAAGCCGAGACTCCTCGAAATTCCAGGCCCAATCCTTACGCCCGGTGGCCGAACGGGTCAACGCGACCCGAGTGGGAGCAGGGCAATCGCTTGAACGCCTTTCCCCTTGTTCCGACGCGCTTGACCATGATTCTTGCCATTCTCCACGTTTCAGGAGGCAGACATGGCGGCCTTGTCAGGCGACCGTTCGCTCATTGGTCATTTTTCGGCGCTTGAAGACCCCCGTCAGCGCTCAAAGGTCATCTACCCACTACCCGAGATCATGCTCTTGGTGCTTTGCGCGACGCTGTCTGGCGCGGAGGACTTCGTTGAAACGCGGTTTTGGGGCCGGGAGAAGATACGTTTCCTCCGCACGTTGCTGCCCTACGCACACGGTATCCCGTCGCATGACACCCTTAATGATGTGCTAAATGCACTCGATCCTGAGCTGTTTTCTGCCTGCTTCATCTCCTGGGTTGATGGTTTACGTGAGGACGAACCAGATATTGTCGCTTTCGATGGCAAGACTTCGCGGCGCGCCAAACGCGGCGAGGACCATCCGTTGCACGTCGTCAGTGCCTGGGCGACACGTCAGCGCCTGGTCCTGGGCCAACAGGCAGTTGGAACAAAATCAAATGAAATCATCGCAATACCCTTGCTGCTCGAACGCCTGCGGCTGACCGGCGCGTTGGTCACCATCGATGCCATGGGCTGTCAAACCAAGATCGCGCAAACCATTATCGACCGCGGCGCCGACTATCTGCTGGCGCTCAAGGACAACCAGCCCAGCCTGGCCAACGAGGTGGCGCTGTTCTTTGAAACCCAATCACAAACCTGCGGCGGGCCGTTCCAAACAATCGACAACGACCATGGACGCATCGAGACCCGAAATCATTGGGTCTGCCACGATGTTGCTTGGCTCACCACCGACCGTCGCTTCCCCGGTGAGCCAAGGTTTCCCGGCCTCAAGGCCATCGCAATGGTCCAAGCCCAGGTCGAGCGCGATGGAAAAACCTCCATTGCCCGACGCTTCTTCCTATCATCGATGCCGCTTGACACTAGGCTGCTGGCGCGCGCGGTGCGCGCCCATTGGGGCATCGAAAACCGCCTGCATTGGGTCCTTGATGTTGTCTTTCACGACGATCTGATGCGATTGAGAACCGAGCATGGACCAAAAAATATGGCCACTATCAAGCACATGGCCATGAACCTCATCCGATCCGCCGCAGGCAAAGACAGCCTAAAGGTCCGACGAAAGGCCGCAGGATGGAACCATCAATATCTTAAGCAGATCATCACCAGGACTGCTTAAAGACGTTCAAGCGATTCCCCTGCGAGTGGGAGAGGGGTTGATGCCGGCATCGCCGCTTACGCGTCCGGCCAAAATTCCCCGTCCATCATCCGTTCGAAACCCCACTTGCATGCCGCCGGAAATATTGCCTCCGCAAGACCGGTTTCCGCCTCCGCTTCAATCACTGCATTGCCATATGCTCTGACAATCGCTTCGGACAACACCGACTTAAGGCTGGGATTGTCGTCAAGATGGGCTGTCAGATCGCGACGCTGAATGCGAATTGTCGCGCGCCATGACTGGCTTCGTAGCCCTGGCTGATAGTGCCATTTGAGCAGATGGAGCAGCAGAACGGTCAGGTGGCTGACCAGTTCGCGCTTTTCGCTCCTGCCCATCGTTTCGATTTCCTCGGCGATATGGGCAATATCGGCTTCGGCCAGGCGGCCGGCGCGCAGCAGGCCTGCCTGCTCATTGGCCCAGGCGTAAAAATCGCGCTCATAGCTTGTCGTATTCGTGCCATCGGGGGACAAATCTGCCTCCATTTGCCGCGTTGACGCGTCATAGCACGGTTTAGGCCCGAATAATCGTCCCATACCCGCCCTGGGTCAGCAATTCCAGCAAACACGCATGCTTTTGCCGCCCGTCCAGAATCACCGCGCCCTTAACCCCCTGGCGCACTGCATCGACGCAGTTTTCCACTTTCGGGATCATGCCGCCGCTGATCATGCCGCTGGCGATGCCTTCATGCACCTCCGCCACGGTCAATTCCGGGATAAGCTTTTTGTTGTTGTCCAGCACGCCGGCCACGTCGGTCAGCATCAGCAGCCGCGTTGCCCCCAGCGCCCCGGCGACCGCACCCGCCACCGTGTCGGCGTTGATGTTGTAGGTCTGCCCGTCATCCCCCACGCCCACCGGGGCGATCACCGGGATCAACCCGGCGCCGGTCAGCGCATGGATGACGCGGACATCGACATGGGCCGGTTCGCCAACGAACCCGAGGTCGAGCACCTGCTCAATATGGCTGCCCGGATCGATCTTGGTGCGGCGCAGCTTGGTGGCGCGGATCATGCCGCCATCCTTGCCGCAAATCCCGACCGCGAGCGCCCCGGCGCGGTTGATCAGCCCCGCGACATGCTTGTTGACGGTGCCGGCCAGCACCATTTCCACAACTTCAACCATTGCCGCATCAGTGACCCGTAACCCATCGATAAAATTGGATTTCAAATCGAGTCGCTTGAGCATCGCGTTGATCTGCGGCCCACCACCATGCACCACCACCGGGTTCAGCCCGACCTGCTTGAGCAGCGCGATATCGGCGCCAAAGCTTTGCGCCAGATGGTCTTCGCCCATCGCGTGGCCGCCATACTTCACCACGATCGTCGCCCCGGCATAGCGACGCAGGAACGGCAGGGCCTGGGCGAGGATGCGGGCCTGGTCTTGGGCTGCCGACGTCGCGGCGGGGGATGTTTCGGTCATGGAAATCCATTCAAAAGTCGGCGGCCGGTTTTGCCCTCGGGGCCATAGCCGGTCAAGCGCGCGCGGGTAACGCCAGTTCGCCGAGCGCGCTCCGCAGTTCCGGCATGCCGATGCCGGTTTCCGATGACGTCGCCAGCACGAACGGATAGGCGGCAGCATGGCGGCGGGCGAGCGCTTCGGTCAGTTCCAGCTTGGTCGCAAGGCTGGCTGGTTTCACTGCATCAGCCTTGGTCAGCACCAGCTGATAGGTCACGGCCGCACGATCGAGCAGCTTCATCACCGCATGATCGCTGTCCTTGAACGGGATGCGCGCATCGAGCAGCAGCACCACCCGACGCAAGGTCGGACGCCCGCGCAGGAAGTCGAACATCAGCCCTTGCCAGTCGCGCTTCACCGCTTTGGCCGCCTGGGCGTAGCCATAGCCCGGCATATCGACCATGCCGAGCCGGTCATCCAAATTGAAGAAATTCAACTGCTTGGTGCGGCCGGGCGTGTTGGACGCCCGCGCCAGTGCCCGATGCCCGGTCAGCGCGTTGACCAGCGACGATTTGCCCACGTTGGATCGCCCGGCAAAAGCAATTTCCGGTAGGTCCGAGGGTGGCAATTGGTCCTGATTTTGCGCGCCGTGGAAGAAGCGGCATTCGGCGGCGAACAGCTTACGGCCAAATTCCAGGGCTGCGGCGGCGTCTTCCTCGTCCTGGGTCAGGATTTGCTCCTCAGCCGCGGAAACACCGGCTTATCCAGGCGCGTCTGGCGCATGATGTACCATTGTTGCGCCATGGTCAGCGTATTGTTCCACGACCAGTAGATCACCAGCCCGGCCGGGAAGCCCGCCATCATGAAGGTGAACATGATTGGCATGAACTGGAACAATTTCGCCTGCATCGGGTCCGGTGGCGGCGGGTTCAGTTTTTGCTGCAAGAACATGGTGATGCCCATGATCAGCGGCCAGATACCCATATGGAGATAGGGCGAGATCACCGCCGGATCGTAGGGGATCAGCCCGAGCAGATTGAAAATATTGGTCGGATCGACGGTCGAAAGATCGTGAATCCAGCCGAAGAACGGCGCCTGGCGCATTTCGATGGTGACGAAAATCACCTTGTAGAGCGAAAAGAACACCGGAATCTGGATCAGCAGCGGCAAGCAACCGGCCGCCGGATTAACCTTTTCCGACTTGTAGAGCGCCATCGTCGCCTTTTGCAGCTCCGCCGGCTGATCCTTGTACGTTTCGCGCAACTCGGTCATTTTCGGCCCGAGCAGCTTCATCTTGCTCATCGACCGGTAGGATTTATTGGCGAGCGGAAAGAACAGCAGCTTGACGAAAAAGGTGAAGACCAGGATCGCCACGCCAAAATTGCCGACCGCGCCGTAAACCCAATCGATCGCGTAGAAAATCGGCTTGGTCAGCAATTCGAACCAGCCCCAATCGACCGCCTTGTCGAAATTGGGGATTTTCTCGGCCTCTTCATAACGCGACAGCAGCTTGACCACCTTGGCGCCGGCGAACAGCTTGGTGACCAGCGCGGCGTCACCGCCGGGCGCCACAATCGACGGGTCCTTTGCCGCGAAATCAACCTGATACCGGTCGCTGCCGCCTTCCTTGACGTGGCGGAAGCTGGTCGCCAGTTGGGCGGTCTGATCGGGGATCAGCGCGATCAGCCAATATTTGTCGGTAATGCCCATCCAGCCGCCAGCGCCGGTCTGTTCGAGCGCAATGCCGGCCTTCTTCTCGCCGTCCGATTTGGCGGTGGCATAGGTGACTTCCTTGAGCCGGCCATCGAGTACGCCGATCATGCCTTCATGCAGCACGTAATAGCCGGAGACGGCAGGCGCGTAGTCGCGCCGAATACGGGCCCAGGGGAACAGCAAAGCCGGCGCCCCGGCTTCGTTGTGCACGGTCTGCTTGATGGTGAACATGTAATCGGCGTCGATCCCGATTTCGATGCCGAACATCAGCCCGGCACCATTGTCCCACGCAAGCTTGCCGGTCTTGCCCGGACCGATTTCGCCTACGCCCGCCCACACCGTATCGTTATCCGGCAGCTTCATCGTGCTGCCCGGCGGCGCCGACCAGCCGAACTGAACGTAATAAGGCTGGGTTTCCGAGCGCGGCTCCAGAATGCGCACATTGGGCGATTTCGGGTCGATGGTTTCGCGATAATCGGTCAACACCACATCATCGATGCGGGCGCCGAGCAGGCTGACACTTCCGGTCAGGCGCGCGGCGGCGATTTTCAGGCGCGGTACATTCTTGGGCACCAGGCTAGCGGCCTCGGCCGGCGTCGCCGGGCGCGCCACCGGCGCGCCAGCCTGCGTTGCGGCCACCACCGGATCGTGCGGCACCGCCACTGGCTTGGGCAGCAGCATCTGAAAGCCGAATAGGATGGCGATCGACAGCGCGATCGCCAGAAACAGGCGCTTCTGGTCCATGGGTGCTAGTTGGTCCGTTCGCGAGAGGGAGGCGGCACCGGATCGAAGCCGCCTTCGTTCCAAGGGTGGCAGCGCAAAATACGCTTTGTGGTCAGGGCGGCGCCCGATACTGCGCCGTGGCAGCGCAGCGCGTCGAGCGCATATTCGCTGCAACTTGGCTCGAACCGGCAATTGGCACCGATCACCCCGCGTAGCGTGTAGCGATAGGTTTGCACCGCGCCATACAGAATTGCTGCCGCCGGGCTCATGCCACGCCAACCTTGCGCAGGGCGCGCCTGATATCATCCTGCAAATCCAGGAAATTCCGCCCGCGGGTCGCATCGCGCCCAATCAGCACCAGATCAACGCCGGTCAGTGGCTGCGCGGCAAATAGCAGCCGGGCAGCTTCTTTCAGCCGGCGCCGCGTGCGGTTGCGCACCACGGCGTTGCCGACTTTCTTGGTGACGGTGAAGCCGAGTCGGGCAGGCGCCGTATCGTCGCGCGGCAACGCCTGCAGCACCAGGCCATGCACCGGTGCCTTGCGCCCTTTGGCCGCAACCCGCAGAAACTCCGCGCGCCGCTGCAATGTCGGGCAAGGCGAGATTTTGGATGCCGCGGTCATCAGCGGCGCCTGGTCGCCGCTCAGGCAGAGAGCTTTTTGCGGCCCTTGGCGCGGCGATTGGCCAGCACTTTGCGCCCGCCAACGGTTGCCATGCGGGTGCGGAAGCCGTGACGATGCTTGCGGACCAGTTTCGAGGGTTGATAGGTGCGCTTCACGACTTCTCTCCAGACTCAGCTATAGGGGCCTGCGATTTTAACTCGCAGGCGGAAAAACCCGGCACCGCCACTGGCGGGTCGGGGAATGGCGCGGCTTATAAGCGGCGTGGCCGATGGCGTCAATTGTGGCGCGGCGAGGCATCGCGTGAGAAGATGCGACGGGCAAGGCGGGAATAGATGATCAGGCGGTTCTGGCCAATTCTGGTGATCGTGGCGCTGCTGGTCGGCGGCTATGCGCTTGGGCTGTCGCAGACGCTATCCTGGCAGGCGCTGGCCGTGCGCCAGGCCCAGCTGCGCGCGCTGGTCGCAGCCCAGCCGGTGACCACCGGGGCGGGCTACGTGCTGATTTATCTTATCGCCGTCGCGGCATCTTTCCCGGGGGCCGCCATCATCACCGCGGCCGGTGGGCTGCTGTTTGGGGTGCTGCTGGGGACCGCGCTGGCTATCACCGGCGCGACCTTGGGGGCGAGCCTGCTGTTTGTCGCTGCCCGCAGCGCTTTGCAGCCTTTGTTAGCGGCGCGCGTCGGCGCTTTGCTCGATCGGCTGCGCCCCGGCTTGCAGCGGGACGGGTTTCTCTATGTGGTCAGCCTGCGCCTCATTCCGGTGGTGCCATTCTGGTTGATTAATCTCGCCGCTTCGATGAGCGGGATGCGGCTGCGGGATTTTGTTGCCGGCACCGCGCTCGGGATGATCCCCGGCACCACAATCTTCGCCAGTATCGGGGCCGGGGTGGGTGCGGTTCTGGCGGCGGGGGAGACCCCGGATTTCAGCCTGATCTTCAGCCCGATCGTGTTTGGCCCGTTGCTTGGATTGGCGGCCTTGTCGCTGGTGCCAGTCTTGTGGCGGCACTGGAAGCACGCGCGTGGCTGAGTTCGATCTTGCCGTCATCGGCGCCGGCGCCGCCGGCCTGTCAGTGACCGCGGTCGCCGCCCAGCTTGGCTTGCGGGTGGCGCTGATCGAGCGGGACCGCATGGGTGGCGACTGCCTCAACACCGGCTGCGTGCCATCGAAAGCGCTGCTGGCGGCATCGCATGCGGTTCAGGCCGGCCTGCGCGCCGGACGGTTCGGGGTTCGGTTTGCCGCGCCCGAAATCGATTGGCACGCGGTCCAGGCCCATGTCGGCGGGGTGATTGACGCCATCGCCCCAATGGATAGCGCCGCGCGCTTCGCGGCATTGGGGGCCACCGTCATTGCTGGGCAGGCCCGGTTTGTCGCTCGAGATACGCTGATGGTCGGGGGACGGCGGATCACTGCCCGCCGCATCATCATCGCCGCCGGCAGCCGGGCCACGGTGCCAGCAATCCCCGGCCTGTCAGATGTGCCGTTCCTGACCAACGCCGGCTTGTTCGCCCCAGGCCCGAAGCCCGGCCATCTGCTGATCCTCGGGGGCGGGCCGATCGGGCTGGAAATGGCACAGGCCTATGTCGGGCTGGGTGTGCGGGTCACCATCGTTGAAGCCCAGACCATCGCCGGACGGGATGATCCGGAATTGGTGGACGGCCTCCGCCGGGCGTTGCGCGACGATGGGGTCAATATCATCGAAGGTGCTGCGGTGGTGGCAGCCGAGCCGGGGCCGACTTTGGTTCTGGCTGATGGACGACGGATTGGAGGCGACCAATTGCTGGTGGCGGTCGGGCGGACTCCGAATTTGGAGGGACTCGACCTCGAGTCGGGCAATGTCGAAGCGAGTCGATTGGGAGTCGTGACCGATAGGGGCTTGCGCAGCATCAGCAACCGCCGGGTCTTTGCTGTCGGCGACATTGCCGATCCGGCCGGGCTAGGGCCACGCGCTTTCACCCATGTGGCCAGCTACCACGCCGGCATCGTCATTCGCCGCGTCTTGTTCCGCCTGCCGGCCAAGCTCGATTATCGCGCCCTGCCGCGGGTGACCTACACCGCACCGGAACTCGCCCAGGTTGGCATGACCGAGGCCGAGGCGCGCGCGGCCGGCGAACCCGACATCAGGATTTTACGCTGGCCGCTCGCCGATAATGACCGCGCCCTGGCGGAGCGGGAGACCGCGGGACTGGTCAAGCTTGTCGTCAGCCGTCGCGGCCATATTCTGGGCGCCGGCATCCTCGCGCCCAATGCCGGGGAAATGATCGGCACCTGGACCCTTGCGATCAGTCAGCGCATCAAGCTCGGCGTGCTCGCAGGGATGATGGTGCCCTATCCGACCCGTGCCGAGGCCGGCAAGCGCGCGGCCGGCACTTACTATTTGTCGGCGCTGCTCGGCCCATGGCTGAAGCGGATCGTTGGCTGGTTGGCGAAGCTGCCATGACACGTTTTGCGGCTTGGCAGGCTGCGCGTTTGCAGGCCCAGGCGGCAATGACGCGCGCGCTGTGCCATGATCTTCGCGGTACGCTCGCACCTGGCCTGCTGATTGCCGAACGGCTGCAAGCCAGTGCCGACCCTGCCCAGCGCCTGGCGGGGGACCGGATGGCGGCGATGGTGGCGCGCGCCATCGAGCGCCTGCGCCCGGACCATGACGCGGCACTCGAATTGCCGATACCTCTATGCGTTCCGATAGCGTTGGACCTGCTGTTCCCCGGCTACGCCATCCCTCCGCAGAAGGTCTTGGTCCAGGTATCGAACTTTGCCACGGTCACCGCCGAACTTACCACCCATCTCGGTGGCGCCATGCAGGTCACGCTCGTGACCACCGACCGCCAGATCGTACTGCGCCTGACGGCCGACAGCGCGATGGTGCCCAGCTTCACGCCGCCCGATGGCCCGGATGACCCGGTGGGCCTCGCGCTCGCCCGCGATTTGCTGCGCGGCATGGGTGGTGATTTGCGGGCGATCCCGGGCGGGCCTTGTGCGGCGCTCGAAATCACCCTTGCGCGCGGCTAGTTTCGCGCGGGCCAGCGTTGGGCATCGTGGAGCAGGCGCAAAATAGTGATCCGGTCCGGTTGGACGCGGTAGATCAGAACGAATTTTGTGCCAGGAACCGGGAGTTCCCGCGTGCCGCGCACCCGTCCGGCGCGCCCTATCAGAGGATGCGTTTGTAATGTGCTGGTTGCGTGCTCAATCGCATCGTCGCTGTCGATCGCCGCGCGGCGGTTTTGCTGCGCGATATAGAGAATTTGATTTTCGCGGTCCGTTGCGGCCTGCAACAGCCAAACCGCATTCATTCACGGGCTTCATCGATGGCGGCAACCAACATCGCCCGCCGGCGCTGCCACTCTGCCTTGACCTCCTCATGCGGCACAAAGACCGTCGCCGGATCATCTGCCTCCCGCAGCGCCTGCTCGACTTCGGCGCGAAACCAGGCATCATGGTCACGGGCGGCCTGCTGCTCGGCGATGTAACTGCGCATGAACTCGCGGACCAATTGCGATGCCGGTTGATGGCTGGCAGCCGCCTCGGCCATGAATTGGTCGCGCAGTTCGGGTTCGAGCTTCAAGGTGAACATCGCGGCTTTGATCATGTCGGCCCCTGAGGTATAGAGAACGTATAGACGCTTGCCAGACACCTAACAACTGGACGAGGCCGCCATGCAGTGGGACCCGACGCAATATCTGCGCTTCACCGATGAACGCCTGCGTCCCGCGCTCGATCTGCTGGCGCGCATCGACGCCACATCCCCCACCCATGTCGTCGATCTCGGCTGCGGGCCGGGCAATGTCACTACGATCCTCAAACAACGCTGGGCGGGCGCCGATGTGCTCGGCCTCGACAGTTCAGCATCGATGCTGGCCAAGGCGGGGCAGGCCGCTCCCAGCTGCCGCTTTGCCGAAGCCGATTTCGGCACCTGGACCGCCGAGCAACCTGTTGA
>JANXRN010000400.1 GCA_025352995.1 Acetobacteraceae bacterium
CAGCGCGCCCGCCTGCTGCGCCCGATGATCGAAGGGCGCTGCACCGGCACCATGTGCCTGACCGAGCCGCAATCGGGATCCGACCTGTCCGGCGTCCGCACCAGCGCAAAACCGAACGGTGACGGAACCTACGCCATCACCGGCCAGAAGATTTTCATCACCTATGGCGAGCACGCGCTGACCGACAACATCCTGCATCTCGTGCTCGCGCGGCTGCCCGATGCGCCGGCCGGCAGTGCCGGGATTTCACTTTTCGTGGTGCCCAAACGCCGCGCCGATGGCGCCGCCAACGGTGTGACCTGCCTGTCGATCGAACATAAGCTCGGCATCCATGCCAGCCCGACCTGCGTGATGGGCTTCGATGCCGCGCAAGGCGAGTTGGTCGGCGCCGAACATCGTGGCCTGACCAACATGTTCGCGATGATGAATGCCGCCCGCCTCGGGGTCGCCATGCAGGGCGTCGCGGTCGCCGAGCGCGCCTTCCGCAGGGCCCGCGCCTTCGCCGCCGAGCGTAACCAGGGGGGTGCGGCGATCATCGACCATCCCGATGTCCGTCGCATGCTGTGGACCATGCGCGCGCTCGCCCTCGGCGGCCGCCTGCTCGCACTTTACGCCGCCAATAGTCCCGAACCGCGGGCCAGCCTGCTGATCCCGGTGGCGAAATCCTGGTGCACCGACGCCGGCGTGGAAGCTGCCTCGACCGGCGTGCAAGTCCATGGCGGCATGGGCTTCATCGAAGAAACCGGCGCCGCCCAGCATTTGCGCGATGCCCGCATCACCCCGATTTACGAAGGCACCAACGGCATCCAGGCGCTGACCCTGCTGCGCCGCGGCCTGCTGCGCGACCAGGGCGCCGCCGTCGCCGCCCTTCTGACGGAAATCGAAGATGACGCACCTTTGCTGATCCAAGCCGTCGAAATCGCGCGCGTCGCCGCCGATAGCATGCGCCAGGCCGATGCCCGCGTCGCCGAGGCTGGCGCCACCGCCTTCCTCGGCATCATCGGCACCCTGACCGCCGGTTGGCTGTGCGCGAAAGTGCTGGCCGAAGCCGATGCGCCGCCCGCCGCCCGCAGTGCGGCATCGGTTTATCTCGACCTAATCATGCCACGCGTCGCCATGCATGCCGCCACCATGACCCCCACCCCTGCGCTGATTGGCCTTGGCGCCATCGCCTGATCGGAGAGTTCCCCATGCGCTTGCTGCCGACCTTGTTCCTTGCCGCGCTGCTACCGCTCGCCGCCTGCCAGACCGTCGAAACCCAGGCCGGCGCCTGCCAGGTGGCGCCACCGCTGCGGTCCGAAGAACGGCCGAAACCGCCAGTGTCGGAAGACGAACAACTCTGGCAGCCCGGCCATTGGGACTGGACTGGTGGGTCCTATGCCTGGCGCCCTGGCGCGTGGATCGCGCGCGGTACCGGCAGCAATATGTGGATGGATGGGCATTGGCGGCGCGATACGGTGCCGCAGCCTTGTTTCTGGGTGCCCGGGCATTGGATGGGGTAGGAAGGAGGACCATCTTTTTGTGAACAAAAAGAACTTCCCCACATTTGCGGCCGTTGGCTTGGGAACTCCCCTGCGGCTTAGCTTGCGTGTCCTGCTGCGTAGCCGCTCGCCCAGGCCCACTGGAAATTATATCCACCCAGCCAGCCGGTTACATCCACCGCCTCGCCGATCACGAACAGCCCGGGCACGGCTTTGGCCTCCAGGGTGCGCTGCGACAAGCCGTCGGTGGCCACACCGCCGGCGGTAACCTCGGCTTTGGCATAGCCCTCGCTGCCGGCAGGCATCAGACTCCAGGATTTCAACCCGTCGGCAATTTCGGCGAGGGTGCGGTCGCGCAGGGCGCCCATCGTCAGCTCGTCGAACCGCGCCGCCCAGGCCTGGGCGAGGCGCTGCGGCAGCAACTCGCCCAGAATTGTGCGCAGCGCCGCGTTCGGGCGTTCGGCCTTGCGGGCGATCAGCACCCGCGCCGCATCGATGCCGGGGAGCAGGTTGATCGTGATCCCCTGCCCTGCCCGCCAATAGGATGATATTTGCAAAATAGCCGGGCCCGACAGGCCGCGATGGGTGAACAGCATGGCCTCGGGGAATGCTGCCTTGCCGGTTCTGGCGATCACGTCGAGCGCCACGCCGCTCAGCGGCTGCATCATCGCCAGATCATCGCCGGCAAAAGTCAGCGGCACCAAAGCCGGGCGCGGCGGCACCAGCTTCAGTCCAAAACCTGTGGCGATGTCGTAGGCAAAGCCGCTCGCGCCCATTTTCGGAATCGACGGGCCGCCGGTGGCCAGCACCAAGGACGGTGCGGTGAATGCGCCGTGATCAGTTTCAACGCGAAAGCCCTGATCGACCGACATAATCCGATGCGACAGGCGAATATCCACCCCAGCCCCGGCGCATTCCGCCAGCAGCATCGCCACGATCTGGCGTGCCGAGCCGTCACAGAATAGCTGGCCGAGGGTCTTTTCGTGCCAGGCGATGCCGTGTTTATCGACCAGTGCGATGAAATCATGCGGGGTGTAGCCCGCCAGTGCCGCGCGACAGAAATGCGGGTTGTCCGACAGGAACCGAT
>JANXRN010000405.1 GCA_025352995.1 Acetobacteraceae bacterium
GATGGCCCGAGCGATGCCGCGCCGGCAATTCGCCAGTGTTGAGGTAGGTGTCAATCTTTTGCCCGCTCCACATCAGCGCGGTTTCCAACAACGAACCCTGCACGATACCGCCCAGCCCGGTGTCGCGCCGGCGGTGCAGCAACGATAGCGCCCCGATCACCAGCCACATCGCGGTGCCCTGGTCGCACAGGCTCGCCGCCGCCCGCATCGGCGGATCGTCGGGTCCGCCATTGATGCTCGACAGCCCGCTATAGGCTTGCAGCAAAGGTTCATATCCCGGCCGCTGCGCCATTGGCCCGAGATGCCCGAAGGCAGAAATCTCGCAATAAATCAGATGCTTGTGACGCTCGGTGAGCGTCGGGCCGTCGATCCCCAGCGCCTCGGCGACGCCGGGACGTAGATTATGCACCATGATGTCGGCGTCGGCGAGCAGCGCATCAAGTTCGGCAAGTCCAGCAGCCGCGCGCAAATCAATCGTCCGCGACTGCTTGCCGCGGTTCATCACATGAAACGTCATCGCATCGCCATGGCGAAAGGCCGGCCCCATCCGGCGGGCATCGTCGCCACCTTCCGGGCGTTCGACTTTGATCACCTCGGCGCCGAGATCGGCAAAGATCGCGCCAAAGAACGGCCCGGCCAGCACCTGGCCAAGTTCCACCACCCGCAATCCCTGCAAAACGCCCATGCCGCCACCCCTGCTTCGCCGCCAATCCAGCACTGCCGCCCCTGGCTTGCAACCTGCCACGCGCCGGCTAGGCTGGGTGCGAAACCGGGAGAGACGGAATGAGCCAGATTGTCGAAATGACCGCCCTTGCGCTCGCCGCCGCGATCCGCGCCAAATCCGTCTCGTGCGTTGAGGTCGCCACCGCGTTCCTCGACCAGATCGACCGGCATAACAGCACCATCAACGCCATCGTTTCCCGCCGAGACCGCGCCGATGTGTTGGCCGACGCCGCCGACAAGGACGCCATGCTGGCGCGTGGCCACATCATGGGGCCGCTGCACGGCTTGCCACAGGCGATCAAGGATCTCGACAACGTTGCCGGGATGATCACCTCCAAAGGCTCCCCGCTGTACAAGGATTTCGTCGCGCCCTCCGACTCGATCATGACCGAGCGCATGCGCGCTGCCGGCGCGGTGTTTGTCGGGCGCAGCAACGTGCCGGAATTTGGCCTCGGGTCGCATACCAAGAACCCGGTGCATGGCCCGACCCGCAATCCATACGACCATGGCCGCACCCCGGGCGGATCGTCCGGCGGGGCTGCCGCAGCATTGGCCATGCGCATGCTGCCAGTCGCCGATGGCAGCGATTATGGCGGGTCGCTGCGCAATCCGGCCGGCTGGTGCAACGTCTTCGGCTTCCGCCCAAGCTATGGCCGTGTGCCGACCGCCGAGCGTGATTTATGGCTGCCCTCGATGGGGGTGAACGGGCCGATGGCGCGCAACGTGCCCGATCTTGCCATGCTGTTGGCAGTGCAATCCGGCTACGATGCGCGCATGCCGCTGTCGATCCATCAGGACCCGGCGCAGTTTACCCAGCCACTCGGCCGCGACTTCAATGGCACCCGGATCGCTTTCCTCGGCGATTTCAACGGTGCGCTGCCGTATGAGGCCGGGGTGCTGGAAACCTGCCGCACCGCACTCAAGCATTTCGAAACCCTGGGCTGCGTGGTCGAGGACGCCATTCCCGACATGCCGCTCGACGCGATGTGGCGGGCCTTCCTCAAGCTGCGGTCCTGGCAGTCCGCCGGCGGCGGGCGCCCGCATTACGACAAGCCGGCCGAGCGCGCGCTGCTCAATGCGCAGATGATCTTCGAAGTTGAATCGGCGATGAAACTCACGGCACTCGATATCTCGGCGGCATCTGCTGTGCGCAGCGACTGGTATCGGTCGATTGCCCGCATGTTTGAACGATACGACTTCCTGGTGCTGCCAACCGCCCAGGTCTGGCCGTTCCCGGTGGAAACGCGCTGGCCGGAAGTGATCGGCAATACGGCGATGACCACCTATCACGAATGGATGAAAGTGGTGCTGCCCTTCACCATGGCCGGCATCCCCGCGCTCGCCATGCCGGCGGGCTTTGGCGAAGCCGGGCTGCCGATCGGCATCCAGATCGCCGGGCCGAACCATTCCGAGTTCGCCTGTTTGCAACTGGCCGACGCCTATGATCGGGAGACGCAATGGGTAGAACGGCGGCGGCCGGTGATGTGAGCGCACGATCTTCGGCGCGGAAACATGGTGGAATGCGAAGCCGCATTCCACCCTACGACGGCAAAATTCTCGTCGCCACGGCCACGCATTTGCGCATCACTGACGGCAACGCTGCATCCGCCAATCCCGCCGCATCGACCCGAAACCCGTCCGCCACAATGACCTCGACCTGCGCCGCATAAACCTCGAGCCGCAGTTCGAAATGGGTGAAAACATGCACCACCTGCCCGGCCGCGCGCCACGGCGCCGCCATTGGGGCTTCGGCGAGCGCATTCCAGGGATCGCCGCGCCATTCAGTGCCGGGCAATTCCGTCATCCCCCCCAGCAAGCCGCTAGGCTTGCGCTTGCGTAACAGCGCCTGTCCGTTCGCATCGATCAGCCAGAACACCGCCCCGTACCGCACCGGCCGTTTCGCCTTCGCCAGCTTGCGCGGCAACTCAGCGGCGATACCCAAGCGGTGGGCAACGCAATCGCCTTGCCACGGGCATAGCAGACAATTCGGCTTGGTTGGCGTGCAGATGCCGGCGCCAAGATCGAACAACGCCTGGGCGAAGTCGGATGGTCGGGCCTGGGCCGCCGGATCGATGCCCGCCTGACGTGCGGCCGCGGCAATCGCTGGCTTGAACACGGGCAACGGGTCGGTGATACCGCAAACCCGTGACATCACGCGCTCAACATTGCCATCGACCGGGACCGCCGGCACACCGAACGCAATCGCCGCGATCGCGGCCGCAGTATAGGGCCCGATACCGGGCAGGCTGCGCAGGCCATCAATATCGCGCGGAAACCCGCCGCGCGCCACCACCGCCTGGGCGCAGGCGTGCAAATTGCGCGCTCGGGCATAATAGCCAAGCCCCGCCCAGGCCTGCATCACCGCCTCGACCGAGGCCGCCGCCAGCGCCGCGACATCGGGAAACCGGATGAGGAATTTTTCATAATACGGTACCACCGCGACCACGGTGGTTTGCTGCAACATGATCTCACTGAGCCAGATGTGGTAAGGATCGCCCGCCTGCCCCGGCAGCGCCCGCCATGGCAGGCGGCGGCGGTTGCGGTCATACCAATCGAGGAGTTGTGAGGCGTGCGGCACAAGCCTGTTCTGACAAGCCCAGCCAAGCCGGTCGAGTCCCCCCGATCATTCGGGCCACGCGGCATTGCCGGGCTGCTTCCGGCGATTACCCGTCCAGCCTTCCGCAAACGCGCGCCGGCAACCGCCCAGCTGCTGGCCGATTGGGCAATGATCGTCGGTCCGGCGATCGCCGCCGTCAGCGCGCCCAAAAAATTGCTCGCCGGCAGCCTCGCGATCGCCTGCACCGGCCCTATCGCCATGGAATTGCAGCATTTGGCGCCGGAACTGCTGCAACGCATTAACAGCCATTTCGGCCAGGTGATCGTCACCAGGCTGCGCTTTGTGCAGGATTTCCAGGTCGCGCCCGCAACCGTGCCGAGGGTCCGCAAGCTCGCAGTCAGCGCCGCGCGGCAGGCGGTTGCCGATTTGCCCGAGGGCGCCCTACGCGACGCGCTGCAAGGACTCGGGCAACATGTTCTCGCAAAACCCTCGACTCGGTCGGGGAATTAGGCTTCAATACCAGATATGGGGGTTACCATGGCTGTTTCGCGGCGTGTCATACTAGGGGTTGGGGCGGTTCTCGTGGTCGGCGGCGGCGCCGGGGCGTGGCTGTTGCGGCCGGCCGCGCCGCCGGTGGCACCGGCCGTACCGGTGGCCAACGGCGATCCGCGCCTGGCCGAACGCGCGGTGGGACGCGCCGACGCCCGCGTCACCGTGCATGAATTCTTCTCCCTCACCTGCCCGCATTGCGCTGCGTTCCACAAGGAAAGCATGCCGGAGATCCGCAAGGAGCTGATCGACACTGGTCGTATTCGCATGGTTTTCCATGATTTTCCGCTCGATAAATTGGCGCTGACCGCGTCGGTGATCGCACGCTACTTGCCGGCCGAGCGCTATGAGCCGTTCACCGCGGCCCTGCTGTCATCGCAGGAACGCTGGATTTATGCCCGCGCGCCGAGCACCCCGACCGATGAAATCTGGAAGCTCGCCTCGCTTGCTGGCCTGTCACGCGCCAATTTCGATGCCGCGATCGCCGATCAGGCGACCGGCACCGCGCTGCTGACGATGCAGGATAGCGACGCGAAAACCTACGCGATCGATTCGACGCCGAGCTTCGTCTTCCAAGGACCAAAAGTCGCCAACCGCCGCGAGTCCGGGGCGCGTAGCTATGCGGACTTCGCCAAACTGGTCGTTGACGCCGGCGGATAAACAACAGGAACAAGCATTTTGCCCGTTCAGTTCAGCCGCATCCGGATCGCCGGGTTCAAATCCTTCGCCGAACCCGCGGTGGTCGAAATCCTGCCCGGCCTGACCGGCATTGTCGGCCCCAATGGCTGTGGCAAGTCGAACGTGGTTGAGGCACTGCGCTGGGCGATGGGCGAAACCTCTGCGAAATCGCTGCGCGGCGGCGAAATGGATGATGTGATCTTCGCCGGCACCTCGGCCCGCGCCGCCCGCAACATCGCCGAAGTGACGTTGAAACTCGATGACACCAATGGCACGGCGCCGGCGCCGTTCCACGAAGCGTCGGAGCTTGAAATCAGCCGCCGCATCGAACGCGGCAATGGCTCGGTCTACCGCATCAACGGGCGCGAAACTCGCGCGCGCGACGTGCAGACCTTATTTAACGATCTGGCCACCGGCGCGCATTCGTCCGGCCTGGTGAGCCAGGGGCGGGTCGGCGCCCTGGTCAACGCCAAGCCCGATGAACGACGGCAATTGCTGGAAGAAGCCGCCGGCATCACCGGCCTGCACGCCCGCCGCCACGAAGCCGAACTCAAACTGCGCGCCGCCGAAGCCAACCTCGAACGCGCCGAGGATTTGCGCGGTCAGCTCGATGTGCAGCTCGAAAGCCTCAAGCGCCAGGCGCGCCAGGCCAATCGCTACCGGGCGATTTCCGGGCTGGTGCGGGCGGCGGACGCCGAACTGATGTCGTTGCAGCGCGCCCGGGCGGAGGCATTGCGCGTCGCCGCCGCGACCGCCCTGCACGCGGCCCAGGCTGCGATCAGCGACTTCACCATCCGCGCCACCGGAACCGCCACCGAAGCGACCGAGGCCGCCGCCGCCCTGCCCGCCTTGCGCGAAGCCGAAGGTGAGGCCCGCACGGCGCTCGAGCGCCACCGCATCGCCGGCGAAGCCCTTGCCGCCGAAGAAGCCCGCGCCCGCGCGGCACTGGACTCTATCGAGGCCCGGCTGCGACAGTTGCGTGCCGATCTGGCCCATGCCGAGCAGTTATTGCGCGAAGCCGACGGCGCCAATGCGCGGCTGGGCGAAGAAGATGCCGGACTTGCCGCCGAACAGGACGCGCAACCGGCGCGGCTTAGTGCCGCCGAAACCGCCATGATCGAGACCGCCGAAGCCGCGACCGACGCCGATGCGCACGCCAATCGCGCCACCGAACACGCCGCCGACATCACCGCCCGTCATCGCGCGCTAACCGAAGCGCTCGGTCAGGCGGAAACCCGCGCCCGTCGGCTGGCCGAACAGCTTTCCCGCATCGAAGCCGATCAGCAAACTGTTGCCGCACGGCTGGTCGCGCCAGCCGCGCTGGCGGCTTGCCTCGCTGCCCGTGACGATGCCGAAGCGGCGGTTGCCGCCGCCCAGGCGACCCTCGCCGAGACGGAAAAATCACGCCAGATCATCGTGCAAACCGCCAACGCGACCCGTGCGGCTGCCCTCGATGCCGCCGCGATCGCCCGCAAAGCGGCGATCGAGGACGCTGCCGGCTTGCGCCGCACCGCCACCGAGGCCGCTGCCGCCCAACGCGCCGAAGCCCGCCAGTCGCTCACCATCGCGCGCGACGCGTTTGCCACCGCTGAACAGGCCCGCGTCAAACTGGCAGCCGAAACCTCAGCGCTGGCCGAAGTGCTGGCGGTCAAAGATGGCGAGCGCTGGCCGCCTTTGGTCGATCAGATCACCGTGCCGGCTGGGCTGGAGGCCGCGTTGGCGGTGGCGCTCGCCGAGGGGCTCGATTCGGCGATTGATTCGGACGCTGCCCGATTCTGGCACGCTTTGCCTGCCTTCGCCCCTGCCCCTGCCTTGCCCGCCGGCGCCGAACCCCTGCTCGCGCTGGTGCAGGCCCCAGCCGCGCTGGCCCGTGCCTTGTCGCAAATCGGCTTGGTCGAAGACGGCAGCGCAGCGCAGGCAAGCCTCGCCCCTGGACAAATACTGGTCAGCCGCGCCGGCGGGCTATGGCGCTGGGATGGCTACACGGTCCGGTCGGGCACGCCATCGGAAGCCGCCATTCGCCTGCAACAGCGCAACCGCCTCGCCGGATTGCGCGTCCGGCTGGCCGAAGCAACCGGGCTTGCCACCGCCGCGCAAGCCGCGCGCGTCGCCGCTGAACAGTCCAGCATTCTGGCGCTCGCCACCGCCGACCGTGCCGAACGTGTCGCCGCCGCTGCGGCCGATGCCCAGGATCGCGCCGCCCGCAGCACCGCCGAAGCCGCCGAAAATCATGCCCGTGCCAACGCCGAAGCCCAGGAACGCGCGGCGACGGCGGCCGAACAAGCCGCGCGGCTCACCCGCCGCGGCGCCGAACTTACCCAGGACGCCGCCCGCAGTGCCGCCAACCGGATGTCCACCCAGGCCGCCGAGGCCAGTGCGCGAATGGATGCGCTGACAGCCCAGGCCGCCGAAATCACCCAATCACGCCAGGAAGCCGATGCGGTGCTGGCCACCGCCCGTGCCGCGATGGCCGATCTACCCGATCCGGCCGCCGCGCGCGCTGCCTTGGACCAGGCGCGGGCGGCACTAACCACCGCACGTGCGGCCGAAGCCACCGCGCGCGCCGAACGCGACGGCATGGCCCGCCGCATCGACAGCACGGCCCAGCGCCGCGCCGCCATTGCCCGCGAGCGCGCCGACTGGCAGCAGCGCGCCGCCGACGCACGCGGGCGGGTCGCCGATCTGTCCCGCCGCAACGATGACGCCGCCGCCGAATTGCTCGCCGTGCAAGCCGCCCCCGCCGAAATCGCCGCCCGACGCGCCGCCGCGATTGACGCGCTGGATGCCGCCGAAGCCACCCATCGCCAGGCCGCCGATACGGTCAGCGCCGCCGACGCACGGGCGCTTGCCGCCGATCGTGCCACCCGCGCCGCCGAGGCCGCCCTCGTCCAGGCCCGCGAAGCCGCCATCCGCGCCGAAGCCGAAGCCCGCGCCGCCAACGCCGCCTGGGGCGTGGTTGCCGAACGCATTCTGGAAAAGCTCGGCGCCACCCCGGACCTCCCCGAACCGCCCGCCGATTGCGGCACCGACGCCGAAGACAAAGCCCGCCGCAAGCTCGAACGCCTGACCCGCGAGCGGGAAGAAATGGGCCCGGTCAATTTGCGCGCCGAGGTCGAAGCCGACGAAATCGCTGCCCAGATCGCCAATATTGTTAGCGAAACTGCCGAACTGAATTCGGCCATCGCCAAGCTGCGCGGCTCAATCGGGCATCTCAACCGCGAAGGCCGCGAACGCCTGTCGGCCAGTTTCGCGGCCATCGATGCACATTTCCAGACCTTGTTCGCCCGCATGTTCGGCGGCGGTCGCGCCCATCTGGCACTCGTCGGGTCGGACGATCCGCTGCAAGCGGGCCTCGAAATCTACGCCCAGCCACCGGGCAAGAAACTCGCAACCCTGTCGCTGCTGTCGGGCGGCGAACAGGCGCTGACCGCGCTGTCGCTGATCTTCGCCGTCTTCCGCTGCAACCCGGCGCCAGTCTGCGTGCTGGACGAGGTCGATGCGCCGCTTGATGACGCCAACGTCGATCGCTTCTGCACCCTGCTCGAAGACATGGTGCGCGAAACCACCACCCGTTTCCTGGTGGTCACCCATCATCCGATGACGATGGCGCGGATGGATCGGCTTTATGGGGTAACGATGCAGGAGCGCGGGATTTCGCGGTTGCTGTCGGTTGACCTTGCCGCAGCAACCGACATGGTTGAGCCGCCTCGGATGGCAGCCGAGTAAGGCGAGGAAGGTCTTCTTTTCTTGGAAGAAAAGAAGCAAAAGAACTTCCGACTTAAGGGAACGCCCAATGACCACGCCGACACAAAGCAACGCTGTCGGCTGGTATCTGGGCAGTGTCGGCACCTTCATGATCCCGGCTGGCATTCAGATGGTGCTGCTGCCCTATCTGCTGGCGATTGAACTGCACCAGCCCGCGGCACGTCTTGGCATTACCCAGATGTTCGGGCAGTTGCCCACCCTGATGTTCCTGCTGTTCGGCGGCTGGCTGGCCGACAAAATCGATCCGCGCCGCCTGCTGATGGGCCTGCACGCAGCCGCGGCCTTGATGCCGCTGATCCTGGCGTATTTTCTCTGGCGCCGCGAAGTGACCGAGGGCGTGTTGATGCTCTATGCCCTCGCCTGGGGGCTTGTGACCGCGTTTGCCATGCCCGCCCGCGACGGCATGCTGCGGCGCGTCGCGGGGACCAATATTCAGCGCATGGTGACCTTGGCGCTCGGCATCCAGTTTGGCACCCAATTGCTCGGCCAGGCGTTCGGCGGGCGCGCGGCGCAGTTCGGGGCGGAAAGCATCGTGCTGGTGCAAAGCCTGGTGCTGGCGATCGGGATCATCGCCGCCAGCCGCTTGCCCGCCGGTCGGACGGCGCCAGCGGCCGCCCAAGCCGGGCGCCAGTCATTACTTGATGTGCTGGGTGCTGGCATGTCGATGATCTTCACCGATGCGCCGATGCGGGCTGCTTTCCTGATCATGCTCGGCGTTGGGATCTTTTTCAGCGGCGTGATCGTGGTGGTGATCCCCCTGTCGGTGCGCGACATTTACGCTGGCGGTGCGCCGGATATCGCCGCCGCCTTCATGATGTTCGGCCTTGGGACGCTGGCCAGTATCGCGCTGCTGACCCGGCATGGCGGCCTCGCGCTGCCGGGGCGGGCGATGGTGCTGTCGATGGTATCAGGCTGTAGCGCGTTGCTGCCGCTCGCTTTCGCCCCGCCCTTCTGGCTGTTCAATGCCTGCATTTTCGTCTGGGGCATGAGCGGGGGAATCGCCATGTCCATGTCACGCACCATCCTGCAGGAACGCGCGCCGCCAACCCATCAGTCGCGAGTGATGGCCGCCCATGCCCTGTCCACCGCCGGCGGCGGGCCGCTCGGCTCCTTGCTGATGGGATTTACCGTGACCGTTCTCGGGGTGCGCTGGGCGGTGCTGGTGCCGGTGGCAGGCGTGGCCATCACCACCATCCTGGTCGTCGCCACCCATACGATCTGGCGTCTGCGGTCACCGAGCTTGCTGGCTTGATGCAGCGGGCGTAGAGCGAAATTATGATTGGGTGCATCCTCGGATGCCTCTAAACCCCTGTTTTCAAAATCATCTTGAACCGTCCAAACGAAGCCGTTTTGCCGGAACATGCTGTTCCGCGTGATCGAGGCCCGAAGCTGACGCAACCCCAAACAATCAGGCTCTAACGGGCAATTTCGAGCGCCCGCACGATTTGCAGCGCCAGCACGCGGGCCGGCGCTGAAAGTGCGTGCGCCGATATCAAGGCAATTTCGGTATGGGCCAATTGCGGCAACCCGTGCTGCGACATGGCAAGATCGGGTGGCACCATGCCGCGCGGCAAGGCGGTGAAGCCAAGCCCGGCACGCACCGCCGCCAATGTCCCGGACAGCGCCGCACAACTATATGCGACCCGAAATTCCCGCCCCACCCGTGCCAACGCGCCGGTGATCCGTTTGCGATAAACGCAGGGCTCGGGCGATACCACCAGCGGCAGCACGGCATCAGCCGCGGGCAGCGGCCGGGCGCCGACCCAGACCAGATCCTCCCCCCAAACCCGCACCCCGCCGGCCACCCGGCTCTGAGGCTCGCGCTTTACCAGCAGCAGGTCGAACGGCGCCACGCGATGCTGGTCGAGCAGGTTGAGGGTCAGGTCGCAGGTCACTTCGAGCAGCACCGCCGGGTGATCGGTGGCAAAGCCGGCGAGCACGGTGGGAAGGTGAACAGTCGCGAAATCCTCAGGCGTGCCCAGGCGAATCCGTCCGGCGAGTTGGGGTTCGGTTGCACGCCGGAGTACATCATCGTTCATCGTCAGGAGCCGCCTTGCGTCGTCGAGAAAAATCTGGCCGTACGACGATAGCCGCACTGCCCGAGATGAACGGAGCAGCAAACGGTGGCCCAGCATGCTTTCAAGCCGCTGAATTTGCAATGAAATGGTCGATTGGTTGCGCAACAGCTCCACCGCCGCACGCGAAAAGCTGCCGGTCCGCGCGACCGTTTCAAAGCTGCGCAGCAGGTCCAGATCGAGGGAGCGGGCCAAGGCCATCAATCATTGTCTTTCACAATACAACGCACCTAAATTATCAATTTTTCTCATTGAATTGCCACTGCTAAATGAACGTCATGTCAATTTTCGATCTGGCTCGCGTCAACCTGCTATCCGCCCAACCATTGTGCTTCGCGGTCGGTGCCCTTGCCGTGGCACTCCGCGGCGACCTCAAGCTGCCGCGCCAGGCGTTTGATACGCTTGCCATATATCTTATGCTCTCCATCGGTTTGCGCGGCGGCACCGAACTTGCCGAAATCCGGGCGGCCAGCATTGCCGGGCCTGCCCTGGTGGCGTTCGGTCTTGGGGTTGCCATACCGGTCTGGTGCTTTTTCGGGTTGCGCTGGAGGGGGCGGCTTTCGGTTGCCGACGCCGCGTCGCTCGCGGCCCACTACGGATCCGTGTCGGCAGTGACCTTCGCAGCGTCGCTGGCCTATGTCGAGGCGATCGGCGCCAAACCGGAAAGCTTCATGCCCGCCTTGCTGACCATGATGGAGGCCCCGGCGATCGTTGTGGCCCTGGTTTTGGCGCGTCGCAGCGGGGCGGGTCATGGTGGGTTCGGGGCCGTGCTTGGCGAAGTACTGGGCGGCAAGAGCGTCCTGCTGCTAGTCGGCGGGCTTGTCATTGGCAGTGCGATTGGACCGGTCGGGTATGGCAAAATCAAACCCTTTTTTGGTGATCTTTTTCCAGGCGCGCTTTGCCTGTTCATGCTGGAACTCGGCTCACTGGCCGCGAGCAGACTGGATGACCTTCGCAAAACCGGTTGGTTTATCGTTGGATTTGCGACTTTTATGCCCCTTCTGCATGGCCTGATCGGCGTGTTTCTCGGGCATCAAGCGGGGCTGTCGATGGGCGGCGCGACAGTGATTGGAACCTTGGCGGCGAGCGCAAGCTACATTGCCGCACCGGCGGCGATCCGGGTCGGGTTGCCGCAGGCCAATCTTGCGCTCAGCCTCGCAGCCTCGCTCGCGGTGACCTTCCCGTTCAACCTTGTGGTCGGTTTGCCGGTCTATGCCGGATTTGCCCGCTGGCTGGGCGGCAATTGAGGCCGGCTTATCGATTGCACCGCCTATTTCACCACGCGCGCAGTGACCAGCGGCAAGCCCGGTGGTCAGCACCCATGCGATCTGGCGTCTGCGGTCACGCAGCCTTCTTGCCTGATGGCCGCCCACCCTTTTTGCCGTTTTCCCGCGCACTCTGCGCCTTGGCTCCGGATTTCACCGCCCCGCCGCGCGCGGCAAACATGCTGGCCAGGACCGGTGCCGGCACCATCGCCGGCAAAGCGGCCTTGATCATGCCATCGACTAGAATGTGAATGTCGAGCGCTTCGATTTCGATAATCGAACCATCCGGCCACAGCACCATGGCGCCAAGATCATCGGGCATCGCATCGTGCAAATCCGCAATCAATGCCCGTGGGATGACAAATCCCGCGCCATTGAGCGTGATGATCTCGATCGCGTCCCGCGCGACGGCATAGCTCGCCGACCGCGCGCGAAACTCGGACGCTGCCTGGCTTTTACCCACATCGCGCGCCCGGGTAATTTCGCCATCGGTCACCACAAATCCGCTCATGATATGTCTCCCGCAACCACGCGATCCATCTTGCCGTCCTCGAAAACCAAAGTCACAAACCCATCTTCCGGATCATAGTTTGCCGACTTGATCATGCCTACGCCGGTTCGCCGATTTTCCAGGCATGTTGTGCGCTGGATCGCCCACCATGCCGCCCGACACGCGCCGATTGCATCTGCCACCTCGCCCATTAGCAACTTGATCTGCGGTCGCGTGACCATGCGTTCGGTCGGCGCAATGCTCATCACCACAACCTCATCCGTCAAATAGTCGAATGCCAACCGCACCACCCAGCCCTCGCCACGATGCCGCGCATGGACATGCGATGGACAATGATCATTGCTGGCAATAATCACCTGGGCGCCACAGGCAGAGTCGAACAGCTTCACCATCGCGGATATAAACCCATCAGCTTGGGTTTTCAACCACGCACCCGCCAGCCTTTTTCGACTGGCGGGCCGCCGGTTCACGCCGAAAGCGAAACCGGCTCGGTCCGATCGCGCTTGACCAGCAGCTTGTTCAACGCATGCACATAAGCCCGCACTGACGCGACGATAGTGTCGGTATCGGACCCCTGCCCGTCCACCATCTTGCCACCTTCTTCCAGCCGCACCGTCACCCGCGCCTGGGCGTCGGTGCCGGCGGTGACCGCGCCGACGGAATAGAGCGTCAAGGTCGCCTCATGCGGGAACAAAGCCTTCAACGCGTTGAAGCTGGCATCGACCGGGCCGTCGCCAGTGGCCTCCGCACTGACGGTTTTGCCATCAACTTCGAGTTCCATTTCGGCATGCGGCGGCCGCTTGCTGCCGGCGCGGACATCGAGCGACACGAACTTGATGCGGTCATGGTCGCGCATCACCTCGTCATCGACCAGCGCCATCAAATCATCGTCGTAAACTACCTTCTTGCGGTCGGCGAGGTCCTTGAAGCGGCGGAACGCGTCGTTCAGCTTGTTGTCGCCGATTTCGCCATAACCCAGCGTGCGCAACTTGTCGCGGAACGCCGCGCGGCCGGAATGCTTGCCCATCACCAGGTTCGATCGCAGCCAGCCGACCGATTGCGGGGTCATAATTTCATAGGTCTTGGCGTTTTTCAGCACCCCATCCTGATGGATGCCGCTTTCATGCGCGAAGGCGTTGCGCCCGACGATGGCCTTATTGGGCTGCACGACAAACCCGGTGATCGCCGACAGCAGGCGCGAGGTTTTGAGGATGTTTTCCGTCACCACCCGCGGCTTGCAACCGGCAACATCCGGGCGGGTGCGCAACGTCATCACCACTTCTTCCAGCGCCGCATTGCCCGCCCGCTCGCCGATGCCGTTGATCGTGCATTCGATCTGCCGGGCGCCAGCCTGCAAGGCCGCCATGGTATTGGCGACCGCGAGGCCGAGATCATTATGGTTATGCGCCGAGAAAATCACCTTCTCCGCCCCCGGCACGCGGGTGCGCAGCATGGTAAACATCCGTTCGATATCGGCTGGCAGCGCGTAGCCCACCGTATCCGGCACGTTGATGGTATTGGCGCCGGCCTTGATGGCGGTTTCGACCGCGCGGCAGAGGAAATCATCGTCCGACCGGCTGCCATCTTCGGCTGACCATTCGACATCCTCGGCATGGTTGCGCGCCAACCGCACCGAGCCATCGATGCTTTCCAGCACCTGGTCCCGCGTCATGCGCAATTTATGTTCCATATGCAGATCGGACGTCGCGATCACGATATGGATGCGCGGCCGCAGCGCCGTTTTCAGCGCCTCGGCAGAGCGTAAAATATCCGCCGGGCTGGAACGCGACAGGCTGGCGATCACCGGCGCGTTGTCCCGCCTTCCGATCGAGTTGCAAATCGCCTGAATGCTTTCGAAGTCACCGATCGAGGCAATGGCAAACCCCGCCTCGATCACATCGACGCCGAGTTCGACCAGCGCCTCGGCCATGCGGATTTTTTCGTCGAGATTCATCGAAAATCCCGGTGATTGCTCACCATCGCGCAAGGTGGTGTCAAAAATGATGACGCGGCTGTCGTCCAGTTTGCCGAAACTGGGGTGGCTGATGGTCATGGTGGCGATCCTCGGGGAGAAATTGACGTGTACGGCGTCAGGCGCTTGCAGCGCCTTTTGACCCCTGAGTGCCGCCGCACCAAAGCGGCAAGACGCTCAGGGGCAGATAAGAAGGAGGGGAAGCAGCGCGCAGGCCGGCCGCCGCGCAAACGCGCGAAAATTTGGCTCGGGGCTGTGGGCGCCGGATTGCATGGCAAGCAGGCTAGCGGCGCGGACGCGTCGATGCAAGCATAAGGCCCGCAAGACCTATCGGGGAAACACATGTCCGCCATCCGCCACCGCCTTGTGCTCTGCCGCGCGCTCCACCCGACCGCGATGGAAATGATCGCCGGCCGCCGCGATATCGATCTGCGGGTGCTGACCGATCAGTTTCGCGGCCCGCCATTGCAGGCCGAGCTCACCGAAGCCATGAAAACCGCCGACGGCGTTATGATCGGGCTGGAGAAAATCACCGATGCCATGCTCGCCGGCGCGCCCGATCTGCGGGTGATCAGCCGTTTCGGCGTCGGGTTCGATAATCTCGACATCCCGGCCTGCACCCAACGCCGAGTTCTGGTCGGTGTGGTCAACGGCGCCAACGATTTGTCGGTCGCCGAGCACGCCATGATGCTGATGCTGACGACGGCGCGGCGCACCCTTGAAATGGATGCCAGCGTGCGCGCCGGCACCTGGATGGTGCAGTCCGGCCGTCGCATGCATGAACTCGCCGGCCGCCGCGTGCTCGTCGTCGGATATGGCCGCATCGGCACCCGCGTCGCCCGGCTCTGCGCCGCCTTCGGCATGGACGTCGCCGTGCACGACCCGAATTTCCCCACCCCCCGCATCGCCGCCGATGGCCATATCCCGGCGCCTGATCTGATGGCAGCCGTCGCCGAAGCCGATATCGTCACCCTCCACTGCCCGCTCGAAGCCGCCACACGCGGCATGGTCAACACCGCCTTCCTTGCCGCGATGCAACCCCACGCCTGGTTGATCAACACCGCCCGCGGCGGCCTGGTCGATGAAGCCGCCCTCGCCCACGCGCTCTCCAACGGTATCATCGAGGCCGCCGGCGTCGACGTGCTGGTCACCGAACCGCCTAATCCGGAAAACCCGCTGTTCAAGCTGCCCAATGTCGTGCTCAGCCCCCACAACGCCGCCGCGCCGCTTGAATGCTACGCCAAAATGTCGCGCCGGGCGGTGAGCAATTTGCTCGATTACTTTGATGGGGTGATCGATCCTGGCTATACGGTTAATCCTGAGGTGCTCGGGCGGAACCAAGGGTAAGGTATTCTTCTTTTTATGAACAAAAAGAAGCAAAAAAACTTCATCCGTTCCTTGCCGTTGGCGCACCTACTCTCGCAATTAATTTTGATATCGTAACAAAATAAGCGTGCCTATCCTATGTCGCCCTATAGCCATTCTAAGCGTCCGGTGGGGCCGACCACCATCTGCGCGCCCCGACCGGCCTCGACCCAGGCCGGCGGCGGCCAAGCCACGTCGCGCTTCACCTTCGCCACCGTCTTCCCAGGCGGCACAAACAGCATCCTCTCCAGCGCCGCCACGATCTTCCGCGCCTGCGGGACCTCGGCCAGAAACCGCGCACACTCCTCCTGACTGACCATCAACTGCCAATCACCAATCTTCTGATGAACATCCGGCATCCGCGCGACCAGCCAACCATGGCCGGTGGGAAAGCTGATCTTGGGATTGCGCACCCGATCCGGGGTGTTCCCGGCTTGCGACGGGCGCGCCCGTGGCACAGGCAGCGTCCCAGCCCGCCACTGCGTCAGCAGTCTTTCCAAGCGCCGCCCCATGGCGCCCACCCGGTTCCACAGCATCCGGATGAACTCCGGCTTGCGTTGGTCGCGCCGACCCAGCACGCCAATGGCGGCTTGCAGCAGCGTGAAGAAGCAGGTGAACGAAACCATATCGCAACCCTACAAGTTCATGATATGTTCCGTCAAGCCTATTCTCTCCAATTTCCCAACCCAACGGGCAGGGAGTAACGTCAGAGAAAGTTTTTTTGGTTCTTTTTGTTCACAAAAAGAACAATCTTTCTCAAAGGACCCAAAATGCGCACCAGTCTTCCATCCACCGGTAGAAGTCCCGAAGCCCTCCTCACCGAAATGCGCGCGATGAAATCGGGCGATGCCGACTGGCAAGGCGGCAAGGTGCCGCTTTACGTCTTCAAGGCCGAGGACAGCGTGACCGAAATCGGCAAGGCTGCATTCTTCGAGTATTTTTCCGAGAACGCACTCGGCGCCGGGCGGGCATTTCCATCCGTCAAGCGCCTGGAGGATGAGGTTGTCGGCATGGCGCTCGGCCTGTTCAACGCGCCGGACGGGGCACGCGGCTTCATGTCCACCGGCGGCACCGAAAGCATTGTGCTGGCGGTGCAGGCGTGCCGGGACTGGTCGCGCAAGCACCGTAAGGACCCCACCCATCGCGGAAATATCGTGGCGTCGGAGACCGTGCATCCCGCGTTCAACAAGGGCGCCAAGCTGATGGACCTTGATGTGCGGCGGGCGCCGGTCGGGGCCGATCTGCGGATGGATCTGGCAGCGATTGAGGCGCTGATTGATGAAAACACCATCATGCTGGTCGGCTCGGCGCCGAATTTTCCTTATGGGATGATCGACCCGATTGCCGCCCTGGGGGACATCGCGACGCGGCGTGGGGTGTGGCTGCATGTCGATGCCTGTGTCGGTGGCTACCTGGCGCCGTTTGTGCGGATGATCGGGCGGCCCGTGCCGGATTTCGATTTCGTGGTGCCGGCGGTGAGTTCCCTGTCGGCCGATTTGCACAAGTTCGGCTTCTGTCCGAAGCCGGCATCGACGGTGTTTTATCGCGATGCTGACAAAGCCCAGCACCATATGTTTGATGCAGATGTGTGGCCGAACGGGCGGTTTGTGACATCCACCATTGTCGGCACGCGGCCGGCCGGCGGGGCCGCCGGGGCGTGGGCGGTGCTGAACCATCTCGGGGTCGAAGGGTTCAAGCGGATTGCGACGAATTTGATGGGCTTCATCGATGCCTACCAGGACGGCATTCGCGCAACGCCGGGCCTGCATATTATCGGTGCGCCCGATTTGTCCATTGTGGCGTATGGATCGAACGAATTTGATATTTTCCGGGTCGCCGAGGTGATGAGCGCCAAGGGCTGGCTGCCCGGCCTGGTGCAGCGGCCGCGCGGCATCCACCGGATGATGTCGATGTTTCATGCGCCGGTGCTGGACCAGTATCTGGATGACATGCGGGCCGCGATCGGGGTGGTGCGGCAGGAAGCGCCGACCGAGGCCAAAATAAAGGCGAACTACTAATGCGCGTCATGATTGCGTCGGTGATGCACGAATCCAATTCATTCGCCGGGAATTTCGTGCCGTTCAGCCATTTTGAACGGCGCGGCGTGCTGCATGGTGCCGCGATCCCGCCGGCCTATGCCGGAACCCGTACCGAAATGGCGGCCTTCATCACGGCCGGTGCGGAACAGGGCTGGGACATTGTGCCAGCCTTGGTGGCGCGGGGCACGCCGTCCGGGCCAATCGATGCGGCAGGATTTGCGCGGATTATTGAGCTGCTGGCGGCGGCAACCCGTGCGGCACTGCCGGTGGACGGGGTGCTGCTGGCGTTGCACGGCGCGTTTTCATCCGAAGCCGAGGATGATGGCGACGGCGCTTTTGCAGCAACTGTGCGCGCCATCGTCGGGGATGGTGTGCCCATCAGCATCACGCTTGACCCGCACGGCAACGTGTCTGATCGGCTGGCGGCGTCGGTCAACGCGATCAGCGCTTATCGCACCCATCCGCACACCGATCATTTCGAAGCCGGGCAGCGCGCGGCCAAGACGCTGGCGCGGGCCTTGCGCGGCGAGATCAGGCCGGTCGTGCATCTGGCCCGTGCGCCCTTGTTGCGCGGCTTCGATGCCTGTCGCACCACGCCCGCCGATGGCCCAATGCAGCGCGCGATGGCGCGCGCCAGGGCGCTGGAAGCGGCGGATTCCGGGATTGTCGAAATCTCCGTCCAGGCAGGTTATTCGTCGGCGGATGTTTTCCAGGCGGGTGCCAGCGTGGCGGTCACCGGCGATGGACATGATCCACGCTTTGCGGCCGCAGCGGCAGAAATGGTCCGGCTTGGCTGGGATGAACGCCACCGGGAAACCGTGAAGATGCTGACCGCAGCTGAGGCGTTTGCCGAAGCGATGGCGGTGCCGGCCGGACGTGGTCCGGTGGTGATCGCCGATTTCGGCGACGCGCCGAACGCCGGTGGGCATGGCGACACGACGGCGCTGCTGGCGCTGATCCTGGCCGTCAAACCAACGAATACATTAGTGGCGGCAGTCGCCGATCCGGCAGCGGTTCGCGCGGCCCAGGGCGCCGGCGTCGGCGGCGAAATCAGCATCGCGCTGGGCGGACATGTCGCCCCAAGCCAAGGCGGCGGGCCGATCGATGTGGTCGCGCGGGTCGTGTCGCTGGCCGACGGAATTTACGTGCATGAAGGGCCATACACCACCGGCGTGACTGGCGATCTGGGTGCGTCCGCGCTGTTGGATTGCGGCGGGGTGCTGGTGATCGTCACGACCTTGGCGCGCAGCATATTCGACCTCGCCCAGGTCCGGATTTTCGGCATCCAGCCGGAAGATTTTGATCTGATCGCGATCAAGGTGATGGATGCATTCCGCGCCGGGTTCGCGCCGATCATGCGGACGGCGATTTGCTGCGAAACCGGTGGCACCACCAGCCGTTTCCACGTCACGCTCGCCTTCAACAAACTACGCCGGCCGATCTGGCCGCTCGATCCAGATGATGTGGTGGCGCGCCACGCGGGGTATTTGCCATGAAGCGCTTTTTACTGCTGTGCCTGTTGCTCGCCGGCCCCGCCCGCGCGGAAAGCGTGCTGCGCTACGCGCCGTTGGGGGATTTGCGCATTCTTGACCCGATCTGGACTTCGGCAGCGATTACGCTGAGCCACGGCCAGATGATTTACGACGCGCTGATCACCACGGACAGCAAGCTCGAACCCAAGCTGCAAATGGCGGAAAGCGTGCAAACCAGCGCGGACGGGTTGCGCTGGACATTCCGCCTGCGCCCGGGCCTGGTGTTCCATGACGGTCAGAAAGTCACGTCCCGCGATGTGATCGCCTCCCTCATCCGGTGGGGCAAGCGCGTCACTGCGGGCCAGGCGCTGTTTGCGCGGGTCGCCTCGGTGAATGCGATTGATGACATGACCCTGGAACTGGTGCTCGCCCGCCCGTTCGGGCCGGTGATGGAAGCTTTGTCTTCCCCGGTGCAAGCGCCGTTCGTGATGCGCGAAGCCGATGCCAGCACCGATGCCTTCAAGCAGGTCACCACTGCAATTGGCTCCGGGCCGTTCGAGTTCGTGCCCGGCGAATTCCAGGCCGGGCACCGCGTGGTCTATCGCAAATTCCCCGGCTATGTGCCGCGCACGGAGCAAGCGGATTTCTATTCCGGCGGCAAGATGGTGAAAATCGATCGGGTCGAATGGATTTACCTGCCCGACCAGGCGACGGCTTTGGGCGCGCTGCAAACCGGGGAGATCGACATGCTGGCGTCGGTATCGCCGGATTTCCTGCCGATATTGCGCGCGCGCAAGGATATCGTGGTCCAGGTCATCGACCGCATCGGCCAAATTGGCACCATCCGGCCCAACGCCGCGCATCTGCCGTTCAGCGACCCGCGCGCCCGCCAGGCGCTGACCTTGTTAATTGACCAGCCCGCGTTCGCGGCAGCCCTTGCCGGCAGTCCGGAATTTGGCCGCGCCTGCTTTGCGGTGTTCGTCTGCGGGTCGCCGTACGAAACCGATTTCGGTGCCGACAAATGGAAAAAGCCCGACATCGCGCTGGCCAAGAAGCTGCTGGCCGATGCCGGCTATCGCGGCGAAAAACTGGTGCTGCTCGACCCGATCGACCAGCCGGACATCCATGTGATGGCGCTGCTGACCGCCGACGCGCTGCGCCGCGCCGGGATTGCGGTGGATGTGCAGACGATGGATTGGAGCACGGTGCTAACAAGGCGCAACAGCCGCGATCTGCCATCGGCCAACCCTGCCGGCTGGGACATCGCTTTCACCTTCTGGGGCGGGTTGGCATTGGCCAGCCCGATGACCAATGCGCCGCTGGTGGCAAGCTGCGATGGCAAGAATTTGTACGGCTGGCCGTGCGATCCGGAAATCGAACGGCTGCGCGCGGCTTTCACCGACGCGACCGACCCCATTGTGCGGAAATCGGTGATCGAGGCGTTGCAAATGCGGTTCTACGAGGCCGCGCCCTATATCAGCACCGGGCTATTTTTCCGCCCGATGGCGTATCGTGCGAATTTGCGCGGGCTCCTGACGACGCCTTACCCGGTGATGTGGAATATCGAGAAAGCCGGTCCATAAGCGCGGCTAAGTTGGTCAGGGCGCAGGCGGCCGTGGCGGCTGGGGCGGCTTCACCTCATCCGGGATAGGACACACATAAGCCTGCCCCCCGGTCCGTTCGACCAGTTCCGCCTTCGCCGCCGCGATCAGCGCCGGGTTCTGCAAGACATCCAACGCGGTGGCTGCCATCACCTTGGCGACATGCACCATGCCCTTCTTGGCGTGCGGCGATTTGCCTTGCGCGGTGAACTGCCAGGAATGGAACGGCGAACCGATTGCCGCCGTCGCCCCTTCCGCCTGCACCAGCGGCACCACCCAGGACACGTCGCCCACGTCGGTGCTGCCCATCATCAATGTGCGCTGGCTGTCGAGTGGGGTGATCCGCTGGGCCAGCGCTTCCCCATCCCGCGCGCCCATCCCGACATGCTGGTAGTGCGCGTTGATATCGTCGGGCCGCAACGTCGCGCGGATATCGTCGGCAAATTTGCGGTCGGCATCGTCCCAGTCCGGCAGGCCAAGCCGCTCGATGTTGGCCTGCATCGCTTCTTCCAGCGGCCGGTTGGGCACCAGATCGGACATGCCGGCAACCGGCTGCACTGTTACGGCGGTTTCGGTCATCAAGGCCGCCCCGTCAGCAATTTTGCGCACCCGTGCCGCCAGCGCCCGCACGTCGGCAGAGGTTTCACCACGGATCATGTAGCGCACCTTGGCCGCCGCCTGCACCACGTTGGGCGCCACACCGCCACCATCCAACAGCGCGTAATGAATGCGCGCGCTCGATGGCATGTGTTCCCGCATATAATTCACCCCGACATTCATCAGTTCGACCGCATCGAGCGCGGATCGGCCAAGATGCGGCGCGGCAGCGGCATGGCTCGCCCGCCCGGCAAAGCTGTAATCAACCATGACATTGGCCAGCGACCGCGCTGGCATCACTCCGGGGAAGGTCATCGGATGCCAGGAAATCGCGATATCGACGTCTGCAAACACCCCTGCCCTTGTCATGAACGCTTTGCCGGACCCGCCCTCTTCCGCTGGGCAGCCGTAGTACCGCACCCGCCCCTTGATGCCGTTGGCCGCGAGCCAATCCTTGACCGCCGTCGCCGCCAGCATCGCCCCCGCGCCCAACAAATTATGCCCGCAGCCATGCCCCGCACCATCGCCGGGCAATGGCGTATGGGTTGCCATCCCGGCTTCCTGCGCCAGGCCCGGTAGCGCATCAAACTCCCCGAGGATCGCAATCACCGGGCCTTCATCCCCGGCCTCCCCCATCACCGCGGTCGGCATGCCGGCGACGTTCTCCGTCACCCGGAACCCCTGCTCCCGCAGCATCGCGGTGTGTTCGGCGACCGAGCGATATTCGTGGAAATTGACCTCTGGCGTGTCGAACACCCGGTCGCTGAGCCCCTCGAAGGCTTCGCGGTGCTGGTCAACGATGGTCCAGATTTCGTCCGAATTGCGCATGGGTGGTCTCCTGTTGGGCGCGACGATAAGGGGACACGCACGTTCTAGGAAGGTCTTGTTTCTGCGTCGCCATCCAGGGCGTTTTCATGTGTCGCACCCCTCTCCTTGCTATCGGCGGCAACATGCTTATGTTCGCTTTTTGTTCACGGACAATACCCCAAAATGATCCCGGCCTATGCCGAACTCCAGGCCGCCTCGCATTTCTCCTTCCTGCGCGGCGCATCGAGTTGCGATGAGCTGTTTGCCGAAGCGGCAGCCCTTGGCCTGCACGCGCTGGCGATCACCGACCGTGCGTCGCTCGCGGGCAGCGTGCGGGCGCATGTCGCCGCAGAGGCCGCTGGCATTCGTGCCATTATCGGGTGCCGGCTTGATCTGCTGTGCGGGGCGGTTCTACTGGTCTATCCGACCGATCGGGCCAGCTACGCGCGCTTGTGCCGGCTGCTGTCGCTGGGAAAATCGCGTGCCGGCAAGGGCGCGTGCAAATTGGCTTGGGACGATTTGGCGGACTACAGCGCCGGATTATGGGCGATTCTGGTGCCGGATGATGCGTGTGCCAGCAACTTGCAGCGCGTGCGCAGTATTTTCGGCGACCGCGCATCCCTGGCTTTGACGCTCGCCCGCCGCCCGGGCGACGCAATACGGTTGCATGATTTGGCAAATCTGGCAGCCCAGGCGCGGGTGGCCGTGGTCGCCACTAACGACGTGCTGTTCCATGCCCCCGACCGCCGCATCTTGCAGGATGTGGTGACCTGCATCCGCGAAGGCTGCACCATCGATGCGGTGGGGTTTCGCCGCGAACGCAACGCCGATCGGCATCTGAAAGCGCCGGCGGAAATGGCGCGGCTGTTCGCGCGCTGGCCGGACGCGGTCGCACGCTCGGTCGAAATCGCCGATCGCTGCCGGTTTTCACTGTCGGAGTTGCGCTACCAATATCCCAATGAAGTTGCAGCCCCTGGCGTTACCCCGATCGCGGAACTCACCCGTCGCACCTGGCTGGGTGCCGCCTGGCGCTATCCGGGCGGCGTTCCCGACAAGGTCACTGCGGCCTTGCGGCATGAGCTGACCTTGATCGACCGCCTCGACTACGCGCCTTACTTCCTCACCGTGGACGCCATTGTTCGTTTCGCCCGCAGCCAGGATATTTTATGCCAGGGCCGCGGCTCGGCGGCTAATTCGGCGGTGTGTTATGTGCTTGGCATCACCTCGATCGACCCGGAACGCCATGATCTGCTGTTCGAGCGCTTCGTGTCGCAGGAACGCCGCGAACCGCCGGATATCGATGTCGATTTCGAGCATGAACGGCGCGAGGACGTCATCCAGTGGATTTATAAAACCTACGGACGGAACCGGGCCGCGTTGTGCGCGACGGTCATTCGCTATCGCGGGCGGGCGGCGATCCGCGATGTCGGCAAGGCGATGGGGCTGACCGAAGATGTGATCAGCGTCCTGGCCAAGCAGATCCGGCATTGGGACGAGGAAGGGGTGCATGAAAGCCATGCCGCCGAGCTTAACCTCAACCTTGACGACCCGCGTTTGCGGCTGACGCTCGATCTGGCGCGGCAATTGATGGGCACCCCGCGGCATTTGTCGCAGCATCCGGGCGGGTTCGTGCTGACCCAGGATCGGCTCGACGAGCTGGTGCCGATCGAGCCGGCGGCGATGAAAGATCGCGCCATTATCGAGTGGGACAAAGACGATATCGACGTGGTAAAATTCATGAAAGTCGACGTGCTGGGCCTGGGCATGCTGGGCTGCATGCGGCGGGCGTTCGATCTGCTGGCCGAGCACAAGGGCATGAAGCTCAACCTCGCCACCATCCCGGCCGAAGACAAGACGACCTACAAGATGATCCAGAAGGCCGACACGGTGGGTGTGTTCCAGATTGAATCCCGCGCCCAGATGGCGATGCTGCCGCGGCTGAAGCCGGCCTGCTTTTACGATCTGGTGATCGAGGTCGCAATCGTGCGGCCCGGCCCGATCCAGGGCGATATGGTGCATCCCTATTTACGCCGGCGCGAGGGCAAGGAAAAAGTAGAATTTCCCAGCGCCGAGCTGAAGGACGTGCTCGGCAAAACGCTCGGCGTGCCGCTGTTTCAGGAGCAGGCGATGCGGGTGGCGATCGCGTGCGCCGGCTTCACCCCAACCGAAGCCGATCAATTGCGTCGGTCCATGGCAACTTTCAAAATGACCGGTGGGGTAAGCCATTTTCGACAAAAGATGGTGGGCGGCATGGTGGCGCGCGGCTATAGCGAGGCCTTCGCCGTGCGCACCTTCACCCAGATTGAAGGCTTCGGGTCTTACGGCTTCCCGGAAAGCCACGCGGCGTCCTTTGCCTTGATCGTCTATGCCAGTTGCTGGATGAAATGCTGGCATCCGGACGTTTTCCTCGCCGCCATCCTCAATGCCCAGCCGATGGGGTTTTACGCGCCGGCGCAGTTGGTGATCGACGCGCGGGCGCATGGGGTGGAGGTGCGGCCGATTGATGTGAATGCCTCGCGCTGGGATTGCAGTTTGGAGCCGCGTGGCGCGGGCCATGCGGTGCGGCTGGGCTTTCGTCTGGTGAACGGCCTGGCCAATCTTGATGGCGCGGACATCATCGAAGCGCGGGCCGATACAGGTTTCACCAGCATTGACGATCTATGGCACCGCGCCGGGGTGAAGCGCGCGGCGTTGGAGCATCTTGCTAATGCCGATGCGTTTGCCGGCCTGGGCCTGTCGCGACGCGACGCGATCTGGGCGATCCGGGTGCTGGAAGACCAGGACCTGCCTTTGTTCGCGCCGCAGATCGAACCCGAAACCAGGCTGCGCCCAATGGGGCCAGGGCGGGAAGTGACCGAAGACTACGCCGCGATCGGCTTCAGCCTGCGTGCCCATCCGGTGAGCTTCATCCGCACTGACCTTGCCAGTCAGAAAATCGCCCCTTGCAGCCAAGCCGCGCTCGCCCGCGACGGCGCCCGGCTAACCATTGCCGGCATAGTGCTGATGCGCCAGCGGCCGGGTTCGGCGCGGGGGGTGCTGTTCATCACCATCGAAGACGAAACCGGCATCGCCAATCTGGTTGTCTGGCCGGACCTGTTCGACCGTCAACGGCGGCTGATCCTGGCAAGTTCAATGATCGCCGTGCGCGGCCGGGTGCAGCGCGAGGGCGAGGTGGTGCATGTCGTGGCGCAGGAATTTTTCGACCTGACCGACCTGTTGCATAGCGTGGGCGATCGGGGGGACGGGCCGGCGATCAAGCCGGTCAGCCGGAATTTTCATTAACCATCTGCTACAAGATGCCAGTCCGCGGCACCGGATGCGGGAACAGCGCGATCTGGTCATCATAAAGCCGTTCGGCATCCGGGGCGCTGCAATAAGCGATCGCCCACAGGCTGAAGCTTGATGCACTGCGCTGCACCACCGCATCGGCAAAGCCTGCCGCCATCAGCGCGATCAGCAATGATCGGTCGGAAAACCCGGTGCGGTGCCCCATGAAATCATTGCCCTGCGCCAACGCCGGTCCAAAGCCGTAAAGGATATCAAGCGGGGTGATCGGCCCCAGCGGCGACACATAGGCGGGATCGGTCAGCTTGCCCGCCGCGACCAACTCGGCGACCGATTGCAAATCCGGCAAGGTGATCAGCGCGATGCCGTCTGGCGCCAGCGCGCGGCGGAACTCAGCGAGCGCCACCGGGACTTCGTGCGCGGCCAAATGTTCAAGGTTGTGCGACGAATAAAGCGCCTGCATGGAACCCGACGCCACCTCGGTCATGTCGGTGATGCTGGCAATGATGTCGGGGACCACATCCGGATCAATATCAAGCCGCACTTCATCCCACCCAGCCCCCGCGAAGGCGCCGGGCAGCTTGCCGTGGGCGGCAGCGCCACACCCGACATGCAGCACGCGGCGGGCTTGGCGGGCGGGTTGGGTGGGGCGTTCGAGGGTCGTTTGCTCCATGGGACGGTCCTTTTGACTGACCGGCCCAGCTTTCGCCCAGAACCATTAACAAATCGTGGCTTCTCTTTGGCCCCAACGCAGGAAGATTACAGCGAAGAAAGCACTCCTTTTTTAAAAAAAAGGAGCAAAAAAACTTTTCCACTTTGGTTCCGAGCGCTTCGCTGTTTCGCGGGGAGGCACGCCAACGGCCAGAATGGATAAAAAGTTTTTTTGGTTCTTTTTGTTCACAAAAAGAACTGCTTGCTACTTCACCCGCGCCACCCGCAGCGCGTTCGTCGTCCCCGCCTGGCCAAACGGCACCCCGGCAATCACGATGATTTCCTGTCCGCTGCTCGCAAACCCCTCCGTGCGGGCAATGCGGGTGGCGGTATTGACCGTTTCGGTCATCGATCCCACCTCCCCCACCGTCACCGCATGTGCGCCCCAGACCACGGCAAGGCGCCGTGCGGTGGTGATCGAAGGGGTTAATCCCAGAATTGGCGCTTCCGGCCGTTCGCGGGCCGCCCGCAAGGCGGTGCTGCCCGACGCAGTGAAGGCGCAAATGGCCGACGCCGAAATCGTGTGCGCCACCTGCCGCGCGGCGGCGGCGATGGCATCGGCCGCACTCGCTTCCGGGGCCGCGCGCGATGCCTCAATCATCGCGCGCCAGCCATCATCCTGTTCCACCCGGGCGATGATCCGGTCCATGATGTTGACCGCTTCATACGGATATTGCCCGGCCGCGGTTTCACCCGACAGCATCACCGCATCCGCGCCATCGAAGACCGCGGTGGCCACGTCGGACGCTTCCGCCCGGGTTGGTGCCGGCGCGCTGATCATGCTTTCCAGCATTTGCGTCGCCACCACCACCGGCAGCCCACGGGCGCGGGCAGCGCGGACGATGCGCTTTTGCGCCAGCGGCACTTCTTCCGGCGGCAATTCCACCCCGAGATCGCCACGCGCCACCATCACCGCGTCTGACAGCGCCAGGATCGCATCGAGATTATCCAGCGCCTGCGGCTTTTCGATCTTGGTCATCACCCAGGCGCGCCCGGCAACAATGTCCCGCGCTTCGGCCACGTCTTCCGGGCGCTGCACGAATGACAGGCCGATGAAATCGACCCCGTGATCAAGCGCGAAGGCGAGATCCTCACGGTCCTTCACCGTCAGCGCCGGAATCGGCAGCACCATGTCGGGCACATTCACGCCCTTGCGGTCCGACAGCGGGCCACCGACCAACACTTCGGTCAGCAGATGATCGTCGCGCACCCGCGTCACCCGCAGCCGCAGCTTTCCGTCATCGAGCAGCAAATTGGTGCCGATCGCCGCTGCCGCGATGATCTCCCGGTGCGGCAGTTCGACCCGGGTGACATCGCCGGGCGTCGGGTTGAGGTCGAGCCGAAAGGTCGCCCCGGTTTGCAACGATATGCGCCCGCCGCCAAAGCGGCCCACCCGCAATTTCGGCCCCTGCACGTCAGCCAGGATGCCGATCGGGCGGGCAAATTTCTTCTCCAGATCGCGGATCATCGCAATCCGCGCGGCATGATCGTCATGGCTGCCATGGGAGAAATTGAGCCGGAACACATCCGCCCCGGCCTGGAACAGCCGCGCCAACACCTCTGGCGTTGAACTTGACGGGCCGAGCGTGGCGATAATTTTGGTGCGCCGGCGCCGGCGCAGCTTGGGACGAAGGGTCATTTGGGTTCCCGTGGCACGATCAATATTGCCCTGATATCGTTGACGTTGGTCAGCGTCGGCCCAGTGCGGATCAGATCGCCGATGCCATTGAACAGTTGATAGCTATCATGCGCATCAAGCAGGGCGCGCGGGTTGAGGCCGGCTTTTTCCGCCCGTGCCAGCGTGTCCGGCCCCACCAGCGCACCCGCCGCGTCCTGGTTGCCGTCAATCCCGTCAGTATCGCCGGCCAACGCCCAGACGCCGCGTTGGCCCTTGAGCTGCACCGCAAGCGCCAGCAGGAATTCCGTATTGCGGCCGCCCTGGGTGGTGGGCTTGGCGGGGTCGAGGGTCACCGTGGTTTCCCCACCCGACAGCATCACCGCCGGCGGCTTGGCCGGAAAGCCGTTCTTTTCGATGAACGTCGCCATGCCGGCCATGATGATGCCCATGTCCCGGCTTTCGCCTTCTAGCGCGTCGCCCAGGATCATCGGTTCGATCCCCATGGCGCGCGCGGCGGCGGCGGCGGCGTCCAACGCCATCGCCGGCGTCGCGATCAGGCGATAATCGGCGGGCGGCAAGCTGCCCGGCTTGGGGGTTTCATCGTGATCTTGCGCCAGGCGTGCCATCGCGGCCGGTGGCAGTTTCATCCGGTAGCGGGCAACGATGGCGCGCGCATCGGCGAACAGGCTGGCATCGGGCACCGTGGGGCCGGACGCGATAACCGCCGGGCTGTCGCCGGGCACGTCGCTGATTGCCAAGGTCACCAACCGCGCCGGGGCCGCCGCCGCCGCCAGCCTGCCACCTTTGATGCCCGACAGATGCTTGCGGATGACGTTCATTTCGCCAATCGTCGCGCCGCATTCCAGCAATACCCGGTTGACTGCGATCTTGTCGGCCAGTTCCAACCCCGGCGCCGGCAGCGCCATCAGCGCTGACCCACCGCCGGAAATCAGCGCGATCACCAGATCGTCCTTGGTCAGCCCGTGCACGGCGGCAAGGATTTTCGTGGCCGAAGCTGCGCTGTTGGCATCGGGGCGCGGATGGGACGCTTGCAGGACCTCAATATGCCGGGTCGGCACCGCATGCTCGTATCGTGTCACCACGACACCCGACAGCGCCATATCGGGCCAGGCATCTTCCAGCGCCGCCGCCATCACCGCCGCCGCCTTGCCCGCGCCGACCACGACCACCCGTCCGGATTTCGGCCGATCCGGCAAGTGCCGCGCGAGCACCACCCGCGGGTCCGCCGCCGCCACCGCCGCATCGAAAATCCCGCGCAAAGCCGCCCGCGCCGCGGCGTCTGTCCAAGTCAGGTTGGCCATCCCATGTTTGGTTCCGCTATCATTTTGGCAGACTATGGCAAAATCTTGCCGCCCGCACCATCTTTGCTGTCTGATCAGGAGTGCCCCAATGCCTGTCCCCGACCTCGCCCCCACCACCACCGAAGCCCTTGAAGCCGCCGCCTTCCGTCGTCTGGTGGCGCATTTGCGCGACCGCAGCGATGTGCAGAATATTGACCTGATGAACCTCGCCGGCTTCTGCCGCAATTGCCTGAGCCGGTGGTACCGCGAGGAAGCCGCGATCCAAGGCATCACCATCGCCGATCCCGATGCGCGCGAAATCGTCTATGGCATGCCCTACAAGGACTGGCAGGCGAAAAACCAGGCGCCCGCGACCGCCGAACAACAGGCCGCCTTCGGCAAATCGCACGCAGGTCATTGACCCACGCCCGCGCCACGGCTACTTCCGCCGCCCCACGCAGCTAGAAGGATTTTGGCCATGGCGCTCCCCGCACAAGAAGCTACCGAAGAAGGCGCGCAGTGGGGCAATATCGGCGCCGACCGGCTGCGCAGCCTCGTCGAACGCATCGAACGGCTGGAAGAAGAGCGCAAATCGCTCGGCTCCGATATCAAGGACATCTACGCCGAGGCAAAATCTGCCGGTTACGACGTGAAAGTGATCCGCCAGCTGATCCGGATCAGGAAGCAGGAGCCCGCCGATGTTGAGGAGCAGGAGACGCTGCTCGATGTGTATCGCCGCGCCTTGGGGATGTAGCTGCGACATAAGGCTTTTCTGGTCTTTTTGGTCCTAAAAAGAACCGGCTTCCTCGCCGAATTCGGGTGTGACAACGCGATTGCGCATCCGAGTGACATCCCCTAATTATGCTCAAATCATGGGCAATATCTCCGACATGCTGCATCATCCGCAGCCACAGGCGCTGAAACCGATCATTCTCGGCGGGGTGGTGATCGACGTGCCGGTCATCCTGGCGCCGATGTCCGGGGTGACCGATTTGCCGTTCCGACGGCTGGCGCGGGAGCTTGGGGCCGGCTTGGTGGTATCGGAGATGATCGCGTCCTGGGCGATGATCCGGGAAAACGCGGCGACCTTGCGGATGGCAACCCTCGAAGGGCGGCCATCGTCAATCCAGTTAGCCGGCTGCGATCCGGCGGCGATGGCCGAGGCTGCCAAAATTGCGGTCGGCCGCGGGGCCGATATCGTCGACATTAATTTCGGCTGTCCGGTGAAAAAGGTCGCCGTCGGGCAGGCTGCCGGCAGCGCGCTGATGCGTGATGAACTCGGCGCGGCGCGGATTCTGGAAGCCACCGTCAAGGCAGTGAATGTGCCGGTAACCTTGAAGATGCGGATGGGCTGGGACCACACCACGCTCAACGCACCGAAGCTTGCACGGATCGCCGAAGACCTTGGCATTCGCATGGTAACGGTGCATGGCCGCACACGGCAGCAATTTTACACCGGCATCGCGAACTGGGATTTCATTGCCGAGGTCAAGAACGCGGTGCGCATCCCGGTGATTGCCAATGGCGATATCATCACCTCGGCGGATGCGCGGGAGGCACTGGCGCGATCCGGGGCGGATGGCGTGATGATCGGGCGCGGCTGCTATGGCCGGCCATGGTTCCCGGCGCAGGTGGCAGAATTTCTGCAAACAGGGAGCGAGCCGGTGGAGCCCGATCTGGCAACCCAGAAATCCATCCTGCTACGCCACTATGATTTGATGTTGCAGTATTTCGGCGTTGAGCCGGGGCTGCGGATGGCGCGCAAGCATCTCGCTTGGTACTCACGCGGCCTGGCGGGTTCGGCCGAATTCCGTGCGACCGTAACCCGGGTGGCCGACGTGCCTTCGGTGCTGGCGCTGATCGACCGGTTCTACGATCCGCTGATCGAACGGGGCGCAACCCGCATTGTCCCCCGCGACGACGCGCTGGCGGAGGCAGCATGACCAGCCTGGCCCAACGCGCGTTGCGGGTGGTGCGCGGCGGTGCCCTCGCGCCGAAACCGATTGACGCCACAGCACTGATTGCCGCCTTGCCGATGCCGGTCGTGGTGCTGGACAGCGATAATCGCTTCCGCTTTGCCAATCACGACGCCGAGCAGTTTTTCGGCATTTCCGCCGGCAGCCTGGCGCAGATGACGCTTGGCGATCTGGTGCCCCTAGATAATCCGATTTTTCTGCTGATCGATCAGGTCCGCCGGGTAGGCGCCACCGTCGCCGATCACGACATGACGCTTGAAAGCCCAAGACTGAATAAACGAGGGCTTACCGTGCAGGGTTCGCCGCTTTTGGGCGAAGCCGGGTCGGTGATCCTGGTGTTGCAGGATGCGTCTGCGGCGCGCAGCCTCGATCGGCAATTGGGGTTTCGCAGCGCCGCCCGCAGCGTTGCCGGCATGGCGGCGATTTTGGCGCACGAAGTTAAGAACCCGCTCTCCGGCATTCGCGGCGCAGCCCAATTGCTGGAAGCCAGCGTCCATCCCGATGATCGGGAATTGACGGTGCTGATCCGCGACGAAGCCGATCGCATCCGGGCACTGGTCGATCGGATGGAAGTGTTCGGCGAAAAGCCGGTGACGTTTGCGCCGGTCAACATCCACCGGGTGCTCGAACATGTCCGGCGCCTGTCGCAGTCCGGTTTCGCCGAGCAAATCCGTTTCGTTGAAATCTACGACCCGAGCCTGCCGCCGGTGCTCGGCAACCGTGATCAACTGGTGCAGGTGCTGCTAAATCTTGTCAAAAATGCCTCGGAAGCGGTTGGTGGAACAGGGGAAATCACCCTCACAACCGCCTATCAGCAAGGGGTGCGTCTGGCCATTCATGGCTCCAACGCACGGGTCGATCTGCCGCTGGTGGTGGCGGTGCGCGATAACGGGCCGGGGATTTCCGACGATATCAGGCCACATTTGTTCGACCCTTTCGTGACCAGCAAGCCGAGCGGCAGCGGGCTGGGCCTCGCGCTGGTGGCCAAGATTGTCGCCGACCATGGTGGGCTGATCGAAGTGGATAGCCGGCCGGGGCGGACAGAGTTCCGCTTGCACCTGGCGATGCATCCGGATGATGGGGTGGGGCAGGTATGAGAGGGGAGGGAAGTTCTTCTTTTTGTGAACAAAAAGAAGCAAAAAAAACTTTCCGACGTTACTCCCTGGCCGTTGGCTTGGGTCCTACCGCCGTCCCTCGGCAACCGTACAAAGTAAGAAAAAGTTTTTTTGGTTCTTTTTGTTCACAAAAAGAACTGCTTCCTTCCTTCAACCAGGCACAAAATGACCGTCCCCACCATCCTCATCGCCGATGATGACCGCTCGATCCGCACCGTGCTCACCCAGGCGCTCGGCCGATCAGGCTATCAGGTCCGCAGCACCGGCACGGCGGCGACCTTGTGGCGCTGGGTGGAAGAAGGCGAGGGTGATCTGGTGATTACCGACGTAGTGATGCCGGATGAAAACGGGCTCGATCTGGTGCCGCGCATCCGCCGCATAAGGCCGGAATTGCGGGTGATTGTGATGAGCGCGCAATCCACCCTGATGACTGCGGTCAAGGCGACCCAGCGTGGCGCGTTCGAATATCTGCCCAAGCCATTCGATTTAAAGGAATTGCTGGCGGTGGTGGACCGCGCGCTGGCAACTGCCGCAATCCCGGTGCCACACGAGCCAGGGCGCGAAAGCGACGAACGCATGCCGTTGATCGGCCGGTCAGCGGCGATGCAGGACATTTACCGCACGATTGCCCGGCTGACGGCGGCCGACCTCACCGTGATGATCAATGGCGAAAGCGGCACCGGCAAGGAGCTTGTTGCCCGCGCCTTGCATGATTTCGGCCGCCGACGCGCCGGGCCTTTCGTTGCCATCAACATGGCCGCCATCCCGCGCGAATTGATCGAAGCGGAACTGTTCGGTCATGAACGCGGCGCCTTCACCGGCGCCACCAACCGCAATCCCGGCCGGTTTGAACAAGCTGCCGGCGGCACCTTGTTCCTCGATGAAATCGGCGACATGCCGCCCGAGGCACAGACCAGACTGCTGCGGGTGCTGCAGGAAGGCGAGTTTACCAGCGTCGGCGGGCGGCAATCGATCCGCGCCAATGTCCGCATCATCGCCGCCACCCACCGCGATTTGCGCGCCGCCATCCGCCAAGGGCTGTTCCGCGAGGATTTATACTATCGGCTCAACGTGGTGCCGATCCGCCTGCCGCCCTTGCGTGAACGGGCGGGCGATATTTCCGATCTTGCGCGCCATTTCCTCGAACGGGCCCGCATCGATGGCGGGCCGGCCAAGTCGCTCGACCAAACCGCAATCGACACGCTGGCCGCCTATCGCTGGCCGGGCAATGTGCGCGAACTCGAAAACCTCATGCACCGGCTGACCGCGTTGTGCGCGGACGAAGTTATTTCCGGCGCGGTCATCGCCAACGAACTGGCCGATGGAATGGGGGAAGCCCCGGTGCACGATATGCCGGGCACCGCGACCCAGGGTAATGGCGGCGCTGAGACGCTGAGCCGCGCGGTCGAACGCCACATCGCGCAATTCCTGTCGGCGCATCAGGACGGCTTCGTCGCCGCCGATATTTACGACCGGGTGCTGGCCGAGGTCGAACGTCCATTGATCCAGATGACCCTTGCCGCCACCCGTGGAAATCAGATCAAGGCCGCCGCGATGCTCGGGCTGAACCGCAACACGTTGCGTAAGAAAATCCGCGACCTCGACATCCCTGTCGTGCGCGGCCTTGGATAACATGGCGGTAGCGCCCACCCGGCGGGCGGCGCGAACCGGCTGGCGGCAGGCCCTCGCCCGGATTTTATTGAGCAACGCCACGACGTTGCTGCTCGCAGCGGCGGCACTCGCGCTGGGTTCCAGCGCCTTTGCCATTTTCAACGGCGAAGTGCCCTCCCCCACCGTTGTGTTCGGCCTGGTGCTGGCGACGGTGGTGGTGCTGCTGCCCCTGCTGGCGCTGATGGCGGCACGGGTCACCGGGGTATGGTTCGAACGACGGCGCGGGGTCGCCGGCGCCAGGTTGCATGTCCGCCTGGTGCTGCTGTTCGGCGGCGTGGCGGTAGTGCCGACCATCGTGATGGCGATTTTCGCCAGCGTGTTCTTCAACATGGTGGTGCAGAACTGGTTCAACGACAATGTCCGCACCGCGCTGAGCGAAAGCCTGCAAGTCGCCCGCGGCTACGCTGATGAGCATCGCAACAAAATCCGCGCCGACGCCATCGAAATGGGCAATGACCTCGACCGTGCCCGGGTGCTGTATGCCAACGATCCCGACCAGTTTGCCGCCGTGCTGGCCGAACAGACCGCATTGCGCGGGCTGACCGAGGCGACGATTTTTGAGCCTTTGACCGGCCAGATACTGGCGCATTATCCCGACACGGTTGAGCCATCGCTGCCGCCGGACGCGGTGGTGGCACGAGGCGTCGCCGGCGAAATTCCGGTTTTCGGCAGCCCCGATGGCACCCAGGTGCAGGCGCTGGTCAACCTCAATTTCGGCGCCATCCGCTTGCTGGCAATCGGCCGGCCGGTCGATACTGCGATCCTTGACCATATCAGCCGCACCGAGCAGGTGGTCGCCGAATATCAGCGCCAGGACGCCAATAGCACCGGCTTGCAGGTGACATTCGCGCTGGTGTTTACCCTGATCGCGCTGGTCGTGCTGGTAGCCGCCGTGCTGACCGGGCTGCTGCTCGCCAACCAGATCGCCCGCCCGGTTGGCCGCTTGATCGCCGCCGTCGAACGGGTGCGGGGCGGCGATTTGACCGTGCGCGTGCCGGAACGCGACACCGGGGACGAAATTTCCTGGCTCGGCCGCGCCTTCAACCGTATGACCGGCCAACTGGCCGCCCAGCGCGGCGAATTGATGGATGCCTACGGCCAGATCGACAAACGCCGGCGCTTCATCGAGGCCGTGCTGTCCGGCGTTTCGGCCGGGGTGATCGGGCTTGATCAGGATGGCCGGATCGAACTGCCCAACCGGATCGCCGGGCTGTTGCTCGACATCGATCTGCTCGCGGTGATCGGCCAGAAGCTTGCCGATGTGGTGCCGGAATTTGCCCCACTGCTGGACCGCGCGCTCGCGGCGCCAGGCCAGCCGCATACCGCCGAGGTCGCGATTGGCCCGCCGAGCCATCGCCGGGTGCTGCTGCTACGGATCGGCGCCGACCATCACGGGCTGGCAATGGCCGAGGATGATGTCGCGCGGATTTTCCATTTTGTTGCGACCTTTGATGACATCACCGAACTCCAGTCCGCCCAGCGCAAGGCCGCCTGGTCCGATGTCGCCCGCCGCATCGCCCATGAAATCAAGAACCCGCTAACCCCGATCCAGCTTTCCGCCGAGCGGCTGAAACGCCGTTTCGCGCGGGAAATCACCTCGGACCCGGAAACCTTTATCCAATGCGCCGATACGATCGTGCGCCATGTCGGTGATATCGGGCGGATGGTGGATGAATTCTCGTCCTTCGCGCGCATGCCGCAACCGGTCATCCGGCCGGAACCGATTGGCCGGGTGGTGCGCGATGCGCTGGTGCTGCAGCAGACCGGGCACCCGGAAATTGCCTGGGAGGTGACCCTGCCCGATCAGGACATCGTCGCCCCGTGTGACCGGCGGCTACTCGGCCAGGCGCTGACCAATTTGCTGCAAAACGCCGCCGATGCGGTCGCCGCGGTCGGCGATGCCCGCATTGCGGTGACCTTGGTGGCGGCCGACGGCAAGGTTTGCATCACCGTCGCCGATAACGGCGCGGGTCTGCCCGATCAAGATCGCGACCGGTTGACCGAACCCTATGTCACCCACAAGCCGAAAGGCACCGGGCTGGGCCTGGCGATCGTGAAGAAGATCATGGAAGACCTCGGCGGCAGCTTGCTGCTCGAAGATCGGGTACCCGGTGCTGGCTGGCCCGGCACGGGCGCGTCGGTCAGTTTGTGCTGGCCGGTTTCGGGGGTAGGATAGCGCCCCATGGCGCATGAAATCCTGCTGATCGACGATGAGCCCGACATCCGCCTGGCGGTAGACGGCATCTTGCGCGACGAGGGTTACGAAACCCGACAAGCGGCCGATTCGGACGCCGCCCTTGCCTTGTTCCGCGCCCGCCGGCCCGCTTTGGTGATGCTCGATATCTGGTTGCAGGGCTCAAAGCTTGACGGGATCGGCATCCTTGAAGCCATGCACGCCGAGGACCCGTCGGTCCCGGTGGTAATGATGTCGGGCCACGGCACCATCGAAATGGCGGTCTCGGCGATCCAGCTCGGTGCCTACGAATTCCTCGAAAAGCCCTTCAACACCGACCGGCTGCTGCTGGTGATCCGCCGTGCGCTGGAAGCAGCGATGCTTGCCCGTGAAAACGCCGAACTGCGCCTCCGCGCGGGTCCGGAAACCGAGTTGACCGGTGACAGCCCGGCGATTTCGCTGTTGCGCGCCGCGATCGAAAAAGTGTCCCCCACCGGATCGCGGGTGCTGATCAGCGGCGCGGCCGGTGCGGGCAAGGAAGTCGTCGCGCGGATGATCCACGCCCAGTCGCGCCGCGCCGATGGCCCGTTTGTGGTGCTCAACTGCGCCACGCTCAATCCAGCCCGTTTCGAAGAAGAATTGTTCGGCACCGAAGCCACCGCCGACATTCCGCGCCGCGCGGGCGTGCTCGAACGCGCCCATAGCGGCACCTTGCTGTTGGACGAAGTGTCCGACATGCCGTTGGAAACCCAGGGCAAGATCGTCCGCGCCTTGCAGGACAGTTCCTTCGAACGGCTCGGCGGCGCCACGCGGGTCAAGGTCGATGTGCGGGTGATTTCCACCACCAACCGTGACCTGCAAGCCGAAATCAGCGCCGGGCGCTTCCGCGAAGATTTGTTCTACCGCCTCGCCGTGGTGCCGCTACGCTTGCCGGCGCTGCGCGAGCGGCGCGAAGATGTGCCCATCCTCGCCCGCCTGTTCCTGGCGCGGGCCGCAGAAACCTCGGGCGCGCCAGGGCGGGAATTATCCACTGACACGCTCGCGGCGCTGCAAGCCTATGACTGGCCGGGCAATGTCCGCCAGTTGCGCAACCTGATGGACTGGCTGCAAATCATGGCGCCGGGCGGTGCTGCTGACCCGATCCGTGCCGACATGCTGCCGCCGGAAATCTCCGGTGCCGCCCCGGTGCTGTTCAACGCCGATCCGTCCGCCGATGTCATGGCCCTGCCGTTGCGCGAAGCACGGGATGTGTTCGAAACCCAGTATTTGCAGGCCCAGCTGATGCGGTTCGGCGGCAATATCAGCCGGACGTCACAGTTTGTCGGGATGGAGCGGAGCGCTCTGCATCGCAAGCTGAAGCAGCTCGGGGTGGGGGACGAGAAGGGTTAAGGCAGGTTCTGCTCACTCCGCCACTTCCCCCATCACGGCTGCAAACTGTGCGGCATGCAGCCGGCGATAAATCCCGTCCGCCGCCAGCAACGCGCCATGGCTGCCTTGTTCGGCAATCCCGTCCTCGGTTACCACCACGATGCGATCGGCACTTTGAATGGTCGCCAACCGATGGGCAATCACCAAAGTGGTGCGCCCCACCGCCAATTCGGCGAGCGAGCGCTGGATCGCCTGTTCGGTTTCGGTATCGAGGGCGGACGTCGCCTCATCCAGGATCAAGATCGGTGGATTTTTCAGGAACATCCGCGCGATCGCCAGCCGCTGCTTTTGCCCACCGGACAATTTCACCCCGCGCTCACCGACCAGCGTATCCAGCCCGTCAGGCAGGTTGGCAATCAGTTCATCAAGCCGCGCGCGATTGGCGGCGACCAGAATGTCGGCTTCCGGCGCGTCCAGCCGGCCATAGGCGATATTTTCCCGCAACGTGCCGCCGAACAAGAAGACATCCTGTTGCACAATGCCGATCTGGCCGCGCAAAGATGCCATCGTCATGTCGCGGATGTCGATGCCATCGATGGCGATGCGCCCGCCGGTAACCTCGTAAAAGCGCGGCAGCAACGAACAGATCGTGGTTTTGCCCGCCCCGGACGGTCCGACAAAGGCGATGGTTTCGCCGGCCGTGATCCGCAAATCGATATTGGTCAGCACCGGGCGCCCGGCCGTGTAGCCGAAACTTACGCCTTCGTAGCTGATATCGCCGCGCAGCTTGCCGACTTTGCGCGCCGCCGGCCGATCGATGATATCGGGCGCAGTGTCGAGCAATTCGCTATAGCGGCGAAACCCAGCAATGCCCTTGGGGTATGATTCCAACACGTTATTGATTTTTTCCACCGGCCGGAAGAACACCCCGACCAGCAGCAGAAACCCGACAAAATCGCCGTTCGACAAAGTGCCTTGCAGCACCAAATAGCTGCCGGCCAGCATCACCACCAATTGCGTCAGCCGCATGCTGAGGTAATTCAACGACGATGACGCCGCCATCAGCCGGTAGGCTTGCAGCTTGGTGCGGCGGTAATTGGCATTGTCCTCGGCAAAGCGCGCCCGCTCATGCGCTTCATTGGCAAAAGCCTGCACCACCCGCATGCCGCCGACATTTTCTTCCACCCGCACGTTGAACTGCCCGACCCTGTTGAACAACGCCCGGAAATTCCACGTCATCCGCGTGCCGTAGCGCGTCGCCAGCAGCACCGTTGCCGGCACGATGGCCGCCGTGATCAGCGCGAGATCAAGATTGACCGTCATCATCAACGCAAACGCGCCAATGAACGTCATCACCGCAATGAACAAATCCTCCGGCCCGTGATGGGCAACCTCACCAATTTCTTCGAGGTCCTTGGTCACTCGCGCCACCAAATGGCCGGTTTTCTGATTGTCGTAAAACCGGAATGACAGCTTCTGCAAATGATCGAAACTGCGCCGCCGCATTTCGGTTTCGATATTAATGCCCAGCATGTGGCCCCAATAGGTCACGATGCCGTTAAGCGCAGTGTTGGCAATGTAAGCGATCAGCAACGCCCCGGAGGCGAGCAAAATCAGCCCCCAGCTATGGGTCGGCAGCAAATGATCGACAAAGCCGCGCACCGCCATCGGAAAGCCGAGTTCGAGCAGCCCAGACAGCAGCGCGCAGCCAAAATCGAGCATGAACAACCCGCGCCAGGGGGCGTAGTAGGAGAAAAAGGATTTGATCATGGGCGTGAGCGTAAGGGAGAACGGAGGGGAGGAAAAGCGTGTTCTTTTCTGAAGAAAAGAACCAAAAGACTTTTTGCCCGTTTGCTGGCACAGGCTTGGGTGTGTGGTCTCGGAGGGTTCGGGCGTGGCATATATGCCCTTGGAACTGGACTTTAGGGGTCCCTCTCCCTACAATAGGCTAGTTGGTAGTCTAGTCTATTGGAGGTTCCATGAAGGAAGTCGGCGCGTTTGAAGCCAAAACCAGGCTCGGCCAGCTCCTCGACTGGGTCCAAGCCGGGGAGCAAGTGGTGATCACCCGCCGCGGCAAAGTCGTGGCACATATGGTGCCGCCCACGACGACGTTCGATCGCGCGCACGCGCGGGAAGCCGTGGCGCGCATGCGGGAAATGCGCAAGGGTGTGACCTTGGGTGGGCTTAAGATCAAAGACTTGATCAGTGAGGGCCGCCGTTGAGTTTTGTGCTCGATGCTTCGGTGACGTTGGCCTGGTATTTCGAGGATGAACGCACCAAAGCGACGGAAGCATTGTTTGATCTTGTCGCCGAAACCGGCGCCGTGGTTCCTGCGCTTTGGCGCATTGAGGTTGCCAATGTTTTTCAGTCCGCGGTGCGACATAAGCGCATAACGCCCCAAGCCCGCGACGGCTGGCTTGCGCAACTTGCGACACTGCCGATCGCCATCGATGGCGATACTGACCGCTATGTTTGGACCACCACGGTGCGGCTTGCCGATCGCTTCAGCCTCACAATCTACGATGCAACCTACCTCGAAGTCGCCCAACGCAGCAGCCTGCCGCTTGCCACGCTCGATAAGGAACTGCGCCGCGCCGCCCAGGCGCTCGACATTGCCCTGTTAGGCGTCGAATAAACACACCGAACACGACGGACCCTATGCACCTATCAGCAAGCGTAGGGTGGGCTTCAGCCCACCATTTTTTCACTCTGCCGCTCGCCGGCTTCCGTCAAGGCGACATCCACCACCGTCCAATCCTCAGCGTAAACGCCATGCGCCACACAATGACGAAAGCTGGAATACGGCCATGCGGCGGGATGTGCGGCCAAGCCGTGCTTCACGGGATTGAAATGGATGTAGTCCATATGCGCCGCAAAGTCGGCGTTGTCGCGGATCGTATGTTCCCAGTATCGGCGCTGCCAAATACCGGCTTCGCGCTTTCGGACAAGCGACGCACGCCGATTTCGCGCTGGCGCAACACGATGTGAAAAACGTGCCTTGATCATCTGCCAGCGGATCGGGAAGTCGGCATCACCGTCAGGCAACGTCCATAGACAATGCAGATGGTCCGGCAGGACCACCCAGGCATTGATATGAAAGGGCCGGAGCAGCCGCGTTTCTCGCACCGCCGCGCGCAACGCGTCGATCTCGGCCACCAGCAGGTCGGCGCGCCTGTCGAGCAGGTTCACCGTGAAGAAATACGATCCCCCAGCTACGCGGTTGCGGCGATAGTCCGGCATTGTTCCTGACTGGCTAATCGGTGGGCTGAAGCCCACCCTACCTCATCGAAAGGCCGCTGTAGCAACATCCCGCTCCAACACCGGACCAGCGCCTCCCCCCCCTATCGCTGCGGCCCAGCGGCAAGCGCCCGTTCCACCGCCGGCGCATCGCCGGCAATTGCGGTCAGATAGGCGCGCGCAGTCTGGTCCGGTTCGGTGCGGCCTTGTTCCCAATCGCGCAAAGTGCCGATCGGGATATGGAACTTTGTCGCAAATTCTTCCTGGGTCAGCCCCAGCGCGCGGCGCAGGGTTTTGGCGCGTGGCACCCGCTTCATGCGGGCGTCATCTGAAATCGGCAGCGCATCCGGATCGGATAGGGCTGCTTCGTGGATTTCCGCCTCGGTCATTGGGGGAAAAGCTACGGGCACGATTGCGCCGTCCGGTAAAACCCGACGCAGCTGGCCGCTACGGTCCATTTTCACGATAATATCTGTCACGCTCATGCCTTTCTGCCCGTCGGGCCGAAATAATCCGAATATTGTCGCCGCGTTCGCT
>JANXRN010000414.1 GCA_025352995.1 Acetobacteraceae bacterium
CAGCATCCATCGGAAACGCAAAGCGGGTTTTTCCTCGAAGGCTTCCTCGCCCGGATGACCGATCCGCATGACCCGATGGCGCGCAACATCCTCGATCGCTGCGTGGTTTACGTGGTGCCCAACATGAACCCGGATGGCACCATGCATGGCTGGGCGCGGATGAACGCGCTGGGGGTGAACCTCAACCGCGAATGGGTGACGCCGAGCCTGGAACGGTCCCCGGAAGTGAAATGCGTGCGTGATCTGATGGAGGCAACCGGGGTCGATTTCTGCATCGACTGCCATGCCGACGCCGAATTGCGCTGCAACTTTCTTGGCGGGCCGTTGGAAATCCCGTCACGATCGGTGCGGCTCAACGGGTTGTTTGAACGCTTTGAAATTCTGTGGGCTGGCGCGTCGCCGGACTATGAACGTGGCCACCCTTATCCCGGCGGCTCCCCCGCCCATGCCGACCTGACGATGGCGTGGAACTGGATCGCCGAACGTTTCGATTGCCTGTCGGTGCTGCTGGAACAGGCGTTCAAGGACACATCCAACTGGCAGGATGCGGACCAAGGCTGGTCCCCCGAACGCGCCACCCGCTTCGGCGCCAGCTTCCCCACCGTGCTCTATGGTATCATCCCGCATCTGCGTTGAAGGAGTGCCGCGATGACCCGCTTCCTTGCCCTGTTGTTTCTGCTGATGGCGACCCAGGCGGGCGCGCAAAAAGCCGATAACGCGCTGACCTGGGGTTTCACCAGCGAAGTTGAAACGCTCGATCCCTATGCGACCGCCAAGCGCACCTCGCAACTGGTCATCCGCAACGTGGTCGAAACCTTGCTGTATCGCGATCCAACCAGTGGCAAGGCGCAACCTTTGCTGGCGACGTCGTGGCGCTGGGTGGATGACCGCACCCTGGAACTGGCGTTGCGTCAGGATGCAATCTTCCATGATGGGCAGAAATTCGATGCCGATGATGTGGTGTTTACCGTCGAGCAGGTCAAACGCAAAGACCCACCAGTATCTTTCGCCGAAGCGGACTACGGCTATATCAACCGCGCCGAAAAGATCGATGCCTACACGGTGCGACTGGTGCTCAACGCGCCGACCCCGTCGGCGGTCGATCGGCTGACGCAGACTTTGTTCATTCTGCCGAAGGGCGCGTACAACCCGCAAAGCTTTGGCCGCGCGCCGATTGGCACCGGGCCTTACAAGGTCAGCAGCTTCGAAGCCGGCCGCAAGCTGGTGCTGACCCGCAATCCCGCCTTCCACCCCGCCGGCTGGGGTGCGCCACGGCTGGCGACCATCACCATTATCACCATCGGCGACCCGCAAACCCAGGTGGCGGAACTGGCGCGGGGGCGGGTGGATTTTCTCTGGAACATCAACCCCGATCAGGTCGGCCAGTTGAAGGGTGCGGCGGGGGTGAAAACGCTGAGCGGCGGGTCGACGTCAATTTCGTTCCTGTCGCTGGATAGCGCTGCCCGGAGTGGCCCAAATCCGCTGCAGGACCGCAATGTGCGCCTCGCCATCGCATCAGGCATCAACCGCACTGCGATCAGTGAGGTGCTGCAAGGCCCCGGCAGCGTGGTGATTGACGCGGCGTGCCACCCGAAACAATTTGGCTGCCCGACGGAGGTGGAAAAGCACCCCTACGACCTCGCGAAAGCGAAAGCGCTGATGAAAGCGTCCGCCTATCCGAACGGCTTTCCGCTCAGCATTTCCGCCTTTACCGACAGCGGCCCGGTAGCCGAGGCGGTCATCGGTGATCTGCGCGAGATCGGCATTATCGGTAAGGTCGATTTTCGCGAAACATCCGCCTGGATCAAGGATTTCTTCGGCGGCAAGCTGCCGGCCAGCATCGTGCCGTGGCCGTCGAGCGGGGTTTATGACGTCGCGGCCCTGGTGCCGCTGTTCTTCATGGGGCAGCCGGGGGATTACACCAAGGACGCGGAGGTGATGGCCTGGTTCAAGGAGGCCGGCAGCATCACCGACCCGGCCGAACGCGCCCGGCTTTATGGGCTGGGCTTCGCCAAGATCGCCCGCGATGCGCTGGTGGTGCCGATCATGACGTCGGTGACCAGCTTCGGCTATCGGGACGGGTTGGATTTTGTGCCGCCGGCGGATGGGTATCCAGCGATTGCGATGACGGGGTGGAAGTGAAGGGAGGTCTTCTTTTTGTGAACAAAAAGAAGCAAAAAAACTTTATCCGTGTACTCCCTGGCCGTTGGCTCGGGAGCCTACCGCAGTCGCACGGCAACCGTGACAAAGTCGAAAGTTTTTTTGGTTCTTTTTGTTCACAAAAAGAGCTTTCTTCCTTGCTTTCTTCATGATCCGTCGCCTAACCGACGCGCTTCTGGTTTGCCTCTGCGTCTCCCTAGCCGCCTTCGCGCTCGTCCATCTCGGCGGCGATGTCGCCGTGGCGTTGGGCGGGATGGAAGCAAGCCCGGCCGATCTAGCCCGCATTCGCGCCTATTACGGCCTCGATCGATCGTTGCCGGCGCAATATTTCAACTGGCTTGGGCATATTGTGCAGGGCGATCTCGGCCAGTCCTTTTTCACCAAGGAAAGCGTGGCGGCGATGATTTTGGATCGCTTGCCGGTGACCGCGGCCTTGGCCGGATGCAGTCTGGCGCTGGGCTTGTTGCTTGGTGTGCCGTTGGGTGTCGCGGCTTCGGTGCATCGGGGGCGCTGGCCGGATCGGCTGTGTCTGGGGTTGACCACGCTTGCCCAGGCGATGCCGGCTTATTGGACCGGGTTGCTGCTGATTTTGTTGTTCGGGGTGCGCTTGCAGGTTCTGCCGATTTCCGGAACCGAAAGTTGGCGCAGTTTTGTGCTGCCGACCTTGGCGCTGGGTTGGTTTGTCATGCCGGTGCTCGCCAGGCTGACGCGGGCGGGGATGCTGGAGGTTCTGGGGGCGGACTTCATTCGTGCGGCGCGGGCCAAGGGTTTGCCGCCCTATCTGGTCTTGGGCAAGCACGCGCTGCGCAACGCGATTTTGCCGGTGATATCGGTCGCCATGGTGCAACTGGGCTATTTGCTCGGCGGGTCGATTGTGGTCGAAAGCGTGTTCGCGCTGAACGGCGTCGGGTTGCTGGCGTGGAGCGCGATCCAGCGGTCGGATTTCCCGGTGGTGCAGGGGATTGTGGTGATCGTTGCCGCGGTGTTCGTTCTGCTGACGGTATGTGCCGATCTGGTCAACGGGTTGCTCGATCCGCGGTTGCGCCGGTGAGAAAAGCCGGTTTGATGATCGGGCTGGTATTGCTCGGCGTGATCGTGATTGCGGCATTGGGCGCGGATTTTTTCGCGCCGCATGATCCCTATGCGCAAAGCCTGATGCGTCGCTTGCGGCCGCCCAGTGCGGCTTATCCGTTGGGCACCGATGGTTTCGGGCGCGATACTTTGGCGCGGCTGCTGTACGGCGCGCGGATTTCGCTGATTGTCGGTGCCGGCGGGGCGCTGCTGGCAGGGGTAATCGGCGCGAGCCTCGGCATGTTGGCGGGCTATGCTGGCGGCCTGACTGATCGGGTCATTTCGATCCTGATTGCGACAAGGCTCGCCTTGCCGGCGCTGCTTGTGGCGTTGGCGGTGCTGCAATTGGTGGGCAGCGGGTTGGCCGTGGTGGTGCTGGTGTTGGGCATCACCGCGTGGGATCGGTTCGCGGTGGTGTTGCGCACGGCGACGGCGCAAATCCGGGTGCGCGATTACGTGACCCGTGCCCGGGTGCTGGGCTGTTCGCACTGGCACATTCTGGCGCGCGAGATTTTCCCCAATGTCGCGAGCCAGTTCGCGGTGATTTTCACCTTCGAATGCGCGCAATGCATCCTGGCCGCCGCAGTGCTGAGCTTTCTCGGCCTCGGCATTCAGGCGCCCGAGCCGAGCTGGGGCCTGATGATGGCCGAAGGGCGCCGTCATTTGGGCAGCGATCCTTGGCAGATCGGGTTTCCAGGCGCGGCGTTGATGCTGCTGGTGCTGGCGATCAACCTGGTGGGCGACGGCATCCGCGATCTGCTGGCGCCGGATATGCCACGATGATGGCGCTGGAATTGCGCGATTTGCGCATCACGCTTGGCAAATTGCAGGCGGTGCGCGGCGTCGATCTGCGCATTGCGGCCGGCGAAATGCTGTGCCTGGTCGGTGAAAGCGGCAGCGGCAAGTCACTCACCGCGCTGGCAACGATGGGGCTGTTACCGGAAGCCGCCGACTGCCAGGCGGCCGTCTTGCAGGTGATGGGCGCTGATATGCCCGCCGCGGGCGAACCTGCCTGGCGCAAGCTGCGCGGCGACAAGGTCGCGATGATTTTCCAGGACCCGACCACCTCGCTCGATCCGGTGTGGAGTATTGGCGAGCAGATGATCGAAGGTTACTGTGTCCATCGCCCGAACGTTTCGCGGGCGGCTGCGCTGGCGCGCGCGGCGATGATGCTGGCCCGCACCGGGATTGATCGGCCAGACCTGCGGCTGCGGCAATATCCGCATCAATTGTCGGGCGGCATGCGCCAGCGGGTGATGATTGCGCAGGCGCTGATGACCGAACCTGGCCTGCTGATTGCTGATGAACCGACGACAGCGCTGGATGCCAATGTCCAGGCGCAAATTCTCGAATTGCTCGGCGGGCTCAAGCGCGATTTCAATCTGGCGATCTTGCTGATCACCCATGATCTGGCGGTTGCCGCCCGCCATGCCGACAAGGTCGCGGTGATGTATGCCGGTGAAATTGTCGAGACCGGGCCGCGCGCGGCGATTTTTGCTGCGCCGTTTCATCCCTACACAAGTGCCTTGCTGGCGTGCCGGCCGAGCGCGGGCCGGCTTGGCGCCATTCCCGGCACGGTGCCGAGCCTGGCGCCACCGCCGGACGGCTGTGCGTTTCGGGCGCGTTGCGATCATGCGATGCCAGCCTGCGCGCAGTCGGTTTCGATGGTGGCCGATGGCGATCGCGCGTGGCGCTGCCTGCTTGGGCCGCG
>JANXRN010000440.1 GCA_025352995.1 Acetobacteraceae bacterium
CTCGATCCATCTTAACCATCTGCCCTACATGCATTTCCCGCCGACCTGGCCGAAATACATCCCGAAAGACATGCTGGGGAACTGGTTCGAGTTTTACGCCGACGCGATGGAAATCAATTGCTGGACCGATACTGACTTCACCGGCGCAACCTGGGACGCGGCGGCAAAATGCTGGACCGTGCAACTCAAGCGCGGCGATGGCACGGAACGCACGGTGCGACCGCGCCATCTGGTTTTCGCCAACGGTGTTAGTTCCTACCCGCTGATCCCGGAAATCACCGGCCTCGAAGATTTCAAAGGCGAAATTATTCACACTGAAGGTTTCGACAGCGGTGCCGCCTGGGAAGGCAAGCGGGCGCTGATCATCGGCACCGGCAGCAGCGCCAACGATGTCGCACTCGACCTGCACAGCCACGGGGTTCACACCACGCTTATCCAGCGCGGCTCCACCACGGTTGTTTCCATCAACCCCAGCGCGCGGCTGAATGAAGCGATCTGGGACGATTTCGAAACGTTGGAAGACGCCGATCTGGTTGTTGCCGCCGCCACCCCGCCCTTGATCATCAAAGCCTACAAGGCAGTGACCAAGCGCATGGTCGAACTCGACAAGGACATGATCCAGGGCCTTAAATCCATCGGCTTCAAGCATGACATCGGCGAGGACGAAACCGGCCACCAGATCAAATATTACCGTCGCGGCGGCGGCTACAACCTCGATGCCGGCAGTTCGGCGCTGATGATCAAAGGCGAAATCGGGCTGCTGCAATTCGACAGCATCGCGCGGTTCTGTGCGGAAGGCGCGCTGCTGCATGACGGTTCCATCGTGCCCGCCGACCTGATCATTCTGGCCACCGGATATTTCCCCCAGATCGAACTGATCCGCCGCGCACTCGGCGAAGACATGGTCGATCGCATCGGCCCGGTCTGGGGCTACGGCGCGGATGGGGAGCTGAACAACCAGTATAAACGCACGCCGCAGGAGGGGCTGTGGTTCATTGCTGGTGGGTTGGCGCCGTGCCGGATTAATTCGAAGTATCTGGCTTTGCAGATTTTGGCGATGGAGTTGGGGAAGATTGGGCCACTGGAGAAGTAGGAAGGTCTTCTTTGTTTGAAAACAAAGAAGCAAAAAAACTTTATCTATTGTTGCCGTTGGCTTGGGTCCCTCCGTAGTCCTACGCCAACGGCAACAAAGTGAGAAAAATTTTTTGGGTTTTTTTGTTAACTACCCGGGTTGTCCCTGGTCTTTAACGCAGGAAGATGAAAGCCAAGAAAGCACTCCTTTTTTGAAAAAAAAGGAGCAAAAAAACTTTTCCACTTTGGTTCCGAGCGCGTCGCTGTTGCGGGGGGCGCACGCCAACGGCAAGGAATAGATAGAAAGTTTTTTTGGTTCTTTTTGTTCACAAAAAGAACTGCTTGTCTTCCAACTTCCCTCAACTCGGAGTCTTTCTTAACCAATAACCTGGGAAGGCACTATTTTTGTTCACAAAAAGAACTTCTTGCCTGCCCGCCCATAAGTTCCCAACATAGGCCCAGGATCGCAGGAGAATGGCATGATCGCGTTGAAACGCCGCCAGTGGCTCGCCACCACCGCCGCCGCCAGCCTGGCCCGGCCATTACACGCGGACGAATTGCCCGGCGTGATCGAAGGCGCCCGCAAGGAAGGCAAGATCGCCTTCGCCAATTCCATTTCGGTTGCCGGCTTCCCGCGATTTCTTGACGCGTTCACTGCCAAGTATCCGTTCATCGATGCCAAAGCCGGGCTTTATTCCGCCCCCACCGGCCGGGTTCTGGCGCGGGTGGAAGGCGAAATGAAAGCTAACGCGCTCAGCTTCGATGTGCTGCATGTTGCCTCCCTCGCGCCCTATCTTGCGATGTCGCGCCAGGGGCTGCTGGCGGATTATGTGTCCCCCGAAACCCGGGCCTATCCTGCCACCGCGCGCGATCGCGGCCAGTGGACCACGGCGCGCATCGTTGGCGTGATCATGGCCTACAACAAGAACAATTTGCCCGCCGATCAGGCGCCGAAATCCTGGGCCGATCTGCTGCAACCGCGCTTTGCCGGCCGCAAGCTGGTGATCCAGGATTCTGCCGCCGGCACCTGCTTCAATCAGATGTACATGCTCGGCAAAACCCTGGGGCCGGATTTCCTGAAGCGCCTCGGCGCGCAAAAGCCGATCATCGTGCCGACCACCGCGCAATTGATCGATCTGTTGGTGCGCAACGAAGCCCTGGTCGGCGCCACCGTCGATCATTATCGCGCCTTCGAACCGGACGCGATGAAGGCCGGCATTGTCGGGGTGTACCCCACCGAGGGCATGCCGCTGGCGACGGCGCCGATTGCGATTTTCCGCAACGCGCCGCACCCCAACGCTGCCCGGCTGTTTGTCGATTTCGTGCTCTCCGAAGCTGGGCAGATCATGCTCAATACCGAGATTTTCGGCGTCTATTCCATGCGCCAGGGTATCGTGCCGCCGGCTGGACAATTGCCGCTTGAACAGACCCGGCCGATGGTGCCAACCGATCTCGCGGATTACGAGAAAGCGGCAGCGAACTTCCCCGAAACCTTCGACACTTTGTTCCGGTGAAGGTAAAAGCCGAGACAGTCCTTGCCTCGGCGTTGCTTCTGCTGCTGCTCGGGCTGGTGGCAGCCCCGGCCTTTGCGGTGCTGCGATCGGCGTGGGACTGGGTCGCGCTTGGCCGGGTGCTCGGCAATGTCACCGTCCTGGGCAACACGCTGCTGATGGGCGGGTTGACGACGATTTTTGCGGTGCTGATCGGCGGCGTTCTGGCGCTTGTGCTGGTGCGCATTCGCACCCCCGGGCGCGGGCTGCTGGAAGCGCTGATGTTGTTGCCGCTTTATATCACGCCGCTGCTGACCGCGATCGCCTGGTCGTGGATCGGTTCCCCCCGTGGCGGGTTGCTGAACTTGCTGGCATTGCGGCTGTTCGGGGTCACGCTGATCGATCTGCAAGGCGCGGGCGGGGTGATCTTCGTCGCGTCGCTCGCCTACGCCCCGGTGCCCTTTCTGCTGATCGCCCAGGCGATGCGGTCGATGGACCCGGCGCTGGAAGACAGCGCGCGGGTGCATGGCGCGGGAACCTGGGCGGCCTTTGCCCGCATCACCCTGCCGCTGATGCGCCCGGCGGCCTATGGCGCGGGCGTGCTGGTGTTTGTGCAAACCATGGGCCTGTTCAGCATTCCCGCCGTGCTTGGTGTCACGGGCGGCTTCAATGTTGCTGCGACCGAAATCTACCGCCTGCTCAACACCTACCCGCCCCGCCTGGCGCAGGCGGCGGCCTGGGGCCTGATCTTGCTGGCGATCACGGTGGCCACCGTCCTGGCGCAAAACCGCCTGCTGGCTGGCCGATCTTACGTCACCATCGGTGGCAAATCATTTCGCCCGCGTCTGGTGGAGGTCGGAAGGCTGCGCTGGGCGCTGGCGGCGGGCACCTGGTTTTATCTCGGCCTTGCGGTTGGCCTGCCGGTCGCGACGCTGATCTGGGCGTCGCTGGTCAATTTCCTCACCATCGATCCGGCACTGATGGCGTTTGACCTGCGGCATTTCGCCTATGTGATCTTTGTGCATCCGGCCGCGGGACTTGCCGCCGCGAACAGCCTGATGCTTGGGGTGCTGACTGCGACGCTGATCGCGATGCTGGCGCTGGCGATCGGCTGGGTTGTGGTGCGCCGGCGGGGCACCATCCCGCAGCTATTGGATTATTTGGCGATGGCGCCGCTGGCGATCCCGTCGGTGGTGCTGGCGCTGGGGGTGCTGGGAACTTATGCCGGGCTCGACATCGTGCCGATCTACGGCACATCGGCGATCTTGCTGGTGGCCTATGCCGCCCATTTCCTGCCGATCGGGGTGCGCGCGTCCGCCGCCGCCATGCGCCAAATCCATCCTGAATTGGAGGATTCCGCCCGGGTTTCCGGCGCTGGCCTGTTCGGCATGCTGCGCTATGTGGTGGTGCCGTTGACCAGGCCAACCCTGGTGGCGGTGTGGGTGCTGGTGTTCGTGCTGGCGCTGCAGGAAGTCAGCGCATCGATCCTGCTATACACCAGCCGCAGCACGGTGCTGTCGGTGGCGATGTTCGATCTGTGGGAAGCCGGCAACCTCAGCGGCCTGGCGGCATTGGGGGTGATGCAACTCGCCGTCACCTTCGCCGCCATCGCGTTGCTCGGCCGCTTCCGCCGCCAGGGGATCGCCGCATGAGCGACGCGGTTGTGGTGGAAAATCTGGTGGTGGCCTATGGCGGGGCCAAAGCGGTCGATGGAATCAGCTTTTCCGTCGCGCCGGGGGAGCATCTGACCCTGCTCGGCCCGTCCGGCTGCGGAAAAACCACCAGCCTGCGTGCCGTTGCAGGTCTGGAACGGCCGGCATCTGGGCACATTTCCGTCAATGGACAGGCGGTTTTCGACGAAGCGGGCGGGATCGACGTGCCGCCGGAACGCCGCGGCCTCGCCATGGTGTTCCAGTCCTACGCGATCTGGCCGCACATGAACGTTGCCGAAAATGTCGGGTTTCCGTTCCGCGCCCGCGGCATTGCGGCCGATATCGCCCGGCCGGCGGTGGCGGTAGCTTTGGCGATGGTCGGACTTACTAATTTTGCCGACCGGCCGGCGACATTGCTGTCGGGCGGGCAGCAGCAACGCGTGGCGCTTGCACGGGCGCTGGCGTTTGGCACCAAGCTGGTGTTGTTCGATGAGCCGCTAAGCAACCTTGATGCCCAGTTGCGCTTGCAAATGCGCGAGGAGCTTGCCGATCTGCGCCGCCGGCTCGGGTTTGCCGCGATCTACGTCACCCATGACCAGGATGAGGCGTTTGCCCTCAGCGACCGCATCCTGCTGATGCGCGCCGGCCGCATTGAACAGGCCGGCACCCCGCATGAACTTTACACCGCCCCGCGCACCAAATTTGCTGCCGCATTTCTGGGGGTGCGCAACATCCTTGACGCGCGGATCGACAATGGCCGCGCCTGGCTGGATGACGGCACCATGCTCGATGTCGCTGATAGCGGCCCACCAGGCCGCGCCGCCATCGCTTTTCGCCCAGCGTCGGTGATCCTCGGCGAGGGCATGCCGGCAATCGTGGAAAGGGTCCTGTTCGCCGGCGATGTCGTGTCCGTGTTGCTACGTAGCGGCGCCAACGAGATCACCGCCACCGCCCGGCTTGACAGTGGGATCGCGGTCGGCGCCAAAATCGCCTGGCGGGTCGCACTGGCAGATTGCCATGTTCTACGAACATAAAATCCGCCCCAGATGGTTGAGGGAGTCACGCCGAAGGCAACAAAGTATCAAAAAGTTTTTTTGGTTCTTTTTGTTCACAAAAAGAACTGCTTGCCTTACCCTGATTTCCTTAAAACCTAGCTAATCGGTGACAACAAATGGACACTTTGGCAAATCGCGGACTGCGCATTTTATGCCCGAACGGTCATCTCGGGTTCGCACCGACGAAGGAGGGTAGCTTCGCGCTTGGCCTGACCGAACTGCCCGACATGATTGCCTGCGACAGCGGCAGCAGCGATTGCGGGCCGGTGCCGCTGGGGTCTGATGGCAGCGCCAGCCCGCTCGCCTGGCAGACCCATGATATCGAGTTGATGCTGCTCGGCGCGCGGCGGCAGGGGGTGCCGATGATCATCGGCTCGGCGGGCGATACCGGGACCAACAGCCGGGTGGATCGTTTCGTAACGATTTTGCGCGAACTGGCGGCCAAGCACAGCCTGCCCAAGTTCAAGGTCGGGTATTTCTATTCCGAGGTGCCGGCGGCCCTGGTGGCTGACCGCATGCAGCAAGACAGGATCGCCGGCCTTGATGGGCGGGCGGATCTGACCGAGGCCGAACTGGCCGCCACCGAACGCATCGTCGCCGTCGCTGGGGTGCATCCGTTCATGAAGCTGCTGGAAATGGGCGCCGACGTGATTATCGGCGGCCGCAGCAGCGATTGTGCGATCTTTGCAGCGCCTGCCTTGCATCGCGGCTACCCGCCTGGGTTGGCGTATTATTACGGCAAGGTGATGGAATGCGCATCGTTCTGCGCCGAACCCTATGCCGGCAAGGAAAGCGTGCTGGGCGAGATCACCATGGATGATGTGCGGGTTACCGCCATGCTGCCCGAACAGCGTTGCACCATCGCATCCGTTGCTGGCCACGCGATGTACGAACGGAGCAATCCGTATTACGAACATTTCCTCGGCGGCCATATCGACATGCGGGACTGCGTCTATGAACAATTGACCGACCGCACCACGCGGATCACCGGGCCGCGCTACGTGCCGGCGGAGGATTTGCGGGTCAAACTCGAAGGCGCCGGCAAGGTCGGCGAACGCTATGTCGGCATGGTGGGCGTGCGCGATCCTTATACGATTTCCCGCATCGATGAGGTGATTGCCTGGGCGCGTCAGGCGGCGATTGATCGTTTCGGTCCCGAAGGGCAGCCCGGCGGCTGGCAACTCAGCTACACAATCTATGGCCGGGACGGCGTGATGGGCGCGCTTGAACCCAACCGCGACCGCCCGGCGCATGAACTCTGCGTGGTGGTGCAAGGCGTCGCGCCGACCGCGGAAATGGCAGAGGAAATCACCATCACCGGATCGCGGCAGATGTTCTATGCCCGCCTGCCCGACGTGAAAGGCACCGCCGGCGGGGTGGCGTTTTTGCTGGATGAGGTCATGCGCGCGTCCCCCGCTTATCGCTGGACGCTGAACCACACGATGCGGGTGACCGATCCGATGGAACTGTTCCCAACCCATATGATTGAGGTCGGCACATGATCCCCCTTGTTGACCTCGCCAAGGCCATCCGCAGTAAAAATGCCGGGCCAGACAAAATCACTTTCGATGTCATTATGAAAGATCGCGCGGCGTACGATCTGGTGTGCGCCAGCGGGGTGCTGTCGCGCGACGCGGTGCGGGCGCTTTACGGGGTGCCGGATAGCCGCATCAGCGATCATGTCGCATTCGATCCGGCGATGGCGATCAAGTTCACTTTGTTTCGTACCCAGCCGAGTGGAAGTTTGGGGGACGCGGATATTTTTGGCAGCCAGCAATATGGGCCGCTGTTAGGGATTATGGTGCCGGGTTAGAGGAAGGAAGCGCGTTCTTTTTGTGAACAAAAAGTACCAAAAAAACTTTGTCTGTTTCTGGCCGTTGGCGTGCGCCACGCCGCCGCCCAGGCTTGGATTGCCAAGCCGGGCGAAACGACCCTAGGCTGCGATTATTCGATCAGCAGCAAGGTCAATCGCCATGACGACCGCCATTTCCCATCCGGATTCCGTCGCGCAACTTGATGCCCTGAAATGGCGCGGGATTGGCCCATCACGCGGCGGGCGGGTGGTGGCGGTTGCCGGGGACTTCAAAAATCCCGCAACCTTCTATTTCGGCGCCTGTGCTGGCGGCATCTGGAAAACTGATGACGGTGGTGTCTATTGGCGCAATGTGTCGGATGGGTTCCTCAAAACCGCCGCCGTCGGCGCGATTGCGGTGGCGCGATCGGATTCCAACATCATCTATGCCGGCATGGGCGAAACCACCATCCGGCTCGATGTATCCTACGGCGATGGCGTCTATAAATCCAGCGATGCCGGGCGCAGCTGGCAGCATGTTGGCCTATCCGCCAGCAAGCATATTGGCCGCATCTGCATCCACCCGACCAACCCGGACATCGCCTATGTTGCGGTGCTCGGGGATATTTTCGGATCGCATCCTGAACGTGGGGTCTATCGCACCCGGGACGGTGGGGCGAGCTGGGAACTGATCTTGCAGCGCGACGCCGACACTGGCGCGATCGACATGTCGATTGACCCTGACAACCCGCGGGTGCTGTTCGCGAGCCTCTGGCAAACGCGGCGCAATTTCTGGAATATTTCGTCGGGCGGCCCCGGCTGCGGCCTGTTTCGGTCAATGGATGGTGGCGACAGCTGGGACGAAATTACCACCGCCCCGGGGATGCCAAGCGGCAAGCTCGGCAAGATCGGCGTCACCATTTCGCCCGCCAAATCTGGCCGGGTGTGGGCGTTGATTGAAGCCGAAGGCGAAAAATGCGGGCTTTACCGGTCCGATGATTACGGGCAGGCGTGGAAGCTGGTGTGCAACAGCCGCGACCTGATGCACCGCCCTTGGTACTACACGCATGTCTTTGCCGATCCGGTGCATGCCGAGACGGTGTACATCACCAACCTCGCCATGTGGAAATCCACTGACGGTGGCAGCAATTTCAGCGAAATTATGACGTCGCACGGCGACAATCATGATTTGTGGATTGATCCTGCCGACCCGCGCCGGATGATCGAAGGCAATGACGGCGGCGCGCAGGTCACCTATAATGGCGGCATCACCTGGTCGAGCATCTACAATCAGCTGACCGGGCAGTTCTATCGCATCGATACCGACAACCAATATCCGTATCATGTTTACGGTACCCAGCAGGATAATACCTCTATCGCCGTGCCGAGTGCGTCGGTCTGGGGGGCGATTACGCTGGGGGATTGCTTTTATCCTGGCACCGGCGAAAGCGGCTTCATTGCCGTTCATCCTGATGACCACAACATCGTTTATGTCGGGGCGGTGGGGTCTAGCCCGGGTGGCGCTGGCGCGCTGCAACGCTACGATCACCGGACCAAGCAAATCCAGCTGGTCAATGTCTGGCCGGAACAATCGGCCGGCGTTGCGCCGAAAGACCTGAAATACCGCTTCGCCTGGACTTATCCGATCGTGTTTTCGCCCCATGATTCGGGCACGCTTTATGTCGGCGGCAACCATGTGTTCCGTACCCAGAATGAAGGCATGAGCTGGCAGCCAATATCCCCCGATCTCAGCCTGAACGACCGCGCCCGCCAGGACCATTCGGGCGGCGAGGTGACCCGTGAAAGCGCGGGCGCCGAGGTGCACGCCACCTGCGCCAGTGTGGTTCCGTCCCCGCATCGCAAGGGCGAAATCTGGGCCGCGACCGATGACGGGTTGGTGCATGTTACCCGCAATGATGGCGGTGCTTGGCATAACGTTACGCCAGCGGGGATGCCCGCGCTTGCCTATGTCGGGTGCGTTGAAATCGCCGCCCATGACGCCGACACGGTGTATGTTGCCGCCACGCGCTACAAGCTCGCCGATTACGAACCGTATTTGTTCCGTACCAAGGATGGCGGCGCGACCTGGCAATCGATCAACGGCAATTTCCCGGCTGGCGAAATCACCCGGGTGTTGCGCGCCGACCCGGCCTGCCCCGGCCTGCTGTTTGTGGGCACTGAAACCGGGGTGTTTTTCACCGCCGATGACGGCGCAAACTGGGCGCGGCTGCCCGGGGGGCTGCCGGTGGTGCCGGTCTATGACCTCAAGATCAAAGACGGTGATCTGATTGCAGGCACCCATGGTCGGTCATTCTGGATCCTGGATGATATTTCACCGCTGCGGGCGCTTGCCGCTGGCGTCAGCGGCAGCGCGCTGCTGCCGCCGCGCCCGGCGGTGCGCACCAAGCTGCATTACGCAGCGCTCGGCGGCCTCAAGCCCGGCACCACATTCGCACTGGCCTTCGGCGTTGGTGGCGGCATCACCACCCATGTTCAGCCCGACGGATCGCGGCGGCGCGAATATCTCGACGTCGGCGAAAATCCGCCGCAGGGCGCGTTGATCCATTACTGGCTCGATACGGCCGCCCCGGTCACGCTGATTTTCCGCGATGCCGACGGCGCCGAAATCATCAGCCTGCGCAGCGACGACACCAGCCTGGGGCTTGCCAAGCGCCCCACCGCCCGCGCCGGGCTTAACCGCTATGTATGGGACCTTAAATATCCTGGCCCGACCAAAATCGATGGCAGCCTGTTCACGCCCAAGGTGAAAGCGCTGGTCAATGACCCGGACGCCGCTGCCGGCCCGACCGTGGTGCCCGGCGAGTTCACCGTCGTGATGAGCGTCGGCGGGGTGGAGCAGACGGCGCAATTATCGGTCATCAAAGACCCGCGCCTGGCAACCGCGCCCGCCGCGTATCGCGCCCAGCTTGCCCTTCTACAGAAGCTCTACGCCGCCATCGGGCAGGGCAATGCGGCCACGAACCGCATCCGCCATCTCAAACGGCAATTGGCCGCCTTGACCGATCGGCTCGGCGCCGATACCGCGCTGGCGCCGGCGATCGAAACGGCGACCGCAAGCCTTGGCGGCGTCGAAGGCGTGCTGGTCGACATTCATCGCGTGTCGCCGCGGGACACGCTGCGCAACCCATCAGGCCTGACCGACACGCTCGCGGCGATGGTCGCCTATGTATCGAACGCCGATAACGGACCGACCAGCCAGGGCGAGGCGCTGTCGGCCGAACTGATCGGCAAACTCAACGGCGAACTGGCCAAACTTGACGCCATCATCGCCATCGACATCGCCGCCATCAACAACGCCACCGGCAACGCGCCGCAAATCGGCGGCTGAGTACCCATCACACAAGGAGACTGACATGGACTTTATCGAAGCCTGGTTTGGCATTTCCCCCGACGGCGGCGACGGCTCGCTGGAAGCGCTCTGGGTCGGGGCGGTCCTGCTCGCCGTGGCGGCGTTCGTGTTTCGTCGGCGGATTGGGGCTTGGATGACGGCGCGGCGGGTGCGGCGGTAGGGGGCTTTGTTAAGGAAGGCGCCGAGGTAAGGGAAGGGGGAAGGCAAGCAGTTCTTTTTGTGAACAAAAAGAACCAAAAAAACTTTTTGTCTGTTCCTTGCCGTTGGCGTGCGTCCCTGTGGAACAGCGGAGCGCTTTGAACCAGAGTGCGCAAAAAGGCTGTGCTTTCGTGTTTCTGTGGCAAGGTTCGGGGCGAGCCTGGGTCGTTACGCGGAAAGAAGTCAAAAAATTTCGGGCTGGCCTGGGTAATCGCGGAAGGACGCCGTTCGGGTGGGTTGAACGGCGCCCCCGATGATTGGCATCGGTGTTACCGGCGGTGGCGGCGCCAGCGACGGAGCTGCACGGTCAGGACCCAGATTACTGGCGTAATTTCATGAATCAACAGCCCGATGGCGATGAGGACGCCGAATTGGGTGATCGGATTCGGGTCGATCAGCAGGTGATGCGACCCGAGTAGTGTCGTGCCGGCATTCATCCCGAGATCAGAGAGGATTGCGAAACGAATGGGCATCGGAAGAAGCTGTGCGTGGAGCATTGTAAACCTTCCAAAAGGACACCAAAGTTTTTTGGCGCAACTGATTTGGCGCACGTTTGTATGTATTAAAATAGAACTATAAAACTCTATTTCTAAATCCCGAGGTGTATATTTGAGGGACAAAATTAGAGTCCCGGGTGAGAAAAATTTAGTAATATATTTTCCCCGCCGCCTGCGCTTCATGTCATTGTCCGTATCGAGACATACAGGACCAAGGCCATGAACGATCTGGTGCCATTCGCCTACGCCAAGCTGCGATTTCTGTTCACGCTGGCCAAAGCCGCGGGCAGCGAACTTACTAACAATGTCGCTTTGGCATCGCATCTCGACTTGGATAAATCGCGCCTGTCACAGGTTTTCCGCAAATTGACCGACGAAATCCCAGTCCGCGTCCCGCCGGAGATGCTGGCCGACATCATCGCGGCCTTCGGTAGCGTTGGCGTTAAATCCCGCGTTGCCTGGTACTACTACGATCTGGCGCTCTTCCGCGAGGAGGTCTCCCGCGCCAATCCTGATCTGGTTGGCTACGTCGCGCTGCCTGCCGATCTGGTGTGGAGATATGATGCTCCGCCACTACCGTTTCCGCGAATTTGTGAGTTCAGCCTTGATGCGTCGCGAGCCGACAATGAAAATCCGGACGATTATCGGCTGGCGGCGACGTTGCTGTTTGGTACCATGGAGGCCGATTACGAGCCAAGCGATGGCAGTGCGCCGATGACGGTTGCGATCGCGGTTACCAGCGCAACGCTTGCCATCGATGCCGGGCAGTATCGCGTTCGACCCGGCAGCCTGCCGATGGAGCGTGGGGGCAGCGAGCACTTGCTCCGCAAGGCCGGGGGCGTAGAGATTATAGGCCCGATTTCCATGGGTGTCTTGGAAGGCGACGCGCTGGACGGTCGGGAACTCGCGGTTATCTCACCATCCCGGACAACGGACCGCCCTTTTTCAGCCCGCATTCTCGTCAGCCGACGCTGCTTCAAAGTCTGGGACCACGATGCCCCCGCTGAATCACTGGCGGCGCGGGACGCGGTGCTGAATGCCATCATCTACGCGCAACTGGAGCGTGATACCAGTTCCAACGCGGCAATCCTCGCCTCCGTCAGCCTGACCCACATCGAAACGAAGACCACAGAAGAATAGCTATGACCCAAACTATGCGATTTCCCGCCAGCGCTTTGGACCGACTGGCGGCTGTACTCAAGGAACCGACCACCAGCTTCACCGCCCTTGTGCGTGTCGCAGGGTTGGACAAGGCGTCTGCCTTCATTGGGGCTGACCTGCGCAATGTCGATTTCGGCACGGATGATCTTGCTGGCTTTAATTTTGTCGGGGCTGATTTGACCGACGCCGATTTGTCGCGGGCCCGGAACATAGACCTGATGATCATCGACGATACGACCATTCTTCCCCAATCTTTCCGCCGCCCGCCGGTTGATTTCGACATGGACGAGGTCAAGCGCTTGATTCTCGCAGGGGAACCCGTCCCCGCTTCCTGGGTTCCGTTCGTGGCGAAGCTGGACCTGGGAAGGGCCAACTTCGCCGACCTGTCCCCGATCGCGGGGCTGACCGCGCTGCAAAGCCTCGATCTGCTGGGCACACAGGTCACCGACCTGTCCCCGATCGCGGGG
>JANXRN010000478.1 GCA_025352995.1 Acetobacteraceae bacterium
TACCCTGATCGCTCGCGCTGCCCCGCACACTGCCTGGCATGCGCCATTGGTGCGTCGCCCCACTTTGTCGGCAGCCGCGGCCGAGGCTTTGTCGGAGTTCGTTGCCGAACAATTGGTCGAAGAACTCGCCAACCGCGCCGACCTTGATGGTGCAACCGCTGCCGAGCTGCGTCTGCGCCTGCGCCGGCGGCTCGATACCCCCCACCCCGCCCCGCCGACCGCGGATATGGACAGTGAAGCCGCCATGGGGTTGGCCAATATACTATTTGCCAACGGCACACTCACCGAATCTCTGGCACTGAAAGCCGCCCAGCGCGGTGACGCGATCGCTCTGACGGCGATGCTGGCGGTGGCCGCTAATGTGAGGGTCTCAGTTGTCGACCGCGCCGGCAGTTTGCGTAGCGCCAAAGGCATCGTGAGCCTGGTGTGGAAAGCTGGCTTCACCATGACCGCAGCAATTGCGGCCCAAGGGTTGCTGGCCGGCATCAAGCCCGCCGAAATACTGGTGGCAGCACCACACGGGGGCTTCCCCCTCGCCGAAGACGAAATGCGCTGGCAGATCGAGTTTTTGGGGCGTCGATAGCCTATGCGCGACGCCGCTCCCGCGCCACCTCTGCCGCCGCCGCAATGAACGCCCGGATCGCGCGGCTCTCCGCCCGGCCGCGCAGCATATAGGCCGCTACCGGCAACGCCCGACCCAATCCCAAAGGCAGCACCGCGAGATCCCACCGCGCCGCCTCGTTCCGCACCAGGCTGTCCGGGAAGGCCGTCACAAACTCCCCCGTGGCGAGAAGTTGCAGCCGCAACATCATCGAATACGTCGTCACCGCCGGCACCGGCATTGGCGTGCCCTCGGCCTTGTGCGCCGCCGCGACCAGTTCGTAGACCGCGGACCCAGGCGGGGCGAGCACCCACGACTTGCCTGCCAAATCGGCGAACCGCATCGTCGGCACCCGCGCCCACTCCTGCTGCCCTCCGGTCACCACAAGCAATCGTTCCTCCAGCAGCACCTCCTGGTGCAAATCCTCCGGAAGCACCGAGACGGAAACGCGACCGAGCATGATGTCCACGCGGCGCTCGCGAAGGTCGTCGAAGGCCAGGGCGGCGGTGTTCGATTCCACGATCTGGACGCGGAAGCCCGGATGAAGCTGCCGCAGCACCGACAGCGTGCGGGTCAAGGCTCCACCGGCGATGTAGGATTCGCTGGTGCCGACCACAACCTCGCCCAACGCGGGATCGCCCAGTGCCTCTACCTCGCGGAGGCCGTCTGCCAATGCGTCGGCAGCGTCCAGCGCACAGCGCAGCATGGCGGCGCCGAAAACGGTCGGGGTTACGCCGGCTGTGCTCCGCTCGAGCATCGGCACGCCCAACGCGGCTTCCAATTGACCGATTGCTTGCGACACCGCAGGCTGGGTCATCACCAGTATCTTCGCCGCCTTTGCCATGCTGCCGCAACGAATAACCATATGCAGGATGCGCAGTTCGCGAAGTCGAACGCGGTCGCCAATCAGTTTATGCCAAACTCGATCACTGTCGCTCATGCCGTGCTTATACCGGTAAAAGAAAATCAATCATTCCCGCTGGGCACCGCGCTGTCTACCCAATGAGCCTCGTCACACAGGAGGTTTTCATGGCACGCATTGCGGCAATCATTGTTCTGGCGCTGGTATCGGTAGCCACGCCGGCCGTGGCCGAAGACAGCCGGGAGGTCGCAGTGCGGACGGCACCGCAAAGGGGCTTCATCCTCAACCAGATGCGACTGTTCCTGGGCTCGGTTCAGGTCATCGTGTCGGCGCTGGCGGAGGGCGATATGAAGGCGGTCGCCGAGCAGGCCGCTGCGCGCGGCCGCAAAGGAACTCCACTCTCCGCCATTCCGCCAGGAATGAAGGCGAATGAGACCCCTGCATGGCTTGCTATGATGGGCGGTGCCCGCGCCGGCTTCGACGACATCGCCGCGTCTGCAACAGACCCCAGCGCAACACCCCTCAAATTAATGGGGATGCTCGGCGACACAATGAAGAACTGCGTCGCCTGCCATCAGGCTTACCGCTTCGCGGTCGAGTAGACATCGCCACGCTTGCGCAGCCAGATCGGTTCCACCTCGGGTCAACTCGCATCAGACCGCCTCGCCCATGCCTTGCTGGCGCAACAGCTCCCGATAGGGCCCGGGCCTTGCAGCCAGCACCGCCGGCGGCCCGTCATCGATCACCTGACCGGCCTGCATCACCACCACCCGGTCGAAATTCTGCAAGGTCGATAGCCGATGCGCGATGGCGATCACCGTGCGGCCTTGCATCAGCCGGTCGAGCGCCACCTGGATCGCCTGCTCGCTTTCGCTATCGAGTGCACTGGTGGCTTCGTCCAGCAACAGGATTGGCGCGTCCTTCAGCAGAGCGCGCGCAATGGCGAGCCTTTGCCGCTGGCCACCGGACAGGCGGGTGCCGCGATTGCCGACCGGGGTGGCGAAGCCATCAGGCAGTGCTTCGATAAACTCCCGGCAGCGGGCGATTTCGGCGGCGCGCAGGACCTCGGCTTCGGACGCATCGGGGCGGGCGTAGCGGATATTTTCCATCACCGACCGGTTGAACAGCGCGATGTCCTGCGGCACCACCGCGAGCACGTCGTTAAGGCTTGCCTGGGTCAGATGGGTGATATCCTGCCCATCGACCCGGACGGTGCCAGCATTGGCGTCGTAAAATCGTTGCAACAGCGCGAGCACGGTGGATTTGCCGGCGCCTGATGCACCGACCAACCCGACCCGCTGGCCGGCCGGCACCACCAGATCGAAGCGACGCAAAATCGGCGACCGGCCCGGATAGGCGAAGGTCACCTCGGAGAATGTCACTGCCCCTGGCCCGGGGCTGAGCACCACCGCATCCGGCGCATCAGGCATGGTGTGCGGTTCGAGCAGCGCCACCAGCGCCTCATCCAACCGCGCGACATGCTGGGTGAGATCGACGAGCGAGACCGCAAGATCGCGCGTGCCGTGCAAAATCGTGAACCCGAGGCCGCAAATCAGGTTGATATCGCCGACCGTCGCCTGCCCGGCCTGCCACATTGAAATGCCCCAGGCGAGCAGGCCGGCGGTGATCAATGCCGTCATCCCGGCATGCAGCAGGCGCAGCTTTTCCATATATAAAAGGCTGCGCCGGCGTGCGGCCATTTCATTGCCGATCCGCCCGCCAATGCGCTGGCGTTCACGGAACGTCGCCCCGAAGGCGCGCACCACATGCATGTTGGTGATCACATCGACCAGCTCGCCATCAACGGCTGCTGCCTGTTCGGCAAAGGCGCGATGGATCGGGGTGCCAGCCGCCGCCAGTCGGAAAATCACCGCCGCCATGGTGACCGACACAACCCCGAGACTTGCCGCCATCAACGGGTTCACTGACGCAATCAGGGTTATTGCGACCGTCACCGCCAGGATCGGCGGGATCACGTTCCAGGTGCCGGTGCTTTCGGTCTGGAAAACCGCGTTCGAGGTCGCGGTGATCCGGCTGGCGAGCGTGCCCGGCATGCGGTCGGCGAAGTAGCTTGGCGAATGGCCGGTCAGATGGGCGAACAGGTCGGCGCGGACATCGCCGGTCACCTTGACGAAAACGCGCGCTGCCACCCAGCCGCCGATGCGCCAGGTGAAGTTGTCGGCGATGATCAAGGCGCACAGCACCGCGAATGCCATCCACGCCGCATTCCCCGCCGCCGCCGGGCCGCGACTGACCACATCGATCAGAGTCTTCAAACCATACTGGGTGAACACCGAAAACAGCACCGCGCCGAATACCGACGCCAGCACCACCCCATGCCCAACCCGGTGCCGCAGCACGTAATGCAACAGGAAGCGCAACGGGCTGCGCTGAAACGGCACTATATCAGTCCGATGGCTCGACAAATGCGCGATCTTCCAGTGGGAGTGGACAGCATCACCATGCCTCGCCAATAAGGCCCAATTGCGTCCCGTAAGGCAAAACAATGCGCATCGCCCAAATCGCCCCCTTGTTCGAAGCCGTGCCGCCCCTGCGCTATGGCGGCACCGAACGCGTGGTGCATTGGCTGACCGAGGCGCTGGTCGCCGGCGGCCACGACGTCACCCTGTTCGCCACCGGCGACAGCCGTACGTCGGCCATTTTAGCCCCGATGCGCCCCCGCGCCGAACGCTTCCAGCGCAATTTCGAGATCAACAATGCGCCCTATGCCGCAATGATCGAGCATGTCGCCCGCCGGGCAGACGCGTTCGACGTGCTGCATTTCCACATCGATTTCCATCCGTTCTCGCTGATGTCGCGGCAGAAAACCCCGTTTCTGACCACTTTGCATGGCCGGCTCGATCAGGACTGGGTGCCGGGGATTTACGGCCTGTTCCCCCAGGCGCCGCTGGTGTCAATTTCCGACAATCACCGCAAGCCCCTGCCCGGCCAGAACTGGCTCGCGACCGTGCTGCATGGCATGCCGCGCGATCTGCTGCGGCCCGAACCCGGCGCACATGATTATTTTGCCTTCCTCGGCCGGATTTCGCCGGAAAAAGGCATCCTCGACGCCATTAGCATCGCCCATGCCGCCGGCATCAAACTGAAAATCGCGGCCAAAATCGGCGAGGAAGATGCGCTGTTCTATGACCAGGTCATCCGCCCGCTGATCGATGGGGAACGGGTCGAATATATCGGGGAAATCGACGACACACGAAAATCCGGCTTCCTATCCGGGGCCAAGGCCATGCTGTTCCCGATCGACTGGCCAGAGCCGTTCGGCCTGGTGATGATCGAAGCGATGGCCTGCGGCTGTCCGATCATCGCCTATCCCAACGGGTCCGTGCCGGAAGTGATCGAAGACGGGTTGACCGGTTTCATCGTCACCGATGTCGCAAGTGCGGTGGCTGCCTGTGCCCGCCTGGAGACGCTCGATCGTGGCCGGGTGCGGCAAAGGTTCGAACAACGCTGGACATCCGAGCGCATGGCGGCCGATTACCTTGCGCTTTACCAGCGTCTGATCGATCAGAACTAGCCGTTTTTCGGCCATCATCAGTGCCTAAATCACGATCGTTCCACTTTGCCAAAAAGGCCCCAGCCCATGCGTATCGCCCAGATTGCCCCGCTGTTCGAAGCCGTGCCCCCTAAGCTTTACGGCGGAACGGAACGGGTGGTGCATTGGCTGACCGAAGGGCTGGTCGAACTTGGGCATGACGTGACCTTGTTTGCATCGGGTGATTCGGAAACCTCGGCCAAGCTGGTGCCGTGCTGGCCGCAGGCATTGCGGCTCAATCCGGTGATCGACTGGAACGCCACCTACGCCATGCTGATCGAAACCGTGGCGCGGCAGGCGCATAATTTCGACGTGCTGCATTTCCACATCGATTACTGGCCCAATTCGGTGTTCATGCGCCTCGGCATCCCCTTCGTCACCACCATGCATGGCCGGCTTGACCTGCCGCTATTCGTGCAGACCTTCAATTTCTTCGGCGACGTGCCGCAAGTGTCCATTTCCGACAACCAGCGCACCCCGGTCCCCAACCTCAACTGGGCGGGCACCGTCTATCACGGCATGCCCAAGGACCTGCTGACGCCGCTGCCCAATGGCGGGCAGGGCAACTACTTCGCGTTCCTCGGCCGTATCTCCCCGGAAAAGCGCGTTGATCGCGCCATTGAAATCGCCGGGGCCACCGGCCGCACCCTCAAAATCGCCGCCAAGATCGACCGCGCTGATCAGGAATATTTCGACCGCGACATCGCCCATCTGTTTACCCAGCCGCATGTCGATTACATCGGCGAAATCAACGATGTGCAGAAAATCCCCTTCCTCGCCAACGCCACCGCGCTCCTGGTGCCGATTGACTGGGAAGAACCGTTTGGCCTGGTGATGATCGAAGCCATGGCCACCGGTACCCCAGTAATCGCCTTCCGCCGCGGGTCAGTGCCCGAAGTGATCGATGACGGCGTGACCGGCTTTATCGTCGATACCATGGAACAAGCTATCGCGGCGGCGAAACGCATCCATACGCTCGATCGCGGCAAAGTGCGGGCGCGGTTTGAGGAACGGTTTACCAATCTTCGGATGGCTCGGGATTACACGAAGATTTATCAGAAGCTTATTGATGAAAAGAAGGGTAAGTAAGGGGCTTCTTTTTGTGAACAAAAAGAAGCAAAAAAACTTTAACCATTGTTGCCGTTGGCTCGGGACCGGGGAGAGTTCCCG
>JANXRN010000479.1 GCA_025352995.1 Acetobacteraceae bacterium
AGGCGGCGATGTAGCCCCCCATGCCGAAGAATGCCGCGTGGCCGAAGCTGCCGAGGCCGACATAGCCGATCAGCAGGTTATAGGCGCAGGCGAAGAGCGCGAAGCAGAGGATCTTCATCAGGAAGACGGGATAGAGGTGGAGGGGGGCAACGATGACGGCGGCCAACATGACGAGAAACGCGATGCCTTGTTGGCGGGTGAAACCAAAGATGTTCAGCGTCTCCGGTGTCCGGCGAGACAGCAGCAACGATATCAAAATGATCGCCACGAGAACGACCAAGATCGTGATGACCTGCTGACGGGCGAAATCGAGTATTATCTCCATGATCAGTGTCCCCCGCGCCCGAAGAGGCCGGCCGGTCTAGTGAGCAGCACGATCACCATGACGACGAATATAACGGTTGACGAGCCTTGCGGGTAGAACACTTTGGTCAGCCCTTCGATAACGCCGAGGCCGAAGCCGGTGACGATCGATCCGGCGATCGATCCCATGCCGCCGATCACCACGACGGCGAAGACGGTGATGATGAAGCTGCTGCCCATGCCGGGATTGACCGAATAGATCGGGGCGGCGAGCACGCCGGCGAAGGCTGCGAGCGCGACGCCGGCGGCATAGGTCAGCGTGATCATGCGCGGGACGTTAATGCCGAAGGATTGCACCAGGGCGGGATTTTCGGTGGCGGCGCGGAGATTGGCGCCGAGGGAGGTTTTTTCGATGATCAGCCAGACCATCAGGCACATTGATGCCGACGCCAGCACCACCCACCCGCGATAATTGGGCATGTACATGAAGCCGAGATCGGTCGCGCCTTGCAGTTGCGAGGGGATGGCGAACGGCATGCCGGACGATCCGAACTGGTTACGCGCCAGGCCTTCGATGATGAGTGCGAGGCCGAAGGTGAGCAACAGCCCGTAGAGATGATCGAGCTTATAGAGCCGGGCGATAAAGATTTTTTCCAGGATGATGCCAAATGCACCAACGATCACCGGCGCCAGCAACAGCGACCACCAATAGGGTACGCCGAGGAATTCCAGAAGTCCCCAGGCGACGAAGGCACCCAGCATGAACAGCGCGCCATGGGCGAAGTTCACGATATTCAGCATGCCGAAGATGATTGCCAGCCCGAGTGACAGCAGGGCGTAGAATGCCCCGTTGATCAGCCCGAGCAGCAACTGGCCGAACAGCAGCGCCGACGGATAGCCGAATATCATGAACATCGCTGGGACCTATGTCAGGCTTTAACCAATGGGCAGCCGCCTTCGTTGAGCGGACGGAAGGCTTCATCCGCCGCGGTCACGCCGATCTGCTTGTAGTAATCCCAGGCGCCTTTGCTTTCCGACGGCTTTTTCACTTCGAACAAATAGCTCGGGTGGATTTTGCGGCCATCGATGCGGATGGTGCCTTTGCCGAAGCATTCGTCATTGGTTGGGGTGGCCTTGAGGCGGGCGACGGTTGCAGCCCCATCGGCCTTGGCTTGCGCCGCGCCCATGGTGGCGGCGACTTTGAGGTAGTGCATGGCACTGGAATAAGTGCCGGCCTGAACCATGGTCGGCCGCTTACCGGGCGCTTTGGCCATGAAACGGTCGGAGAAGGCGCGGGTGCCGGCGTTGAGGTCCCAGTAGAAGCTTTCGGTCAGCGCCAGGCCCTGGCAGATATCAAGCCCGAGCGAATGGACGTCCGACAAAAATACCAACAGTCCGGCGAGGCGCATTTTGATGCCGAATTCCTTGGCCTGCTTGATGGTGTTGATGGTGTCGGCGCCGGCATTGGCGAGGCCGAGCACTTTGGCGCCCGACGCCTGGGCTTGCAGCAAGAAAGCGGAAAAATCGGTTGTGCCAGGGAACGGCGTCTTGACCGAACCAAGCACCTTGCCACCGGCTTTGGTGACGAAGTTCGAGGTATCGCGTTCGAGCGCATGGCCGAAGGCGTAATCAGCGGTGAGGAAGAACCAGCTATCGCCGCCGGCTTTCACCATCGCGCCGCCGGTCGACTTGGCCAGCATGAAAGTGTCGTAGACCCAATGGATGGTATTGGCGTTGCAGGCAGTGCCGGTGAGGTCGGACGTGGCACCACCGCTGGCGAGGAAGATTTTGTTCTTTTCCTTGGCGACGCCGGCAACTGCGAGGGTCACTGCCGAATTGGCAACTTCGAGGATGACATCAACGCCGTCGCGGTCGAACCACTGGCGGACAATGCCGACGCCGACATCGGGCTTGTTCTGGTGATCGGCGGACACGACTTCGACATTGAAGCCGTTGGCCTTGAATTCGGCCATCGCCATTTGGGCGGCGACGGCGGCGCCGGGACCGGCGACGTTCTGGTAGGGGCCCGACATGTCGGTCAGGACACCGAATTTAATGGTCGGCGCCTGGGCGCCGGCGCGTGTCGCAAAGCCGGCAGCGGCGGCGGTACCCAGCAGGGCGCGGCGGGAAATATGCATAGTCGGTCTCCTTAAGGGGTCAGACGCCAAGATAGTCGTGCAGCTTGTCCATGCTGCCAGAAATCTCAGAATTCGGGATCATGTCGATGACTTTGCCGTGTTCCATCACATAATGGCGGTCGGCGACGGTGGCGGCGAAGTGGAAGTTCTGTTCGACCAGCAGCACGGTAAAGCCGCGCTGTTTGATTTCACGGATCATCTTGCCAATTTGCTGGACGATGACCGGGGCCAGGCCCTCGGTCGGTTCATCGAGCAGCAGTAACTTGGCGCCGGTGCGCAAGATGCGGGCGATGGCGAGCATTTGCTGCTCACCGCCCGACAGCTTGGTGCCCTGGCTTTTCGCGCGTTCCTTGAGATTGGGAAACAAGGTGTAAATCGTCGGCAGATCGAGCCCGCCATCGGCGATTTTCGGCGGCAGCATCAGGTTTTCGGTGACATCGAGGCTGGCGAAAATCCCGCGTTCCTCGGGGCACAAAGCAATGCCGCGGCGGCCGATCTGATCGGGGCGCAGGCTGGTAATTTCGGCGCCATTATAGCGGATGGACCCCGCGCGGCGGCCAACCAGGCCCATGATCGACTTCATCGTCGTGGTTTTGCCGGCGCCGTTGCGGCCGAGCAGGGTCACCACTTCGCCGGCGCGGACCTCAAAATCCACCCCATGCAGGATGTGGCTTTCGCCGTACCAGGCGTTCAGGCCGGCAACTGTCAGCATCGCGGCATCAGGCATCTTGGGTTCCCAGATAGGCAGCGATCACGTCAGGGTTTTTCGACACGGTGGCGTAGTTGCCCTCGGCCAGCACGCTGCCGCGGGTCAGCACGGTGATGGTGTCGCACAGCCCCTCAACCACCGACAAATTATGTTCGACCATCAAAATCGTGCGGTTGGCGCGGATACGCTTGATCAGGGCAACCGTGCGGTCAACGTCTTCGTGGGTCATGCCCGCAGTCGGTTCGTCCAGCAGCAGCATTTCCGGATCGAGCGCGAGGGTGGTGGCAATTTCGAGCGCACGCTTGCGGCCATAAGGCAGTTCGACGGCGGGGTCGTTGACATAGTCGGTAAGGCCGACGTCATCGAGCAGCGCGCGGGCGCGATCATCGTAAACGGTCAGCACTTTTTCCGAGCGCCAGAAATCGAAACTACCGCCGCGTGCCCGTTGCAGCGCCAAGCGGACATTTTCCAGCACCGTCAGATGCGGAAACACCGCAGAAATCTGGAAGCTGCGCACCAGGCCGAGCCGGGCGATATCAGCCGCCGCCAGCCCGGTGATGTCGCGGCCCTTATAGTGGATGGTGCCGCGGGTCGGTTGCAGGAACTTGGTCAGCAAATTGAAGCAGGTGGTCTTGCCGGCGCCGTTCGGGCCGATCAGCGCATGGATGGTGCCGGGTTGCACGCGCAGATCGACGCCATCGACGGCCACAAAGCCGCGAAACTCCTTCGTCAAGCCAGATGTCTCCAGAATGGCCTCGGCCACGCGTTTCGTTCCCTTATTTTTTGGTGAATTGTGTTCTCTGAGGGGCTGAGTTGCATATCGAGCACGGGAGCGCAAGACTCTGTCGCCCGCATCGGGGTGACGGGCCGGCAATAAATCTGCCATCCCCAATTTATTATTCTCGGGTATAAGCAGCGCTCAATCCGGCCAGCGAACAGGATCACATGCCCACGCGACGTTTGTTTCTATTCGGCTTGGCAACCGCCTTGGCCGGCTGCGCCCCGGTTGCGCTACCCGACGCGGCGCTTGAAATCCCGACCGCCTATCGTGCGACTGCAACCAGTGCGGCGACCGCATGGCCAGGGGCCGACTGGTGGCGAGGCTTTGGCTCGGCCGAGCTCGACGAACTGATCGCGGCAGCGCGGACGGCAAATTTCGACCTCGACGCCGCGATGGCACGGGTGCGGCAAGCTGACGCCCAGGCGGCGATCGCCGGCGCGCCGTTGCTGCCCAGCCTGTCCGCGCAAGGCCGCGACAGTTGGAACCGCGCATCGCTCACCCGTCGGGTGGGGACCGCTGGCGCGCAACCGACCGGAAATTATTACGAAACCCGCAGCTATAATGTCTCCCCGACCATCAGTTGGGAGCTTGATTTCTGGGGCCGCATCCGCTCGGGGCGCGATGCGGCCACGGCTGCGGCACTCGCTAGCCGCTTCGATCAGCAAAGCGTGGCCTTGACGGTGGTAACCGCGGTCGCCACCACTTGGTTTCAGGCGTTGGCCTTGCAGGATCGGCTTGATGTGCTTGGGCGCAATTTGCAGGATGCCGAACAAATCCTCGCCGCCATCCAGGCACGCGAAACTGTCGGCACTGCGTCCCAGCTCGATATCGCGCAGCAGGCCGCGCTGGTCGCCGGCTTGCGTGCCCAGCAGCCGAGTTTGCGCAACCAGATGGAGCAGCAGGTCAACGGGCTTGGCATCCTGACCGGTCGGCCGCCATCGGCGATCACCGTGCGGCCGGGCACGCTGACTGCGCTGGCGCTGCCGGAAATTGGTGCCGGCGCGCCGTCATCGCTACTCGGCCGGCGGCCCGATATTGCGTCGGCCGAAGCACAGCTTGCCGCCCAGGGGGCAAATATCAAGGTCGCGCGGGCGGCCTTCTTTCCGCAAATCACCTTGAGCGGCAGTGCAGGCTGGCAAAATCTGGCGTTGCCGATTTTGTTCGGCCCGGGATCGCTGTTTGCATCGGCTGCGGCGAGCGCGACGCAGACGATTTTCGATAACGGCCAGCGCCAGGCCAATCTCGATTTCGCCCGCGCCCGCTATGACGAACTGCTCGCCGATTATCGCAAATCGGTGGTGCAGGGCTTCACCGACGTGGAAAACGCCATCACTGCCTATCGATATACCACCGAGCAGGAAGCGCTGGAGCGGGTAGCGGTGGCGACCGCGCAACGTGCGGCCGATATTGCGCGCGCGCAATTGCTTGCTGGCACGGTTGATATTGTGACCGCCTTGCAGGCGCAGACGACGTTGTTTTCCGATCTCGATTTGCTTGCCCAGGTTCGTCTGGCGCGGTTTCAGGCCTTGCTGTCACTGTACAAGGCGCTGGGCGGCGGGTGGTCTAAAAGCGATATTTTGCAGGAAGTTCCGTAGATGCGGCGTTTGGTGAAATGGGTGCTGGTGCTGGCGGTGCTGGGGGGCGCGATCTATGGCTGCTTGCTTTACAGCCCCGCGCAAATGGCGGCGGTGCAGGAACAGCTGGCAATGTATTTGCCGCGAATGGGCATCGCCTATAGCCCGCCAGCAACCCCTGCCCCTGCCGGCCGCGCCGCGCGCGGGGCACCGGTCCTGATCCCCGTGGTCGTCGCGCCGGCCACCAGCCGCGATGTACCGATCTACCTCGACGGGCTTGGCACTGCGCAGGCCTCGGCGAACGTGACTGTAAAGCCGCAGGTCGATGGCGCGTTACTCGAAGTGCGGTTTACCGAAGGCCAGAACGTTAAGGTCGGGGATGTGCTGGCGCGCATCGACCCAAGATTATTCCAGGCAACGCTCGACCAGGTGACAGCGAAGAAAGCGCAGGACGAAGCGACGTTGGCCAATGCGAAGGTCGATTCAGCACGCTACGCCAAGCTTGCCGCCACCGCCTATACCTCCGCCCAGCAGGCCGACACCGCCCGCGCGCTGGTGGCGCAGTTGACCGCGCAGGTCGCCGCCGATCAGGCGCAGATCGATAACGCAAAAACCCAGCTGAGCTATACGACGATCACCGCGCCGATTTCCGGGCGGGCGGGGATCAGACTGGTCGATGCCGGCAATAT
>JANXRN010000483.1 GCA_025352995.1 Acetobacteraceae bacterium
ATTCATGGCAACCTCCAAATCTGACGCACCTGCATAACACAAACTGCGCTATTTTAGCTATCGATCCGACAAAATTTGCCCTCTGCCCAACACCGGCTACACTCGCGCCCAATCGGAACGGAGCGCACGCGATGACACGGCAGATGGTGATGGTGGGCTTCCTGCAGGCGCAGAACTGCACCAACCTGGCCTTCAGCTGGCGCCATCCAGAAAGCCGGTTGGATTTCATGACCGCCGATTATTACCAGGAAATCGGCCGCATTTTGGAACGCGGCAAGTTCCATATGGGCTTCTTCGACGATCGCCTGGCGATGCCGGACCGGTTTGGCGATGATCATGTTCACGCCATCGATCACGGCATTCGCTGCGTGAAAATGGACCCGGTGGCGGTGCTGATGGCGATGGGCATGGCGACCAAGCGGCTTGGCCTCGGCGCTACTGCGTCAACCACCTATTACGAGCCATTCCATGTCGCCCGCCAGTTCGCCACTGTCGATCTGATGACCGCCGGGCGCGCCGCATGGAACGTCGTCACCTCGCTCAATGACGGTGAAGCCCACAATATGGGCCGGGACGAGGTCATGGAGCATGACAGCCGCTATGACCGCGCCGACGAATTCATGGAAGTGGTGCTCGGCCACTGGAACAGCTGGGATGATGATGCGCTGATCCTTGACCGCGCCAAAGGCCGGTTTGGCGATGGCCATAAAGTGCGCCGGCTTGATCATGTCGGGGAAAACTTCAAGTCACGCGGCCCGTTCACCGTGCCGCGGTCACCGCAAGGCCAGCCGGTGATCATCCAGGCCGGATCGTCCGGGCGCGGCCGCCGCTTTGCCGCGCGCTGGTCGGAAGTGATTTTCGCCGCCGCCCATAGCCTCGCCCACGCCCAGGCGGGTTACAAAACCCAGAAGGACGCGATTGCCGCCCTTGGGCGCGATCCGGAACAGGTCAAGATGTGCAACCTCATCCTGCCAGTGGTTGCCGCGACTAAATCCGAAGCCGAAGACAAGATGGCGGTGATTGAGAAATTGCCATTGGAAGTCGATACGCTATCGTTGCTGTCCGAAGCGCTCAATTTCGATTTCGCCAGCAAGCCGATGGACGAAGCATTTACCGACGCGGAATTGCACGGCATGTCCGGCATCCAAACCATCCGCGACAGCGTCATCCGTACCAGCGGCATCGCCAACCCGACGGTGCGCGATTTCGCCAAATTCAGTGGCCGCGGCCGGGCGGACAACGCCATCGTCGGTGGCCCGAAAGAAGTCGCCGATCACCTCGAGGAAATGTTCACCAGCCGCGGCTGCGATGGCTTCGTCGTCTCGGCCGCCTATGTGCCGGGCAACTATGCCGATTTCGTCGATCTGGTGATCCCGGAACTGCAACGGCGCGGGCTTTATCATCTCGACTATGCCGGCGAAACCCTTCGCGAAAATCTCGGCCTCGCCCGCCCGGCCATCGATGCCTGGAAGCCCAAACCATGACGGCCTTGCGGCTGGTGCGGCCCGCCGCCGAGCATTTGCCGCAATATATATCCGCACTCGAATCCGGCTGGTCGGCGAGCAACATCAACTCGGCAGCGTTTGCGGCCGAGGAAATGGAAAAGATCAAGGAAGACCCTGCGTCCTTTCTCGCTCAGCTAGACGATCCGGCGGGGCTGGGCGGGCCGATCACCCTCGGGGATGGTCGGGTAGTGCCGCGTCTGCCAGGGTATCGCCGCTGGATGTGGGATGGCGAATTATGCGGCAGCATCGGCTTCCGCCATCAGCCCGGCACCTCCGAATTGCCCGACTACGTGCTCGGCCATATCGGCTACGGCGTGGTGCCGTGGAAGCGGGGGCAGGGGGTGGCAACACGGGCATTGGGGCTGCTGCTGGAAGAAATCGTGCCGCTGCGCATGGATTACGTCGATCTAACCACCGATCCCGACAATATCGTTTCGCAAAAAGTCATCCAGGCGCATGGCGGGGTGCTATTCGATAAGTTCGAGGCGGTGGGGTATGGGAAGACCGAGCTTCGCTGGCGGATCAGGTTAGACGATAAGTAAGGATGTTCTTTTTGTGAACAAAAAGAACCAAAAAAACTTTTTACCACTGGCGCACCACTGCCGGTGCGCACTCGGAACCAAAGTGGGAAAGTTTTTTTGCTTCTTTTTGTTCACAAAAAGAAGACCTTCCTGATGCTTCTACCCACCATCTTCGCATCGTGGTTCGCCACCCGCGGCTGGACCGTCCGCCCGCACCAGCTTGACGTTCTGTCGTCCCGCCAGTCCGGCCGCGACACTTTGCTGATCGCCCCCACCGGCGGCGGCAAGACGCTGGCCGGCTTCCTGCCATCGCTGATCGACCTTGCCGCCGCTCCACGGGACGGGCTGCACACGCTTTATATCAGCCCGCTCAAAGCCCTTGCCGCCGATATTGCGCGCAATCTTGAAGCGCCGGTCAATGAAATGTCGCTGCCGATCACCTTGGCGACGCGGACTGGCGATACCACCAGCACCATGCGCAAGCGGCAACGCGAAGCGCCGCCCAATATCTTGCTGACCACTCCGGAAAGCCTGGCAGTGCTGCTCGCCAACCCGGACGCGGCGTCGTTCTTCGCCGGACTGCACACGGTGATCATCGATGAAATCCACGCGCTCGCGGGCGGCAAGCGCGGCGATCTGCTGTCGCTGGGGTTGGCGCGGCTGTCATCGCTGGCGCCAGATGCGCGCCGGATCGGCTTGTCGGCAACCGTCGCCCATCGCGCCGCAATTGCCGCCTATGTCGGGCCGGATGCCGCGATCGTTGCTGTGGCGGGCGGTGCCCCGCCCGATATTTCGCTGATGCTGCCGACCGATCGTTTGCCGTGGGCCGGCCATATGGGCCTGGCCGCGGCGCCGGCGATCCTGGAGCGCATCAAGGGCGCCGGCATGACGATCGTCTTCGTCAATACCCGCGCCCAGTCGGAATT
>JANXRN010000513.1 GCA_025352995.1 Acetobacteraceae bacterium
TCAGGAACACGCCCGCCGTCACCATCGTCGCGGCATGGATCAGCGCGGACACCGGCGTCGGGCCTTCCATCGCGTCCGGCAGCCAGACATGCAGGCCCAGTTGCGCCGACTTGCCCATCGCGCCGATGAACAGCAGCACGCCGATTACTTCGAGCGCCGCAAAATCATGGCCGAACACGCGATAAACATCGCCGGTGTGCTTGGAAACGCCGGCGAAAATATCGTCAAATCCGATTGAGCCGAACACCACGAAAATCAGCGCGATGCCGAGGGCAAAGCCGAGATCGCCGATCCGGTTGACAATGAACGCCTTCATCGCGGCCGCGCAGGCCGACGGGCGGTCATAATAATAGCCAATCAGCAAATAGCTCGCGAGGCCCACGCCTTCCCAGCCGAAGAATAGTTGCAACAAATTGTCAGCGGTCACCAGCATCAGCATCGCAAAGGTGAACAGGCTGAGATAGCTGAAGAATTTCCAGATCGTGTTGTCGTGCGCCATGTAGCCGGCGCTGTAGATGTGGATGAGCGTTGCAACGCAGGTCACCATGGCGACCATCACTGACGCCAGCGGATCGTAGCGCAGCGCCCATTCGACATGGAATGTTCCGGCATCGACCCAGGTGCCGAGCGAAATCACCCCGGCCGGCACGCCATTATAAACCAGGTCGATAAAGGCCGAGACCCCGCAAACCGAAGCCAAAATCATGCAGCCGATCGTGACAAGCTGCGCTGCGCGATCGCCGATCTGGCGGCCGAGCAGCAAGGCAATCAGCGATCCGACCAGCGGGGCGAAGACGGCAATGGCGAACATCGTGGCTCAGCCCTTCATCATGGTAACGTCTTCGACCTCGATCGAACCGCGGTTGCGGAAATAAACCACGACGATCGCCAGCCCAATCGCCGCCTCAGCAGCCGCCACCGTCAACACGAACATCGCCAGGATCTGCCCCGACAAATCATTCAACGCCGCCGAGAACGCGACGAGGTTCAGGTTCACCGCCAGCAAGATCAGTTCGACCGACATCAGGATGACGATGACGTTCTTGCGGTTGAGGAAAATGCCGAAAATGCCCAGCACCAGCAAAATCGCCGATACGGTCAGATAATGGCCAAGGGGGACGGGCAACATCAGTGATGGTCTCCGTGTGACGTCGCGGGCGCAACCGGCTTGGCTTCCGCGACTTTGGGCCGCAGATAATGATCGGCCGGCACGCCGGCGCCGCGCACCACATCGACCAGCACCAGCGTATCGGCGGCGGTGCGCGCAATTTGGGCCGCAACATTCTGGTGGCGCGATGTCCGCCGGTCCCGCAAGGTCAGCACAATCGCGCCGATCATCGCCACCAGCAGGATCAGGCCAGACACCTGAAACAACAGGATATAGTCGGTATAAAGCATCTGCCCGATCTGGCGGGTGTTCTCCACCGTCGCATCCATCGGTGCAAAGCGCAGCGCGTCCGACCCCGGCGCAATCCGCCAGCCGCCCGTCACCAGCACCAGCTCGCCCAGCAGAACCACCCCGATGGTCGCACCGACCGGCAGATAGCGCTGAAACCCTTCGCGCAACTGCACGAAATTCACGTCCAGCATCATCACCACGAACAAGAACAGCACCGCCACCGCGCCGACATACACAATGACCAAGGTCATCGCCAGGAACTCGGCGCCCGCCAGCAGGAACAAAGCCGCGGCGTTGAAGAACGACAAGATCAGGAACAGCACCGCATGCACCGGGTTGCGGCTGGTGACCACCATGGCCGCCGAGGCGATCAAGATGGCGGAGAACAGATAAAAGGCGAGGGTTGCGATCATGTCCGTGCCCTACCGATACGGCGCATCAAGTTCGAGCCGCCGTGCCAATTCCGGCTCCCAGCGATCCCCGTTGGCCAGCAGCTTGTCCTTGTCATACATCAGTTCCGCGCGGGTTTCGGTGGCGAACTCGAAGTTCGGGCCTTCAACAATCGCATCCACCGGGCAGGCTTCCTCGCACAGACCGCAGTAAATACACTTGGTCATGTCGATGTCGTAGCGCGTGGTGCGGCGCGATCCATCTTCGCGCGGCTCCGCCTCAATCGTGATCGCCTGCGCCGGGCATACTGCTTCGCACAATTTGCACGCGATGCAACGCTCTTCGCCGTTCGGGTAGCGGCGCAACGCGTGCTCGCCCTTGAAGCGCGGGCTGATCGGGCCTTTTTCGTACGGGTAGTTGATGGTGACCTTGGGCTTGAAGAAATACTTCAAGGTCAGCGCCATGCCGCCGACGAGTTCTTCCAGCAATAGCGCGCGGGTGGTGCGGTCTAGGAAGCTCATGGGTGGGTTCCTGAAGAAAGCAGTTCTTTTTGTGAACAAAAAGAACCAAAAAAACTTTCTACTACTTTGGTACGGTCACCGTGCGCTGGCCGATGGCCCAAGCCAACGGCAACAAAGTGAGGAAGTTTTTTTGCTTCTTTTTGTTCACAAAAAGAAGACCTTCCTTGCTTACCGTGCATCTTCTTCACGCCGAATGCGGCAGCCAGCCGAAGGCCATCAGGACCCCCGCGACCAGCACCAGATAGAACAGCGAGAACGGCAGAAACACTTTCCAACCCATCCGCATGAGCTGGTCATAGAGGTAGCGCGGGAAGGTGCCGCGGATCCAGATGAAGGCGAACAGGATCGCGCAGACTTTGAGGATGAACCAGATCGGCCCGAACCAGAACGGCGTCGGGATGCCGAACGGCGCCAGCCACCCGCCGAGGAACAGGATGGTCGTCATCGACGACATCAGGATCATGTTGGCGTATTCGCCGAGGAAGAACAGCCCGAAGCTCAGGCTCGAATATTCCAGGAAGAAGCCGGCGACGATTTCCGATTCACCTTCCGGCAGATCGAACGGGGACCGGTTGGTTTCCGCGAGCGTCGAGATGAAGAAGAGCACAAACATCGGGAACAGCGGCACGCAGAACCAGAGATTGGTTTGCGCGGTCACGATGTCGTTCAAGTTCAGCGACCCGACGCACACCAGCACGGTCACCATCACAAAGCCCATGGAGACTTCGTAGGACACCATTTGCGCGGCCGACCGCATCGCGCCGAGGAACGGGTATTTCGAGTTCGACGCCCAGCCGGCGATGATGATGCCGTAAACCCCGAGGGACGAAATCGCGAATAAATACAACACGCCAACGTTGATGTCGGCGACTGCCCAGCCGTCATTCAGGGGAATAACCGCCCAGGCGACCATGGCGAGCGCAAAGGTCAGCATCGGCGCCAGCAGGAACAGCGCCTTGGACGAACCCGATGGGATGATGGTTTCCTTCATCAGCATCTTGATCGCGTCGGCGAAAGGCTGGAACAGGCCGAACGGCCCCACCACGTTCGGCCCGCGCCGCAACTGGATTGCGCCCAGCACTTTGCGTTCGGCGTAGGTCAGATAGGCCACCATCACCAGCAGCGGCACCAGAATGGCGAGCGCCTTGATCACCGTCAGGATCAGCTGACCGAGCATGTTATGCAGCAGGAAATCGACGAGAATATCGACCATTGCCTTACTCCGCCGCCATTGCGACGGGGGCGGCAGCTGCCGTGCATTCCGCCATCGTCGGGCTGGCGCGGCTGATACTGTCGGTCATGTAGTAGTTGGCGATCGCCGGGGTGAAAGCCGGGCCGCCGAGCGCGGTTGCTTCGCCAGCCGGGCCGGTCATGTCGGTGCAGCCGAAGCGCGGCAGGATATCGACGCGGGCGAAGACCGGGTTGACCTGTTCGAGCCGCGTCCGCAGCGCCGC
>JANXRN010000545.1 GCA_025352995.1 Acetobacteraceae bacterium
TCGGCGCGTTCCATCAGCTCGAAAATATCCACCGCATCCTGCGAATCCGTTGGCGCCGGGCCAGTATAGCTCGGCACGCCCTCGGTCTCCGCGGCGGCATCTTCCTCGCGACCATCGCGACGGCGGCGTTGGCCACCGCGACGACCGCGGCGGCGCGCGCGTGGCAAGCCGTTTTCGTCCAGTTCGGCCGGATCAATGTCTGGCTGGCTGGCAAGCGCCGGGTCCATCGGCGCGGCCTCGGCAACCGCGTCCTCCGCCGGATCGGGATCGGCCGCATCGTCTTCGCCACCCTCAGCACCCGTATTCGGACTGCCGTCTTCGCGGCGGCCGCTCCGGCGGCGGCGGCGGCGGCGCTTGCCGCGTTCCTCCTCCGCGGCGGCCGCCGCTTCATCGGTCAAGGCCGGTGCTGGTTCAACCGTTTCGCTGGCTTCGACTTCGGGCGTGTCGTCCTCGAAGACTACATCGTCGTCATTGTCAAAAATATCATCGTCGGTGATCGGCGCATCGGCCATCAGCGCCATGCCCATCCGTGGGCGTGGCCGTTCATCTTCCGACAGCGGCGGGCGTAGCCGGTCGATGCGCACGTCCGGCGGGATCAGGCTGTCATCGGGGCTGAAATGCACGAACATGCCGTAGCGGGCTTCGATGTCGCTCAACCGGTCACGCTTGTGATTGAGCAGATAGAGCGCCACGCCGCCGGCAACCCGCACCATGATCTGCCCAGCGCGCTGCTTGGCGCCTTCTTCCTCGATCGCGCGCAGCACATGGATGGCGCTGCTTTCGGTGCTGCGCACATGGCCCATCCCGCTGCAATGCGGGCAGATCACGAAGCTGGTTTCGGCAAGGCTTGGGCGCAGCCGCTGGCGGCTCATTTCCATCAGGCCGAAATGGCTGATCTGGCCGACCTGGATGCGGGCGCGGTCGTTCTTGAGCGAGTCCTTCAACTTGCGCTCGACCATGGCGTTATGCTTGCGGCTTTCCATGTCGATGAAATCGATCACGATCAGCCCGGCGAGATCGCGCAGCCGCAGCTGGCGGGCGACTTCTTCCGCCGCTTCCATGTTGGTGCGGAGCGCGGTTTCCTCGATGCCGCGTTCGCGGGTCGAGCGGCCGGAGTTCACGTCAATCGCTACCAGGGCTTCGGTCTGGTTGATGACCAGATAGCCACCGCTTTTGAGCTGTACGGTGGGGGAAACCATCGAATCAAGCTGGGCATCGACCGCGTAACGGGCGAACAGCGACTGGCCGCCTTCGGATTGCGGGCGCCACGGGATCACTTTCTTGGCGTGGGCCGGCATCAGCATGCGCATGAAGTCGCGCGCGGCCTTCCACGCATCGGCGCCATCGACCAGAATTTCTTCCACGTCGCGCGAATAGACATCGCGGATTGACCGCTTGATCAGGCTGGCTTCTTCGTAAATCAGCGCCGGTGCCGAAGACCGCATAGTGGTTTCGCGGATATCATCCCACAGCCGCATCAGATATTCGCCGTCGCGCTTGATCTCGGGCTTCGGCCGCGCCGCACCGGCGGTGCGCACGATCAGCCCCATGCCCTGCGGGATTTCGAGTTCGGCGGTGATTTCCTTGAGGCGGCGGCGATCGGCAGCCGAGGTGATCTTGCGCGAAATCCCGCCGCCGCGCGGCGAATTCGGCATCAGCACGCAGAAGCGGCCTGCGAGTGAAATATAGGTGGTCAGCGCCGCGCCTTTGCCGCCACGTTCTTCCTTCACGACCTGGATCAGCATGATCTGGCGGCGATGGATCACTTCCTGGATGCGGTAGTTGCGCAGGAACCGCGCGGTGCGGCGCTGGCGGGCTTCTTCCGCGCCATTGCCTTCAAACGTGTCGCCTTCGCCGCCGAGTGATTCAGGCATCGGCTGTTCTTCGCCGGCATCATCGCTGTCATCGGCATCGGACTCGTCGTTGGCCTCCGCCTCGATCTCTGCGGGTTCCGCGATCGGCTCAATGATTTCCGGCGCGGTGGGTTCGGTTGCGAACAAATCAGGCTCGGCTGCCGGCGCGGCTTCAGTCGCTACCACACCTGGCAGCGGAAGTTCGCCAAATTCGACCTCACCAAAGCCGGTTTCGCCGAACTCGCTGGCCGCCGCTTGGGTGGTCTCAGTCGTCGCAGGGCCGCCACGACGACGCCCACGCCGGCGCGGCGTTTCAATCCGTGCCGGTTGTGCGGGCGCGGTGGGAACCGGCGGCTGGTCGTCCTCGGCGTCCTCGGCTTCGGCGTCGGCCAACGCTTCTTCCGCCTGCATCGCGATCAGGCGCTGCCGGTCGGCAATCGGGATCTGATAATAATCGGGATGGATTTCGCCAAAGGCCAGGAAGCCGTGCCGGCCGCCGCCATATTCAACGAAGGCGGCTTGCAACGACGGTTCTACCCGCACCACTTTGGCGAGGTAGATGTTACCTTTGAGCTGCTTCTTGGTGGAACTCTCGACGTCGAAATCTTCGAGGCGGTTACCGTCCAGCACCACCACGCGGGTTTCTTCCGCGTGGGTGGCAGCGATCAACATGCGTTTGGTCATCAGGCTGTGCTCTCCGAATGGCCGTCGATCGGCGCGCGACCTTGCTGGTTGCCCAAAGCTGGGCAGCCAGCGGCGCGCGCGGGCGACGGCGAAGACAAGGGGGGAGAGGCAGGGCCGATTGCAGGGAAAATTGAGGAGTGAATGGTGCCGAACCCAACGCAACGCCCGCCAGCGCCCAATTCGGGGCGCGGGGACCAATAGTCCCGATGGCAACAGGCGTTACAAAAACGGTCATGCGACCCAATCGATGCAATCGGGTGCGCTGCCTTGCGACGGCGCCTGCCCCGGTGGAAATCAGTGCCGACAGTTCCTGGCGGGCGTTTCTGCCTGCTGGTCACCATCCCCGCGAAGGCGCCTGGCCGGTGTCTCGGCGCGCGGCGGATGCGGGTGGCCATGCGCTGGCGTACAGGATAACGAACCCGGCCGGCGCGCATCGCCAAAAGCG
>JANXRN010000229.1 GCA_025352995.1 Acetobacteraceae bacterium
GAAGCCCGGCGTGCACACCACCGACCCGCCAGCGGCAACCGAGGACAGCACCGCCGCGATCAGCCCATGGATATGAAACAGCGGCATGATGTTGAGGCAGACATCGCCGGGCGTCAGCGCCAGCGCTTCACCAATATGATAGGCGCTCGCGGTCACGTTGATCTGGCGCAGTGGCACAATCTTGGGGCGCGAGGTGGTGCCGGACGTGTGGAGCACCAATGCGACATCCTGCGCCTCGGCGGGTCCGGGATGGGCGGCGGGGCCTGCCATCGGGGCCATGGCTTCAAGGGTGAAATCGCCGGCCAGTTCGCCGGCGATAAGCTCAATCACCGGAATGTTGCGGGCGGCGGCAATGGCGCGCGCCGGGCTGTCCATGCCGCGTTCGATCAGCAGCGCTTTGGCGTTGAGGTCGGACAAATAGAAATCAAATTCGTCTGACCGGTAGGCCGCGTTGAGCGGCGCGGTGGTCGCCCCGGTCGCGACCGCAAGGAAGGACGACGCCATTTCCGGGCCGTTGGGCAGCACCATGGCGACGCGGTCATGCCGGCCGATGCCCATCGCGTTGAGGCTGGCCGTGGTTCGGGCGGCGAGCGCACGCAGGCCGGCATGCGTTAAAGGGGCGCGGTCCGGCGCGCCAATCGCCGGGGCGTTGTCCGCCCCGCGTGCCAGCAGCCCGACAATGGTATCGGCGAAATATTCGGTCACGGCTTCATCCCCCTGCGTCCTGCCGGCACCCATACTCCGGACTATTCCGCAGGTGAAGCCGTCAGTTGGGCGCGCCGGACCCGCGCGCGCAGCGGTTTCAGCGTGAAGTAAGCTGGGTCATGCGACCAGGCGACCAGCGCGTAGATGCCCAATGCCCCTAAGTGTCTGTCCGGAAGGTCTGTCGGGTCGGCCCGACGGTGTTTTTTGCCCCTGGGGGCGTCGGAAATTTGCCAGGATGTCCCCGCGTTACGCGCGTAGCGTACACATGCACGACCTGGCGGCACTTCCTCCTTCCCAGCGACAAAAATCCCTTGCCGGCCCTCCGCCGACAGATTTTCCGGACAGACACTAACGCACAAGTAATTAACATGGTATTTTAGCGGCCGATCTGGCCGGAAACCAATCCGAAAAACGGGCGGGGGATGCCGTTCGGCACCCACTCGAAGGAGCGCGCGAACGTGAGCGTCGGCAAGGTGAGACCAAGCAACGTCACCTTCCTGCACAAACCCCGTATCGCCGGGATCGATGAGGTCGGGCGCGGGCCGCTCGCCGGGCCGGTGGTGGCGGTCGCGGTGGTGCTGCCGGACGGGTTTCCGACCGATATGCTCGATGATTCGAAGAAATTGAGCGCGGCGAAGCGGGAAACCGTAAATTCTTTGCTGCGCACCACGCCAGGGGTCGAAATCGGCATTGGCGCGGCGTCAGTGGGGGAGATTTTGCGTCTTAATATCCTCCAGGCGAATTTTCTGGCTATGCGGCGCGCCTTGGCACGGCTTGGCCCGGTCGATCTGGCGCTGGTTGATGGCAACGCCGATCCCGGGCTGCCATGCCAAGTGCGTTGCATCATCGGCGGCGATGGGTCCGAACCGGCGATCTCGGCGGCATCGATCATCGCCAAAGTATTACGCGATCGGCTGATGGCGCGGTTGGCGCTGCGCTATCCTGGCTATGGCTGGGAAAGAAACGCCGGCTATGGCACGCAAGTGCATCTCGACGCCCTGCGCACCCTGGGGGCAACGCCGCATCACCGGGCAGGTTTTGCCCCGGTGCGTCAACTCGGGCTGACTATTTGACGCGACCACGATTGACCTGGGCACAAGGCTGCGTCCACCATCGCTGCACCCATTCGGAGCAAGTTTGGAAATCACCCGCGACCTACCGCTCAACCAGGTGATGCTCGGCGATGCCGTGCGGCTGATGCGCATGTTGCCGCCGGCCTCGATCCACTGCGTCTTCGCCGATCCGCCGTATAATTTGCAACTGCGCGGCGAATTGCGCCGGCCGGATGATAGTCTGGTTGATGGGGTGGACGATGATTGGGACCGTTTCGATAATTTCGAGGCCTATGACGCTTTCACCCGCGAATGGCTGGCCGAATGCCGCCGACTATTGCGCAAAGACGGCACGATCTGGGTGATCGGCAGCTACCACAACATCTTCCGCATCGGCGCGATCTTGCAGGAAATGGGGTTCTGGATCCTCAACGACGTGATCTGGCGCAAATCCAACCCGATGCCCAACTTCAAAGGCCGCCGCTTCACCAACGCCCACGAAACCCTGATCTGGGCGGCGCGCGACCCGGATAGCCGCTACCGCTTCAATTATCAGGCGATGAAGGCGTTGAACGACGATCTGCAAATGCGCAGCGACTGGTTCCTGCCGATCTGCACCGGGGGCGAGCGCCTGCAGAACGAACACGGCCAGAAGCTGCACCCGAC
>JANXRN010000026.1 GCA_025352995.1 Acetobacteraceae bacterium
TCGGCGCGGTTGGCGAGTTCTTCGACCAATTGTTCGGCAACGAACTCCGACAAAGCCTCGGCCGCGGCTGCCGACAAAGTGGGGCGACGCACCAATGGCGCATGCCAGGCAGTGTGCGGGGCAGCGCGAGCGATCAGGGTATTCAGCGTCGCTTCGCGGATGGCGGCGGACGGGTTTTCCAGCATCGCGGTAATGGCGGCGACGTCGTCGGACCCAGCGATCGCATCGGTGACCGCTTCGCCAATGCGCTTGCGCTTTGCCACCGCAATGCTGGTCGCCGGTGCCGGCGGCGTATGCACCAGCGCCACCAGATCATCCTCGGTCAGCAGCGGCGACAGACGAATAACCGGGTCGCAGACCTGCGCCACACTGTCCTGGGCGAGGCGCAAGATCAGCGCGCGTGGCGCGTGGGCCATGTCCTTGACCGCATCCGCGATCGCGCGCCGAACTCGCATGGCTTCATCGCGGACCAGAATGTTGAGGGTTGCCATCGCCTCGGGCGGCAACAGGCTCGCCAGCCGATGCGCCAGCAGTGATCGCACCACCGGATCGCTGTCGTTGGCGATTTTCTGATTGACCTCGGTGGGTGCTGCCGGGTTCAGCGCGACTGCCGCCCGGACGGTGACCAGCGGGTCGGCCGCCAGGCGCAACAACATCGCAGCTTCGGTATCGGCGGCGGCAGCCAGGCGGACGCGGGATTTTTCATCGGTGCGCGGCGGCAGGGTTTGCGTGGTCATGCATTCGCCCCTGGTTGCAGCCGATAGCCCGGCCCGCTTTGCGACACCATCCATCGCCCACGGCCAGCGCGCTTGACCGCATACATCGCCTGGTCGGCGCGATGCAGCAGCGCCTCGATCGTTTCACCAAGGCCTGCGGCGCGGGTCGCGATGCCGATCGACAGGCCCAGCCCCTGGGTGGTCGCGCCCACAATATCGGCGAGCATGGCCGGGCCGTTCAGCCGCAGTGATTCCGCGCGCTCCGCCGCCGTCAGCGCATCGGCGCCATCGAGCCACAGGGCGAATTCATCGCCCCCGAGCCGCGCCACCAGATCCGATGGCCGCACCGTTGCCCGTAACAGGGTGGCGATGCCGCATAGCGCTTCGTCGCCCATATCGTGGCCGTAGCGGTCATTGAGTTGCTTGAAATTATCCAGATCGGCGAACATCAACGTCCCCGGCTGGGCTTCATGATCGAGCCGGTCCAGGCGGCGGCCGATTTCTTCCAGAAAGGCGCGGCGGTTCAAAAGTCCGGTCAGCGGGTCGGTGCGGGCCTGGCGCGACATTTCCTGCTGGATGCTGGCATGTTCCAGCACCATGCGGATGATCGCCGCGGTCGCGCCGACCACACCGCGATCATCATCGTCAAAGGGGCGGGCATCGGGCTGGCGCCATACGGCAAGCGTTGCCGTTTGCCCGAAGCGCGGCTGGCAGGTCGCGGTCAGGACTTCACGCCGGTCAGTGGCGATAGGATGCGCACTGAAGATGGCGCTGCGCACGCTGTCCGGCATGGCCATTGTCTGATGGATGATGTGGGTGATCGCGCCATCACCGTCGGGCGGGTTTTCCGCCACCGCGCAGCCTTCCGCGCCCATTGCGGTGCACAGCGCCTGCAAGGATGCCTGCATCATTCTGGGCGCAAGCACTTCTTCGCGCATCCGTTCGAGCACATGCTCCACCACCTCGCCCCGCCGCAGCTTGGCGGCGACGGCAGCACCTTGGCCATCAGCCTGGGTGACGTCATGGCCGACGCCACGCACCCCACAAACCTGCCCGGCATCGTCAAGCATTGGCGCAACCGCGAAGCCGATGCAGATCGGCGTGCCATCGGGGCGGCGCAACCAGGCCCGGCGGCCACGGCTGGCGGCGGTGGCGCGGAACGGGTTGAAGCCGGACCCGTCGCCCCCTTCGGCGAGCAGCAGATCAGCGTCCTGGCCCAGCAAGGTGCTGGACGGCCAGCCAAACGCGACATCCGGGTGGATGAATACCAGCCGCCCCCAGGCGTCGGTTTCAAACGCCAGATCGGCCGACAGGGTGGTGAAATCACGCCAGCGTTCGCGGCTTTCGAGCAAAACCTGCTGCAAGGATGGCACCCAGTCTTCGCGGGCGGGCTGGGCCGGGGGCTTTCGGTCGCGGGACATCATGTGCAGGGTCGAATCCATCAGTTGGGCCCCCACATTCAACCGCAACTTTATTAAGGCCCCCTTACGCGCGACCATCGGGTTGACGGCCCCGCCGGCCCTGCGCATGGTCCGCCGCACTGAGCCAGGAGACCTCACCCCTATGCCGAACCAGACCCTTCGCCCGACCATTGAAGCCTTGTGGGACCGCCGTGACACGGTGAATTCCGCCACTGGCGGCGCTGACCGCGCCGCGGTGGACGCCGTCCTTGCCGCCCTCGATTCCGGCACGCTGCGGTCGGCCGATAAGCATGGCGAAGACTGGGTGGCCAATGAATGGGTGAAAAAAGCCATCCTGCTGTCGTTCCGCCTGAACGACTCGGCGCTGATGGAAGGCCCCGGTGGCGCGCCAGTGTTCGACAAGGTGCCGATGAAGTTCCAGGGCTGGGACGAAGCCCGCTTCAAAGCCGCGAATTTCCGCGCCGTGCCAGGCGCCGTTGTGCGGCGTTCCGCCTATATCGCGCCGGGCGTGGTGCTGATGCCGAGCTTCGTCAACGTGGGCGCCTATGTTGACAGCAACACCATGGTCGATACCTGGGCAACCGTCGGCAGCTGCGCCCAGATCGGCAAAAACTGCCATTTGTCCGGCGGCGTCGGCATCGGCGGGGTGCTCGAACCGCTGCAGGCAACCCCGGTGATTATCGAGGACGATTGCTTCATCGGCGCACGATCGGAAGTGGTCGAAGGGGTTATCGTTGAGCGCGGCTGCGTGCTGTCGATGGGGGTGTTCATTTCAGCCACTACCAAAATCCTCAACCGCGCCACCGGCGAAGTGCATGTCGGCCGGGTGCCGGCCTACTCAGTGGTGGTGCCCGGCAATCTGCCCGGCCCGGTCGGCACGCCGTCGCTTTACTGCGCGGTGATCGTCAAGCAGGTCGATGAACGCACCCGCTCCAAGACCTCAATCAACGAGCTGCTGCGCTACTGATGACCGATCCGCTACCCCTCGCGCAGGCCTTGTTGCGTTGCGCCTCGGTAACGCCCGCCGATGCCGGTGCACAAAATGTGCTGGCGGACGCGTTGCGCACGCTCGGCTTCACCGTGACCAGTCTGCGCTTTGGCGAGATCGAGAATTTATTCGCCGAAATCGGCGGCGATGGCCCGCATTTCTGCTTTGCCGGCCATACCGACGTAGTGCCGCCCGGCACTGCTAACTGGTCCGCCGGGCCGTTTGCGGGGGAAATCCGCAACGGCGTGCTGTTCGGCCGCGGCGCCTGCGACATGAAGGGCGCGATTGCGGCCTTTGTCGCCGGGGCGGCAGCCCATCTTGGCGGCGGGGCGAAATCCGGCAAGATCAGCCTGCTGATCACCGGCGATGAAGAAGGCCCAGCCATCGATGGCACAGTCAAAGTGCTCGACTGGATGGCGGCCCACAACAAAATCCCCGATTTCTGCCTGGTGGGGGAGCCGACCAATCCGGCCATTCTGGGCGAAATGCTCAAGATCGGCCGGCGCGGCAGCATCAATGCCACGGTCACCGTGCATGGCACCCAAGGCCATGTCGCTTACCCGCACCGCGTCGATAACCCGGTGCATCGCCTGGTCCGCGCCCTCGATGCCCTCACCGCCGCCCCGATCGACGCGGGCAGCGCGTTCTTTGAGGCCAGCACTTTGCAAGTCACCAGCATCGATGTCGGCAACAGCGTCACCAACCTGGTGCCGGCAGGCGCCAAGGGGATGCTGAACATCCGCTTCAATGAACGCCACACCGGGGCAAGCCTCGCCGCCTGGATCCGCGCCACCGTTGGCCGCTACGCCGACCGGTTTGAGGTTGATATCAATATTAGCGGCGAAAGCTTCGTCACCGAGCCTGGTCCGGTGCTGAACAAGGTGGTCGCCGCGATTGCCGAGGCCACTGGCCAGACGCCCACGCTGGATACCGGTGGCGGCACGTCGGACGCCCGCTTCATCGCCCGCTTCTGCCCGGTCGCCGAATTCGGCCTGGTCGGGGCCACCATGCATCAGGTCGATGAAAGCGTGCCGGTGGCCGATCTGCGCGCCCTCGCCGGCGTTTACCGCACCGTGCTCGACCGGTTCTTCGCCTGAGCTATGGAAAAGACCAAACCTTCCATCTTGCGCGGCATGGGGGAGTTGGCGCGGCTGCGCGGGGTGGGGATTGAGCAATTTCCGGCGACCCGGCAGGCTTTTCTCAACAGCCTTGCACCCTGGCTTGCGCTGCCGCTGGTCGGTGGATTGCTGTTGCTGATCGGTGGGCAAGGCCGCGCGGCGATCGGCAATTTGCTGTTTGCCGCAGTGGCGCTGCTGGCGCCGGCGGTGGTTTCCCATGCTTTGGCCCGGTGGTGGGGGCGGGAAGCGCGCTGGCTGCGCTACGCCGTGGCCTTCAACTGGTGCCAATGGGTCGTTACCGCCGCCGGGCTGCTGGTGCTGGTGCTGGCCGAAATCGGGCTTGAAGCCGGAATGCCGCGCAATGGGGTCCTTATTATCCTCAGCCTCGGGTTCATGATTTACGCGATGGCGGTCCAGGTCACAGTCGCAAGCGCCGGACTTGGGATCACCCGGCTGCGCGCGATTGGCTTCATCGTGCTGGTCAATCTGGTGGCCCTTTTGCTGGTGCTGCTGCCGCAACTGCCCTTGCTGGGCCGTGCCGGGAGTGCCGGCGGATGAGAAGAATGGGCGCGATCGGCAACGGCTTGCAGGCGGCCTGGATGTTTGCGCGCGGCGATGCCCAAGGTGCGGCATTGCTGACCGCAGAGCCAGACGCCGAGCGATCAGCCGCCAAGACCAGCTTCTGGGCCGCAGCTTTGTGCCTGCCGGCGGTGCTATGTGTTTATCTCGTCGATCCGCCTTCAGGCCGCAGCAGCGCCGGGATCGGGCGGTTGTTGCTGAGCGAATTGCTCGATTGGTCGGGCTTTGCGGTGCTAACCCATATCCTGATCGGCCAGGCAGGCCTTGCCCTGCGCTGGCCGCGCTACATCGCTGCGTGGAACTGGTGCAATTTGCTCCAGGCGCTGATGATGGTCGGTGCGGTGATCCCGACCTTGCTGGGCATGCCGGACGCCGTGCGTGAAACCGCGGGCCTGGTGGTGGTCGGTTGGGGGCTGTGGCTGGAATGGTTCGCCACCCGCGTGACCCTCGGCATTCCCGGCGCGGCGGCATTCCTGCTGGTGGCGATGGATGTGCTGCTGTCGAGCTTGGTGAGCGTTATGTTGAATTTGGTCCGCTGAACAGATCGACCGGATAGCTCACCGACATCAGGCACAACCCCTCCGCCGGCGCGGTTGGTCCAGCTTCGGTCCGCTCCCGTGCGGCCAAGGCTTCTGCGATGCGTGATACCGGCCAACGCCCTTCGCCAACCAGCTTCAAACTGCCAACCATGTTGCGCACCTGATGATGCAGGAAGGCACGGGCTTCGACGGCGAGGCTAATAATTTCGCCATCCTGCGCGATATCCAGCCGATCCAGCGTCCGGATCGGTGATTTCGCCTGACAGGCGGTGGCGCGGAAGCTGGTGAAATCATGCTTGCCCAGCAAGGCCTGAGCACCTTCCCGCATCGCCGCGATATCAAGCGGGCGCATCACATGCCAGGCGTTGCCGGCATCGAGCGCGGGGGGGGATTTGCGGTTCAGAATCCGGTAACGATACGCCCGGTGGATGGCGCTGAACCGGGCGCTCCAGTCCGGTGGCGCCAGCGCCGCCCGCAGCACCACCACGCGGTGCGGCCGCATGTGATAGTTCAATGCCTCGGCAAGCTTGGCCGGCGCGATGTCGCGGTCGAGCAACAGCCCAACCACCTGGCCCGCCGCATGCACCCCGGAATCGGTGCGCCCCGCAGTCACGCTGGTTGCCGGTCCACCTAGCTTTGCCGCTGCCGCTTCCAACACCGCCTGCACCGAAACGCCAGTCTTCTGTCGCTGCCAGCCGACGAAGTCGGTGCCGTCATACTCAATTTCGAGCGCGAACTGGGTCATCCGCCCAGCACGGTGCCAGCCGCCACCGCCCGCCCGCGCAGAAAAGCGTCCGCTGGCATTGCCGCCCGGCCCGGCGCCTGCACCCGCGTGACGCGCAACGCACCCGCACCGCAGGCGACGGTCAGTTCGGCATCAAGCGTGATGCCCGGCGCGCCGGTGCCGGCAACCGGCGTCGCTGCCAGGATTTTCAGCACCAAACCGTCCAAGCTGGTGAACGTGCCTGGCCAGGGATTGAGCGCCCGGATTTTTCGATCGAGCGTCGCCGCATCCTGGCCCCAGTCAATCCGCCCCTCGTCGCGGGTCAGCTTGGCGGCATAGGTCGCGCCATCCGTGGGCTGCGCCACCGCGGCAGGCGGGTGATCCAACGCCTGCAACACCAGCCGCGCCCCGATGTCCGCCAACGCATCATGCAAATCTGCCGCCGTGGTCGTGGGCCCAATCGGCACCGCCCCGTCCAACAACATCGCCCCGGTATCCAGCCCCGCATCCATTTGCATGATCGTCACGCCGGTTTCGGTATCGCCCGCCTGCAATGCCGCCTGGATCGGCGCCGCCCCGCGCCAGCGCGGCAACAGACTCGCATGAATATTGAGGCAACCGCGCTTCGGTGCGGCCAACATCGCCTCCGGCAAAATCAGCCCATAAGCGGCCACCACCGCAATATCGAGGCCCAACGCGGCAAATTCGGCCTGCGCCGTCGCATCCCGCCGCAACCGCACTGGCGTGCGCACCAGCAAACCCATCGCCTCTGCCGCCACCTGCACCGGGCATTTCCGCACAGCCTGGCCACGCCCCGCCGGCCTCGCCGGCTGGCAATAGACCGCCACAACCTGATGGCCCGCATCCACCAAAGCCCGCAGCGCCGGCACCGCGAAATCCGGGCTGCCCATGAATGCGACGCGCATATCCTACTTCGCTTTCAGGCGCTGG
>JANXRN010000133.1 GCA_025352995.1 Acetobacteraceae bacterium
CCGATCGTGCGTTCCGATACCGTGACATTAAACCGCTCCGCCACCTCGTCACGCAAATCGACACAACGCCAGCGCACCACATTGTTCTTTTCAGGATCAGGGCCTTTGAGCACCAGCGCCTTCAATTCGGCCATTTGGTCCTCGTTCAAGCCCGCAGGATGTCCGCCGGTTCGGACCGCGCGAAGGCCGGGCATGATCACCCCGGCCAACGCCAGGCTTAGAAGCTTCCAAAACAGCAGCGGATCGCGCGCGATCAGCGGCGTGTGCGGGATGGCGAGGTAGCGCGGGTTCGGGTGGCGCAAATCATAGGTGAATGCGGATAAATCCTCGTAGCGCTTATGGGGGTCGCGAGCCGTCGCCCGCAGCAGCGCGCCGTCGATCCAGGCGGGCAATGCCGGATTGATCGCCCGGGCGGAATGATAGGTCAGCCTGCCCGGCTGCACGCGCGTTTTGGCAGTGGCGATCTGGCTGCCGAACGACAGTTGGCCGGTCAGTATCTGATAGGCAATCACCCCGAGCGCGGGGAACGATTTTGGCCAAGGAACAGTTCCGGGGCCGAATATTGCAGCGTGCCGAGCAGTTCTGCCGCCTCCCCCGTGCTTTCCACCACGCCCGCGATGCGGGTTGCGCCAAGATCGACGATCTTCACCGTGCCAACCGTGTCGATCATGATGTTCACCGGCCGCAGATCCCTTGGCGATTTGCTCGATCATCCATTGCGTGAGCGTCTGACCATCGACGAACCCCGTCACCACGTAGATATGGCTGCGGTGTCGTGCCGCCCCAGGCCGCACCACGTGCGGGCTGTCGATAGGACGGGCGATCCATTCTTCCATCATGAAGCGCTTGAGGTGGGCCGCATCGTCGCGCATTTTGATCGATGGCACCTTGATCGCAACCTCGGCGCCGGTGGCAGGTCGGTGGCCGCGGCGAAATAACCGTCCGCGTCGCCGGCATCAACCATTTTGACGACGAATTCCGCAGGCACGAGATAGGACAGGACTATTCTTTTACAGTAATCATTTCAAGTCGACGTCCAGCCGTGCGACGACACGCGCGCGTGACCCGTCCGAGTACGGCCAATTTTCAGTGAGAATCGGAATTTTTCATCGGCTTGGTCCATCAGCTTGCAGGTGACCCTGCAGGGACGGGAGGGAGGAGTGCCGATGTGACTGGCTTTTCCTGTTGTTGTGCTATCGTACCAGCGGAGGAAACATGACCGACAAAGCAGCTTTCGCCGGAACGATCGCGCCCTTCGTGAACGATGCCACGCCGTGGTGGCCCGATCCGGCGCGGCCGCCCAAGGATGCACCCAATATCATCGTGGTGCTGTTCGATGATGTCGGGTTCGCCGATTTCGGCTGCTATGGCTCGCCGATCAAAACCCCCACGATTGACGCGCTGGCGGCAAGCGGGCTGCGCTATACCGGGTTTCACACCACCGCGATGTGCTCGACCACCCGGTCGGCGCTGCTCACCGGGCGCAACCATCATTCGGTCGGCATGGGGTGCCTGGCCAACTTCGACAGCGGCTTTCCCGGCTATCGCGGCAAGATTGCCCGCGAAGCCGGAACGCTTGCCGAAACGCTGCGCCCGCACGGCTATCGCAACTATATGGCTGGCAAATGGCATGTCACGCCGCTAACCGAAAGCGGCAACACCGGCCCGTTCGATGGCTGGCCACTCGGGCGCGGCTTCGATCGCTTCTACGGCTTCATGGATGCCGAAACCGACCAATACGCCCCCGAACTGGTGCGCGACAATTCCCATATCGACCCGCCCGGCAATTTCGCCACCGGCTATCATTTAACCGAGGACCTAGTCACCCAGTCGATCAAATTCATCGCCAACCACATTGCCGAACTGCCGAATACGCCCTTCCTGTCCTGGCTCGCGCTCGGCGCCTGCCACGCCCCGCACCAGGCGCCGGCCGATCTGATCCGCAGTTATGATGCGGTGTTCGCCGACGGCTGGGATGCCGAGCGCGATCGCCGCCTCGCCCGCCAGATCGCGATGGGGATCGTCCCGCCTGGCACCGTGCTACCGCCGCACAATGCCGCCGTGCAGCCCTGGGCGAACCACAGTCCGGACGAACAGCGGCTGTTTACACGATTGCAATCGGCCTACGCCGCCATGCTTGACCATGCCGACCAGCATCTTGCCCGGCTGGTGGCCTTCCTCGAAGCCTCCGGCACGCGCGACAACACCATCATTCTGGTCCTGTCCGATAATGGCGCGAGCCAGGAAGGCGGGCCGCGCGGCTTGGTCAATGCGATGGGGCCGTTCAATTTGCGCGCCGAACCGATGGCAGAAAAATTCGCCCGCATTGACGATATTGGCGGGCCCGACACCCATTCCAACTTCCCGCTCGGCTGGGCGATGGCCGCCAACACGCCGCTGAAACGCTACAAGCAGAACACCCATGGCGGCGGCATTCGCGATCCGCTGGTGCTGTCCTGGCCACGCGCCGGGCTTGCCGCCGGCGCGCTGCGCCACCAATTCGCCCATGCGTCGGATCTAGTGCCAACCTTGCTCGAAACGCTTGGCCTCACCCCACCCGACACTATCGCCGGCGTCGCGCAAATGCCGCTCGAAGGCGAAAGCTTTGCCGCCAGCCTGCGCGATCCTGCCGCGCCGTCCAAGGCAAGTCCGCAGTATTTCGAAATGTTCGGCCATCGCGGCATCTGGCACCAAGGCTGGAAAGCCGTCGCCTTCCACCCGATCGGCACCAAGTTCGAAGATGATAAGTGGGAGCTTTATCACCTCGACGCCGACTTCGCCGAAACCCATGATCTGGCGGCCGAGATGCCAGACAAGTTGCAGGACATGATCGCGCTATGGTGGCAGCAAGCCGAGGCGCATCAGGTGCTGCCGCTCGATGATCGTTTCGCCGCCCGCTTCGCTGCCAATGGCGAACGGGTGCAGGGCGGGCGAAACCTGTTCACCTTCCATCACGGCATGGGCCATGTCCCAACCGACGTCGCCCCCGACCTCCGCAGCCGCAGCTACCGGATCGAAGCGCACGCCACCATTCCGGATGCCGGCGCCGAAGGCGTGCTGATCGCCCATGGCGATGCCACCTCCGGCTACAGCCTGTATGTCAAAAATAACCGTCTCGTGCATGACCTCAATATCGGCGGCGAGCATGTCGTGCTGACCTCGGACCGGATTGTGCCCGCCGGCGACTGCACCCTCGGGGTTTCCGCCGAGCGGCTGACGCGCGAGACAGCGCCGAAAATCGGCACTGGTACCGGGCGCAGTCGCTATACGCTGCTGATCAACGGTGAACCCGCCGGATCGATTGAAACCCCGCTTGGCTTCGCCATGCTGGTATCCTGGTCCGGCCTCGATATCGGCCTCGATCGCGGCAGCCCGGTTTCGGACTACCAAGCCCCGTTCAGCTTCACCGGACTGCTGGCCAAGGTCACCGTTACCATGGAGTCCGATCAGACCTTGGATGGCGCGGGTGTCGGGCGCGCCGAAATGGCGCGGCAGTGACGATTTAGCCGCGCAGCAGCCCCGTCATCGGTGCCGCTTCGCCGCTGCCAGGAAAAATCGTCGCAAGCTGCGCCGACCCCAACCCGAGATGCCCGGCCAGCACCCCCTTGGCCAACCCGCGCAAATCGGCGGTCGGCGCAAGATCGCGCGCTTCGACCAGCTTCGGCGTGGCCAGGCCCGGCCAAGTGGCGCGCACTTTGCCGCCGGCCACCGCCCCACCAAGCGCAAACGCCACCCCCGCCGTGCCGTGGTCGGTGCCATTGGTACCGTTGACATGCACGGTGCGGCCAAATTCGGTCATCACCAGCACCATTGTTTGCGCCCAAGCCGCACCCAACCCAGTTTTCAGTCCGATCAGCCCACGATCCAACTGCCCGAGCACCCCCGCAAGACGCGGCGCCTGCGCGGCATGGGT
>JANXRN010000154.1 GCA_025352995.1 Acetobacteraceae bacterium
TACGGGAATTTCAATCGATACCAGAACAATCAAGCCGGGCGATTTGTTCGTGGCCCTGGTGGGCGATCATGGCGATGGCCATGACCACGCAGCCCAGGCGCTGGCCAAAGGTGCGGCGGGGGTGATGCTGCATCGCTTGCCAGACGGTTTGGCTGATGATGCGCCGATTTTGCAAGTCCAGGACACGCTCGTGGGCTTGGTGGCACTCGCCCGCTTTGCCCGCGCCCGCTTCAAGGGCAAGCTGGTCGCGGTCACCGGCAGCGTCGGCAAGACCACCACCAAGAACATGCTGCGCCAGGCGCTGTCGGCGGTTGGCAAGACCTGGGGCGCGGACGCATCGCACAACAACCATTGGGGCGTGCCGCTGACGCTTGCCCGCCTGCCTGCCGATGCAGTTTATTGCGTGGTCGAAATCGGGATGAACCATGCCGGCGAAATCCGGCCGCTCGCCGAACTGGCCCGGCCTGATGTTGCGGTGATCACCACGATTGAGAAAGTTCATATCGGCTATCTCGGCAGTCTCGAAGCCATCGCCGATGAAAAAGCCGCCTTGCTTGGGGCGCTGCCGCCCGATGGCGTGGCGGTATTGCCGGCTGGAACGCCAATGTTGCAGCGCTTGCTGGCGGTGGCTGGCGGTAGGCCACATATGCTGTTTGGCGAGGACTTGACCGCGGTAAGCGATGCCGAAGGCTGCGACGTCACGGCAACGATTGCGGACAGCACAATGCATTTTCACCTCGCCGCCCCCGGACAGCACATGGCGATGAATGCGGTTGCGACCTTGACCGCGGTGCAAGCGCTCGGCGCCGATCTTGACCTTGCCGTTGCCGGCCTGAATGGTTTCGCCCCGGTTGCCGGCCGCGGCATGCGGCGGTCGATCATGGATGGTGCGGCGATGTTGCTCGATGAAAGCTACAACGCATCGGCCCCTTCGATGCGGGCAGCCCTTGCGGTGTTGGGTTTGCAGCCCGCCAAGCGGCGCGTGGTGGTGTTGGGCGACATGCTGGAATTGGGCGAGGACGGCCCGGCCGAGCATCTCGGGTTGCGCGACGCGGTGCTCGCCAATGCCGATCTGGTGTTTGCCTGCGGCCCCCTGATGCGCCCGCTATATGACGCGCTGCCGACCGAGCGACAGGGCGGGTTTGCGGCCAATTCTGCCGGCATCGCCCCGATCGTTGCGGACGCTTTGCGCGATGGTGATGCAGTCCTGGTCAAGGGCAGTCTCGGCAGCAAAATGAAACTGGTCGTGGACGCGATCGAACGGGTGAAGGTGCATTAGATGCTGTATCTTCTCACCCGTCCGGTCGCGGATCAGTTCATCCTGTTCAATTTGTTCCGCTATCTGACCTTTCGGTCAGGTGCCGCCTGCATGACCGCGCTGATCTTGTCCCTGATGTTCGGCCCGGCGCTGATCCGCTGGCTGAAATCGGTGCAGGGCGCGGGCCAGCCGATCCGGCCCGATGGCCCCGAACGGCACGTGTTGGAAAAGCAGGGCACGCCGACGATGGGTGGGGTGCTGATCCTGGCATCATTGTTCGTTTCGACTTTGTTATGGGCCGATCTGCGCAACCAATATGTCTGGGCGGTGATGCTGCTGACCCTGGGGTACGGCGCGCTCGGCTTTGTTGATGACTACATCAAATTGTCGAAATCGAACCATAATGGGATTTCGGCACGCGGCAAGCTGTGGGTGCAATTGGGGCTGGGGCTTGGTGCCGCCTGGTGGATTTCGGGCCTGACCCATTCCGCCCTCGGAACCGGCGTCACCATCCCGTTCTTCAAGGATGTGCTGATCCCGCTGGGGATGTTCTTCCCGATCTTCGGCATGGTGGTGATGCTGGGCTTTTCCAACGCGGTGAATTTGACCGATGGTTTGGATGGGCTGGCGATCGTGCCGACGATCATTGCAGCGGGCGTGTTCGTGCTGATCGCCTATCTGGTCGGCAACCGGGTGTTCGCGGACTATTTGCAGCTTAATTTCATCGCCGGCGCGGGTGAACTTTGCGTGTTCTGCTCGGCGTTGATCGGCGCCGGCCTTGGGTTCCTGTGGTTCAACGCGCCGCCGGCCAAAGTGTTCATGGGCGATACCGGGGCGCTGGCGTTGGGGGGCGCGCTTGGCGCAGTGGCCGTGGCGATCAAGCATGAAATCGTGCTCGGCATTGTTGGCGGCCTGTTCGTGGTCGAACTCGCGTCATCGCTGATCCAGGTTTTCTGGTACAAGCGCACCGGCCGTCGCGTGTTTCTGATGGCGCCGTTGCACCATCATTTCGAGAAAAAAGGCTGGTCCGAACCGACCATCGTGATCCGCTTCTGGATCATCGCGATGATCCTGGCTTTGCTCGGCCTGGCGACGTTGAAAATCCGATGAACTTCCCTGCCGATCTTTTTGCGGGCTTGCGCTTTGCTGTGGTTGGCCTCGGCAAGAATGGCCTGCCGGTTGCCCGGCGTCTGGTCGCCATGGGGGCCATGGTGACGGTATGGGATGATAACAAAACCGCGCGCGCGGCAGCGATCGGCCTCGATGTGCGCATGCCCATGATGGCGGGCCTTGATGCGCTGATCTTGTCGCCCGGCATTCCGCATTATTTGCCCAGGGCCCACCCGATCGCCGCGGCGGCAATCGCTGCTGGCGTGCCGATCTTGTCGGATGTCGAATTGCTATATCGCGCGGTGCGGCGTGCCGGATCCAAGGCGCGCTTTGTTGGCATCACCGGCACCAACGGCAAATCCACGACCACGGCGCTGTTGGCCCACATCGTCGCGGGCGCCGGCCGCCCGGTCGCGGCGGGGGGCAATCTCGGCATTGCCGCCCTCGATCTGCCGCTTTTGGGCGATGACGGCATTTATATGATCGAAATGTCATCTTACATGTTGGAGCGGCTCGCAACGCTTCGCTTTACTGCCGCCGTGATGTTGAACCTCAGCCCCGATCATCTCGACCGTCATGGCGACATGGCGGGCTACGCGCGCGCCAAGCGCGCCATTTTCGACCGGCAGGCCGATGGCGATCTGGCCGTGGTCGGGATTGAGGATGAAATGTCGCGTGCCATGGCCGCCGAGCTGGGCGCGGTCACCATCGCCGGGCAAGCCCTCGCCGATGTCTGGGCCGATGGCACAATGTTGCAGGATAAAGCGGGGATTATCGTTGATCTCGCCACGGCCCACGCCTTGCCGGGTGCCCATAACGCGCAGAACGCGGCGGCGGCGGCGGCGGTGGCACGCCATCTCGGCATCAGCCGGGCGGACATTGCAGCCGGCATCATCACCTATCCCGGCTTGCCGCACCGCCAGGAACATGTCGGCACCATCGCGGGCGTGCGCTTCATCAATGACAGCAAAGCCACCAACGCTGACAGCACCGCGCGCGCCATGGTTTGCTATGACCGCTTCGTTCTGATTGCCGGCGGGCAAAGCAAAGAAGGCGGGATTGAGCCGCTGACGCACTATTTCCCGCGCATCGCGCTCGCTTTGCTGATCGGCCGCGACGCGCCCATCCTGGCGGCAACATTTGCCGAACATGGTGTGCCATACCGCGATGTCGGAACGCTTGCCGCCGCCACCGAACAGGCCTGGCAGGCCGCGCGCGATGGTGCCGCCCCGGTGGTGCTGCTGTCGCCAGCCTGCGCGAGTTGGGACCAGTTTACCGGCTTTGATCAGCGCGGCGACATGTTCCGCGATCAGGTCAAGGCAATAGCCTTGCGGGAGGCCGCGTAATGTCGGACTTCACCCGCGCCGATAATTCCGTCCTGGGCCGCTGGTGGTGGACGGTCGATCGCCTGACCCTGGTCGGCATCGCGATCCTGGTCGGGGTCGGCTACGTGATGATGCTGGCGGCGTCGCCGGCGGTTGCCGAACGCATTCATATCTCTCGCGATATGTTCATCCTAAAGCAGGTGTTCTTTCTGCTGGTCGCAAGCGGCGTTGTTGTTGGCGTCAGCATGTTGTCGCCGCGCGGGGTGCGTTTGCTGGCGTTGGTCGGCTGCGTCGTCGCACTCGGGCTGACCGCGATGACCTTGGTTGCGGGCATGGAAATCAAGGGTGCGCGGCGCTGGGTCAGCTTGCCGGGCATGTCGATGCAGCCGAGCGAGTTTCTCAAACCCTGTTTCGCCGTGGTGGCCGCCTGGTTGCTGTCGGAAGGCAGGCGGGAAGTAACGTTGCTGCGCAAAGCGATGTGGCCCGCTGCGGCCTTGGCGATCATGGCGGTGATCGGATTGCTGCTCAAGGCGCAGCCGGACATCGGCATGTTGGCTGTGTTGATCTGCGTGTTTGTGGTGCAGCTATTCGTCAACGGGCTGAATATTTTCATTTCCGCCGGGGTGGTGGGATTGCTCGGCGCGGGTGGCTTTGCCGCCTACACCTTCCTCAGCCATTTCCATGACCGGGTCGAAGGCTTTCTGCATCCCAAGCTGAGCGATGGCACATCGCAAATTGATCGGTCCATGCAAGCCTTCGGCAGCGGTGGGCTGCTGGGGCGCGGCGCGGGTGAGGGCCGGGTGAAAGATGTCATCCCCGACGCCCATGCCGATTTCGTTTTTGCGGTCGCGGGTGAGGAATTTGGCCTGCTGGTCTGTGGCTTCATTCTTGCGGTCTTCGCCTTCATCGTGCTGCGGGCTTTGTTGCGCCAGTTGCAGGAACGCGACCTGTTCGTTGTGCTGGCGGTGTCCGGCCTCGCCTGCGGTTTTGGGCTGCAGGCCTGGGTCAACATGGCGTCGACCCTTGGACTGATCCCGCCCAAGGGCATGACCTTGCCGTTCATTTCGTACGGTGGATCGTCCGCACTCGCCGTCGCACTTGGCATCGGCATGCTGCTGGCGCTGACCCGTCGGCGCATTCCGGGGGAGCAATCATGAGGGGCCCGGCGGTACGCCCGATCGTGATTGCCGCTGGCGGCACGGGGGGGCATTTCTTTCCGGCCGAGGCGTTGGCAGCCGAATTGCTGGCGCGTGGCGAACGGGTGGTGCTGCTGACCGATGCGCGATCCGGCGGCCTGGCGTCAGCGGTTTTTGCCAATTCGGAAAATTTCGTTATCCCGGGCGCGGGCATTGCCGGACGCGGTTGGGTGCGCGCGATAAAGGCCGCGGCCTCCCTGGCGGCCGGCACCATTGTTGCGCGACGCATCATGGCGCGGCTGAACCCGAAAGCGGTGGTGGCGTTCGGCGGCTACCCGAGCGTGGCGCCGGTGCTGGCGACCCGGCTGCTGACATCTCGCCCTGTGGTGATCTTGCACGAACAGAACGCCGTTTTGGGTCGTGCCAATCGCTTCCTGGCGCGCTTTGCCGACCAGATCGCAACAAGTTTTGCCGCCATCCAGGGCGCGCAGACGAAGTTGGTCGGCAATCCGGTGCGCCCGGCGATTGCGGCGCTGCATGGTGCGCCGTATCGCGCGCCAATCGACCAAATCAGGCTGTTGGTGCTCGGCGGCTCGCTTGGCGCGCGCGTGTTCAGCGATGTGGTGCCGCAGGCCGTGGCTTTGCTGCCGCAGGCTGTGCGGGCGCGCCTGTCCGTCACCCAGCAATGCCGCGCCGAGGATATTGGTCGGGTGCAGGACGCCTATACGGGGCTGGGGGTGGCAGCGTCGCTGTCGAACTTCTTCGCCAATGTCGATGAACTTCTGCGCGCTTCCCATCTCGTCATCGCCCGCGCTGGGGCATCAACGATTGCCGAGATCGCGGTTGCTGGCCGGCCGAGCATCCTGGTGCCGTTACCCACCGCGATCGATGATCATCAGACCGCGAACGCGCGCGACCTTGAAGCCGGCGGGGCAGCCTGGCTGGTGCGGCAAGGTGATTTCACCGCCGAGACGCTTGCGAAACTTCTGGCTTATTTGCTTGAAAGTCCAGAATTTCTGGCCACGGCTGCTGCCGCTGCCCAAGCCCGCGCCCGCCCCCGCGCCGCGCAGGACCTTGCCGATCTGGTCCAGCGCCACGCCCGACAGGAAACAAAATCATGAGGGCGATGCCACGTTCGATCGGCGCCATTCATTTCGTCGGCATCGGCGGCATCGGCATGTCGGGCATTGCCGAGGTGCTGCATAATCTCGGCTACACCGTGCAAGGCAGCGACATCGCCGAAAGCGGCAACGTGGCGCGCTTGCGGGCGGCCGGGATTATTGTCCATATCGGTCACCAGGCAAGCAATCTCGGCGCGGCGCAGGTCGTTGTCACGTCGACAGCGGTCAAATCCGGCAACCCTGAAGTCCAGGCCGCGCGCGAACGGCTGATCCCGGTGGTGCGCCGTGCCGAAATGCTCGCCGAACTGATGCGGCTGCGCTGGGCCATCGCGGTCGGTGGCAGCCACGGCAAAACCACCACGACATCGATGGTGGCTGCCGTTTTGGAAGCCGCCAAGCTCGACCCCACCGTCATCAATGGCGGCATCATTGAAGCGTATGGCAGCAACACCCGCCTCGGCGATGGCGAATGGATGGTCGTCGAAGCCGATGAAAGTGACGGCAGCTTCCTGCGCCTGCCTGCAACGATTGCCGTTGTGACCAATATGGACCCGGAACATCTCGATCATTGGGGCACGGCGGAAGCCATGCTCGGCGGGTTCGAACAGTTCGTGCAGAACGTGCCGTTCTACGGTTTCGCGGTGCTGTGCATTGACCATCCGGCAGTGCAGAACATGATCCCGCGACTGTCCGATCGCCGCATCATTACCTACGGGTTTTCGCCGCAGGCCGATGTGCGTGGCGAACGGTTGAATGCCGATACCAACGGATCGACCTTCCATGTCGCCGTCACCGATCGCGTCACCGGCCGCACAAGGCAGATGGGACCGTTCCGCTTGCCGATGGTCGGCCAGCACAACGTGTCCAACGCGCTGGCCGCCATTGCCATTGCGGTTGAAATGGATCTTGATGCCGACAGCATCAAATCCGCCTTCCTGAGCTTCAAAGGGGTCAAGCGGCGCTTCACCCGCACCGGGGATTCTGGCGGGATCGTGGTGATCGATGATTACGGCCACCACCCGGTCGAAATCGCCGCAGTTTTGAAAGCCGCGCGCCAGACCGGCGCCAACAACGTGATCGCGGTGGTGCAGCCGCATCGTTACACAAGGCTCGCGTCGCTGTTTAGTGAGTTCTGCACCTGCATGAACGAAGCCGGCACGGTGATCGTGGCCGACGTGTACGCCGCCGGCGAAGCCCCGATCGCTGGCATCAACCGCGATGCGTTGGTGGAAGGTCTGCGCGCCAGCGGCCATCGCAGCGTGGTGCCGCTGCCGGGGCCGGAACATCTCGCCGAAATGGTCCATGCCATTGCCAGGCCGGGCGATCTGGTGGTCTGCCTCGGCGCTGGCAATATCACCGCCTGGGCGCAGGCATTGCCCGCGCAGTTAGCGGCTTTGCAAGGGTCGAAGGGCGCGAAGCGATGATGGCCGCCCCCGCCATGTTGCATCTGTTCGATCGCCTGCCACCGTTGCGTGGGCGGGTGCAGGCTGACGCGCCGTTGGGTCAGACCACCTGGTTCCGCGTCGGCGGACCTGCCGAGGTGCTGGTGCGGCCGGCTGATGTCGCTGATCTGCGGGCGTTCCTTGCCGACTTGCCGCTTGATATCAGCGTCACCACGATCGGTGCGGCATCGAACCTGATCGTCCGCGATGGCGGGGTGCACGGCGTGGTGCTGCGGCTGTTGCGCGGCTTCACCGCGATCGAAACCGATGATGATGGGGTTGTCGCCGGCGCCGGCGCGCTGGATGTGACGGTGGCCGAACATGCGGCTGCCGCGGGCCTCGGCGGCCTTGCCTTCTTGTGCGGCATCCCCGGCAGCATCGGCGGCGCGGTGGCGATGAACGCAGGGGCCTATGGCGGCGACATCGCCGACTGCCTCGACTGGGCGGACATCGTCACCCGCGATGGCGGGCTGCATCGCCTGACGGCTGGCCAGATCGGCTTTGGCTACCGCCATGCCAGCCTGCCGCCGGAAGCGGTCGTGGTGCGGGCGCGCCTGCGTGCCCGGGCGGGCGATCCGAAACAAATCGCCGCCGAAATGGCCGACATTCGCACCGCCCGCGAGGCCAGCCAGCCGGTGCGCGCCCGCACCGGTGGATCGACGTTCCGCAATCCGCCCGACATGAAAGCCTGGGAATTGATCGACAATGTTGGCGGCCGGGGTCTGATGCGGGGTGGCGCCCAGGTGTCGGAAAAACACACCAACTTCCTGATCAATACCGGCACTGCAACGGCTGCCGACATCGAAGGCCTCGGCGAAGACCTCCGCCGCCTTGTGCAGGCGGCCAGCGGCATCGATCTGCACTGGGAAATTCGCCGCATCGGGGTACCCGCATGACCCGCGTCGCAGTCATCTATGGCGGCATGTCAGCCGAGCGCGACGTCAGCCTGTCATCTGGCCGCCAGGTGATCAGCGCATTGCGCATTGCCGGTTACGACGTCGTCCCGGTTGAGGTCGGCAGCGACCTGGGCGCGCTGCTGCGCGCGCTCGATCCGCGGCCGGATGTCGTGTTCAACGCGCTGCATGGCCGTTTCGGCGAAGATGGCGCGATCCAGGGCGTGCTTGACTGGCTTGGCATTCCCTACACCCATTCCGGGGTGCGCGCGTCGGCGATGGCGATGGACAAAGTGGCCGCCCGGGCGCTGTTCATCGCCGCCGGCCTGCCAGTTGCGCGCGGAAAACTGGTCGATGTTGCCGAACTCGAACATGCCGACCCGATGCCGCTGCCCTACGTGATCAAGCCGATCAACGAAGGATCGTCGGTCGGCGTGGAAATCATGCGCGAAGGCGGCAACCGCCGGGCGGAGATCGCGGCTGGCTGGCGCTTCGGCGCCACCGCGCTGGTCGAAGAATTCATTCCGGGCCGCGAATTGACCGTGGGCGTCATGGGTGACGAAGCGCTGGAAGTGACCGACATCACTTCGGCCAATATGTTCTACGACTATGAAGCCAAATATGCCGATGGTGGCTCCCGCCATGTCATTCCGGCGCAAATTCATCCCGATATCTACGCCCAGGCCAAGGATGTCGCACTTGCCGCCCACCGTGCCCTTGGCTGCCGTGGCGCAACGCGGTCGGATTTTCGCTACGACGATACCAAAGGCGAACCGGGCCGGCTGATCCTGCTCGAAACCAATACCCAGCCCGGCCTGACCCCGACATCGCTAATGCCGGAACAGGCCGCCTATCGGGGCATGGATTTCCCGCGCTTGTGCGCCTGGATGGTGGAGAACGCGGCATGTCGGGGGTAAAACCTGCCCGCACCAGCCCCGCCGCCCCGCGCAAGCGCACCGGTCCGGCGCCGGCGGCAAATGTTGACCCGATGGCGGAACCCAAAGCGGCATCCGCCTGGGCGATGCCGGACCGGCCGAGCCGCAGCCGGCTGATCTGGCGGCGCACCCGCGCCCAACTGCGCACTTTGCTGGTGCTGCTGCTGGTCGTCGGTGGCGTGGGCGCGGTGGCCATGGCCGTGCAATCGCTCGGGCGCGGGGCGGATTTCGGCATCAGCCTCGGCGATCTTGGCGCCCGCGCCGGCCTCAAAGTCACCGACATCGTGCTCGAAGGCCGCGACAAAACCCCGCTGCCGGCGATCGCCCGGGCGCTGAGCATCAGGAAGGGCGATCCGATCCTGGCGTTCTCCCCGCGTGACGCCCAGGCGCGGCTTGAAGCGATCAACTGGGTACAGTCGGCGACCGTGCTGCGGCGCCTTCCGGGCACCATTGTGGTGCAGATCGCCGAGCGCCGGCCGTTCGCGGTCTGGCAGAAGGATGGCAAGTTCGAACTCATCGATCGTGCCGGCAAGGTGGTGACCAATGGCGATGTCGATCAATTCTCTGCCGAACTGATGCTGGTGGTGGGCGAAGGCGCCGAAACCGCCGCCGCCGACCTGATCGATGCGCTGGCATCCCAGCGGGACTTGCAGGCGCGGGTCGTGAGCGCGTCCTGGATCGGCAAGCGGCGTTGGAATCTGCAGATGAAAGGCGGCACCGAAGTGCTGCTGCCCGAAGGGGCAACGATGGCAGCTCTTGCCCGACTGGCGGAGCTGCAGGCGAGCCACGCCCTGCTCGACCGGTCGCTGAAGCTGGTCGATCTGCGCCTGCCCGACCGGCTGACCTTGCGCCCCGGCGCCGACCCCAAGGTTACCCCCACCGCTCCAGTCAACCAGACCGGGAGAAAGACGTGAACGAAATTCCGCGCCGCTTGCTGCCGCAAACCCCCAAAGCGAGTGAGCCGGGGGATCCCCCGCGTGGCAAGCCACGCCAGTCCGGCGCGTTCGGGGTGCTCGATATCGGCACCAGCAAAATCGCCTGCGCGATCGGGCGGTGCGAATCCGATTTCAGCCTGCGGGTGATCGGCTTTGGCTGGCAGAAAGGCCGGGGCGTGCGGGCTGGTGCGGTGATCGACATTGCCGAAGCCGAGCGCGCCATTCGCGCAGCCGTGGGCCAGGCGGAAGAAGAAGCCGGCGTTCGGCTGCGCACCGTCACGGTCAATTTGTCCTGCGGCCAGCCGCGCAGCCAAGTGCTGAATTTGCAGGCCCAGATTGGCGGCCGCGCGGTGGTCGATGCTGATATCAAACGCATGTTGCTTGACGCGCGCAGCCGGATGGCATCTGAAGGCCGCACCCTGATCCACGCGCTGCCGTTGGATTTTGCCGCCGATGACAGCGAAGGGCTGGACGATCCGCGCGGCCTGTTCTGCGACAGCCTGGCCGGACGGGTGCATGTGATCGATGCCGCAACCACTGCGTTGCGCACCTTGGATGCCTGCCTCGCGGGCGGTGACCTCGAAATCAGCGACCTTGTGGCCGCCCCGATGGCCGCGGCGTACGCAGTGCTCGACCGGGACGAACGTCAGTTGGGGGTAACGGTGCTCGATATGGGCGGCGGCACCACCGGCATGGCGGTCTATGCCAACGGGCATTTGCAGTACACCGCCCAATTGCCGCTCGGCGGCGTTCATGTCACCCGCGACATCGCCAACGTGCTGTCCACCCCGCTGCCCCATGCCGAACGGCTGAAGACCATGTTCGGCAATGCCGAGGGCAGCCCGGATGACGATCGTGAATTCCTGCCGGTGCCACAGGTCGGCGAGGAAGACGAACAAATCCACAAAGTGCCGCGCAGCATGGTGGTCAACATCATCAAGCCGCGCTTGGAGGAAACCTTCGAACTGGTGCGCCAGCGCCTGGAACAGGAAGGCCTCGGCCGGGCGTCCGGGCATCGGGTGGTGCTGACCGGCGGCGCGAGCCAGCTATCCGGCATGTCCGACCTCGCCCAGCGCGTGTTGGGGCGCCAGGTGCGAATCGGCCGGCCGATTTCGCCGCGCGGCCTGCCCGACGCGGCGTCTGGCCCGGCCTTTGCCACCATCGTCGGATTGCTCGGCTGGGCGGCCGGCAATGCGCGCCCGCTGCACGAAATCGACTTCGAGGCCGAAAGACCGAAAGGGACTTTTCGCCGCCTCGTCAATTTTCTCCGCGAACGGGTCTGAACCTGTTCACGAATCGAATGCACCAGATACACGTAACCTGATACGGGAGTGAGCCGATGACACTGAACCTGACGATCCCACAGCATACCCATGCAGATTTCCGCCCGCGGATCACCGTGATCGGGGTCGGCGGGGGCGGCACCAACGCGGTCGACAATATGATCGCGATGAACTTGCAAGGCGTGGAGTTCATTGTTGCCAACACCGACGCGCAGCAATTGATGCATTCCCGTGCCGATTGCCGCATCCAGCTCGGGTTGCATATCACCCAGGGCCTCGGCGCTGGCGCCAAGCCGGAAATCGGCCAGGCGGCGGCGGAAGAAGCCGCTGAAGAACTGATGCGCCACCTCGAAGGCGTCAACATGATCTTCATCACCGCCGGCATGGGCGGTGGCACTGGCACTGGGGCGGCCCCGGTGATTGCCCGTCTGGCGCGGGAACGCGACATCCTGACCGTGGGTGTGGTGACCAAGCCATTCGCGTTCGAAGGCAGCAAGCGCGCCCGGGCGGCCGAAGCCGGCATTGCCGAGCTGACCCGCTTCGTGGACACGCTGATTGTGATCCCGAACCAGAATTTGTTCCTGATGGCCAATGAGCGTACCGGCTGGCGCGAAGCCTTCAAGATGGCCGACAACGTGCTCTACAAGGGCGTGCGCGGGGTGACCGATCTGATGGTGGCGCCCGGGCTGGTCAATCTCGATTTCGCCGATATCCGCACCGTGATGGCCGAAATGGGCACCGCGATGATGGGGACCGGCGAAGCGGAAGGCGAGGGCCGGGCGCTGCGTGCGGCCGAACAGGCGATCCAGAACCCGCTATTGGAACAGGCCAGCATGGCTGGCGCCAAAGGCCTGCTGATCAACATCACCGGTGGCGAAGACCTGACCCTGTTTGAAGTGGATGAAGCCGCGACCCGCATTGGCAAGGAAGTCCATCCGGACGCCAATATCATTTTCGGCTCGGCGATCGACGAAAGCCTGGCCGGCCGGGTGGTGGTGTCGGTGGTGGCAACCGGGATCGACTCGGCGGCCAACCAGCCGCGGCAGGAGGAACGCCCGCGTTTGGTGGCGGTTGGTGGCGGCGCGGCGCAGGCCGTTAGCAGCGTCGGCATTGATGGGCCGGCCGCAGGCTTGACCCCGCCGCTGTCGCTGGTGCCCGATACCGCGCGGCCGGCGACGTCCTGGCTGAACCCGCCGCGGGTGGCGCCGGGCGAGATGCCGGTTCAGGCGCCGCCGGCGACCCAGCCGGTGCAGCGCGTGGCCCCGTTGCCGCCGCGTCCGGAGCCCGAACTTCTGCGCGCCCCGCCGGCCGAAGCGCGGGTGGCGCCGCCGATCGATGATACGCCGCTGCCGCCGCGCCAGATCCAGAAGCGCCATCAGCAGCCGGTGACGGCGCAGCCGAAGGCCGAGCCGCCGCCGCGTCGTCAGTCATTGTTCTCCATCGTTACCAGCGCGTTCAAGCCGGTGCCGCCGGTGGCAGAAATCGCCCCGGTGCCGGTCGCCCCGCCGAAGCCGGCGCCGGTGGTGCAACAATCCGAGGAGCTTTCGGTGGAGCCTGGTGCCACTGACACCGACCTCGAAGTTCCCACCTTCCTGCGTCGCCAGAAGAACCAGCCGCAGGTATGATGCGTGTTGCAATATAACATGCATTATCAACGCGTTGTTTTGTAATACTGAGAAATAAAGCTTGACTGGCTATCCGTATGCAAGCCGCCTAGCTTGCATACGGGACGCTGCTTCGGCGGTCCTTGTATTCAATTTAAGGGACGCTGATGGACGGTCTGCCCACCCTTACCCTGCTCCAGTTTGATCGGCCCCGGTTCGCGGCGCATGCGCAACGTACCTTGAAGGCGGCGATCGATTGCGTGGGCGTTGGGCTGCATGGCGGCCAATTGGTGCGTCTGTCGTTGCAGCCGGCGCCGGTTGATACCGGCATCGTGTTCCGCCGCACTGACCTGGGCATTGATATTCCGGCGCGTTTCGATCTGGTGGTTGATACCAGGCTTTGCACGGTTCTGGCGGCCCCCGGGCAGCCGGATGTGCGGATTGCGACGGTTGAACATGTCATGGCAGCCCTTGCCGGCGCTGGTGTCTGTAATGCCATTGTTGCTGTCGATGGGCCGGAAATTCCCATTCTTGATGGCTCGGCGCGGGATTTCAGCTTCCTGATCGCCTGCGCGGGTGTGATTGATCAGGCCAGCACGCAGGCGGAAATCGCGGTGCTGCGGCCGGTTCGGGTTGAACTCGGCGAAGCCTATGTCGAACTGCACCCGTGCAGCGAAGGTCTGGAACTTGCGGTGTCGATCGACTTCGAGGCCGCAGTGATCGGCGCGCAGTCGCTTGATTTGCTGGTCACCCCGGACAGCTTCCGCGATGAGCTTGCGTCTGCCCGCACCTTCGCGATGGCCGATGAAATTGAAGCGTTGCAGAAGTCTGGCCTCGCCCAGGGCGGCAGCCTCGATAATGCCGTGGTGGTCGATGGTGCGGGGGTTTTAAACCCTGGCGGCTTGCGCAGCCCGGATGAATTTGTCCGTCACAAAATGCTCGATGTGGTGGGCGATCTGGCGTTGGCCGGCACGCGGCTGCGCGCCCGGATGGTCGGGCATCGCTGTGGCCATGCGCTCAACAACCAGGTGCTGCGGGCGCTGTTTGCCGATGATGCGAATTGGCGTCTGGTTTCCGGCTATACAACGCCAGTGGCGCCCGCTTATGGCAGCGTCGCCGGCCTTGCTGGCTTGCGTGACCATCGTCTGGCGCTGGCAGCATCGCCGATCTGAGGCGGCGCGGGTGGGGTTCGCCTGTTCTCCAGGCATGCTATAAGCGCGTGGAAATGACCTGGAAGTTCGTCGTGCTGAATCCAATTCCCTTGTTTCGCGCCCTTTTGCTGCCGCTGATCTGCGCCCTGCCGCTGCTGCTTGCCGGGTGCGAAACCCTGTCTTCCATTACCCCCTGGAACACCCGGGCCGACGATCTGGTCGTCAAGGAAGACCCGTCCACGGTTCCGGTTGAGGAATTATATGGCCGGGGCGTCGATGCGTTGAGCACTGGGAAATATACCACTGCCGGCCGGCAGTTTGATCTGGTTGAACAGACTTATCCCTATGCCTCGCTCGCGGTTAATGCCCTGCTGATGCAGGGCTATGCTGCCTATCTCGAAAATAAATACACTTTGGCAATTGGCGCGATTGATCGGTTTATCCAGTTGCATCCGTCCAATCGCGACATCGCTTACGCGTATTATTTGCGCGGCCTGTGCTTTTACGAGCAGATCGCGGATGTGAAGCGCGACCAGCGGGGCACAACGGAAGCGATGGGCGCCTTGCAGGAGGTGGTCAATCGCTTCCCCGACACGTCTTACGCCCGCGATGCGCGGTTGAAGATCGATCTCGCCCGCGACCATCTTGCCGGCAAGGAAATGGAAATCGGCCGCTGGTATGAAACCCAGAAGCTGTACGGCGCGGCAATCGGGCGCTTCCAGCGCGTGGTCGATGAATACCAGACCACCAACCACGTCGCCGAAGCGCTGCATCGGTTGACCGAAATTTATCTGACCCTCGGCCTCACCGATCAGGCGGCTAAAACCGCCGCCGTGCTTGGACATAACTATCCTGGCAGCAAATGGTATCAGGAAAGCTATGCCAGGCTTGCTGAAATTGGCCAGGTTCCTGATGCGCCAACCGCGCTCAAGACCGGTCGTCCTGGGTTTTTCGGGCGCATCTTCGGCGCAGTTTTCTAGCTAAGACGATCATGCTGACCGCGATTTCCATTCGCGATGTCGTGCTGATCGACCGGCTCGATCTCAGCTTCAGCGCGGGGTTGACGGTGCTGACCGGCGAAACCGGGGCGGGTAAATCCATTCTGCTCGACAGCCTCGGCCTCGCGCTTGGGGCGCGATCGGAAGCCGGTCTGGTGCGCAATGGCTGCGAACAGGCGAGCGTGGCAGCGGTGTTTGCCCCAAGGCCGGACCATCCGGTGTTCGCCTTGCTGCGTGAACAGGGGATCGAGGCCGACGACGAAATCGTGCTGCGCCGGGTCGTGCAAAAAGACGGAAGGTCGCGCGCTTTCGCCAATGACCAGCCGATCAGCGCCGGCTTGCTGCGCCGGGCCGGCGCCATGCTGGTCGAAGTGCAAGGCCAGCACGAACAAATGGGCCTCGCCGATCCCGCGGTGCAGGCGCGGTTGCTCGATGCTTATGGGGTCAAGCCCGCTTTGCAAGCCGCGACCGCCGCCGCCTGGCGTGACTGGCGGAATACGCTGGCCGCCCTGACCGCCGCTCGCGCGGCGATCGAAGCCGCAGAACGCGACCGCGATTTCCTCGAACACGCGATCGCCGAGCTTTCTGCCCTCGCCCCGCAACCGGGGGAAGAAGATCAGCTTGCGATCGAACGCCAGCGCTTGCAGCAAGGCGAGCGCCGGGCCGAAGCGATTGCGGCCGCGATTTCCGAACTGACGCCGCGCGATCGCCGCAGCGGTGGGCCGGCAGCGGCCCTGCGTGCCGGCGCCCGTGCCTTGCAGCGTTTGTTGCCGCCCGGCGATGCGGCGGCTGACAATCCGGTGACCCCGGCGCTGGCCGCCTTGGAACGTGCCGAGGAAGCGCTCGCCGAGGCGGAAACCTTGCTGACACGGCTTGCCAACGATCACGACGCCGATCCGCGTCGGCTCGAACAAACCGAAGAACGACTGTTCGCCCTGCGCGCCGCCGCCCGCAAGCACGCAATCCAGGTGCCGGAGCTGCCGCAGTTCCTCGCCAATTTGCGGACTCGCCAGGGCGCGCTGGAAAACGGCACCGCCAAGGTCGAAGACCTCGAACGCCAGGCCGGCGCGGCGCGGGTTGCTTTTGTTACGGCGGCCGACGCGCTGAGCGCTGCCCGCAAACACTCGGCCGGCCGCCTTGAAGTGGCGATCAGCCGCGAGCTTGCGCCATTGCGACTCGACCGCGCCAAGTTCGTTGCCGAAATCGCGCCGCTGGAAGAAGCCGCCTGGGGTGCCCAGGGTGCCGACGCGGTGCGCTTCCTGATCGCAACCAACCCTGGTCAGACCCCGGGCCTGCTGGCGAAGGTTGCCTCGGGCGGGGAGCTATCGCGCCTGATGCTGGCGCTGAAAGTCGTGCTCGCGGGCGGTTCGACCGTGCCGACCTTGGTGTTCGATGAGGTTGATTCGGGCATTGGTGGCGCCACGGCCGCGGCTGTCGGCGATCGCCTGGCGCGAGTCGCCGCTGATGTTCAGGTTCTGCTGGTCACCCACAGCCCGCAAGTTGCCGCGCGCGGCCAGGCCCATCTGCTGGTCAGCAAGGCCACTGCGAAGGGTCGCGCCGAAACCCGTGTTGAACATTTGCTGGTCGATGCGCGGCGGGAGGAAATCGCCCGCATGTTGGCTGGTGAAACCGTCACCGACCAAGCCCGCGCCGCTGCCGACAGCCTGCTGGCCGCGACATGAAACCGATTGCCGCCTTGACGACTGACGACGCGGTGGCGGAACTGGAATTCCTCGCCACCGAACTCGCCCGCCACGATCGCGCGTACCACGAAAACGACGCGCCCGAGGTCACCGACGCTGAGTATGACGCGCTGCGCCGCCGCAACACGGCCATCGAAGCCCGCTTCCCGGCTTTGATCCGCGACGATTCGCCCACCAAACGGGTTGGCGCGAAAGCGGCGACGGGGTTTGCCAAGCTCACCCACCGCATCCCCATGCTGTCGCTCGACAACGCTTTCGATGCCGCCGATTTTGGGGAGTTCTGCGATCGCGTGCGCCGTTTCCTCGGCCTCAAAGATGGTGCCTTGGCGATGGTCGGCGAACCGAAAATTGATGGGCTGTCGATCTCCCTCACCTACCGTGATGGCGTGCTGACCCAGGCTGCGACGCGGGGCGATGGGGCGGAGGGCGAGGACGTTACCGCCAATATTCGGGTTATCGACGCGGTGCCGAAACAACTGCGCGGCGCGGCCCCGGCGCTGATCGAAATCCGTGGCGAGATTTTCATGACCAAGGCGGATTTCCTCGCCCTGAACGCCGCCCAGAGCGAAGCCGGTCAGAAAATCTTTGCCAATCCACGCAACGCCGCCGCCGGCAGTCTGCGTCAGTTGGACGCGACGATTACCGCCAGCCGCCCTTTGTCGCTGTTCGCCTACGCCATGGGGGACGCCAGCGCCCGCCCCGCCGATACCCATTCCGGCTGGCTTCGCCAACTGAGCGACTGGGGCTTTGCGGTCAACCCGCTCTGGGAAACCCTGGCCGACGCTACCGCCGCCGAGGCTTTTCAGACCAAAATCGGTGCCGCCCGCGCAAGCCTGCCTTACGACATTGATGGCGTGGTCTATAAGATTGACGATTTGGCGTTACAGGCCCGCCTCGGCTTCGTCGGCCGCGCGCCGCGCTGGGCGATCGCTTGGAAATTTCCCGCCGAGCAGGCCAGCACCGTGCTGGAAGATATCCTGATCCAGGTCGGGCGCACCGGCGCGCTGACGCCGGTGGCGGCCCTGATCCCGGTTAATGTCGGCGGCGTATTGGTTTCGCGTGCCAGCTTGCACAACCAGGACGAAATTGCCCGGCTTGATGCGCGGATCGGCGATACTGTGGTGCTGCAACGCGCCGGCGACGTGATCCCGCAAATCGTTGAGGTGCTGACGGACAAACGGCCCGACTGCTCACAAGCGTATGTCTTCCCGACCCATTGCCCGGTCTGCGGCAGCCTCGCCATCCGCCCGCCCGACGAAGTTGTCGTCCGTTGCACCGGTGGCCTGACCTGCCCGGCGCAGACCGAAGAACGGCTGATCCATTTCGTCTCCCGCTTGGCGTTTGACATCGAAGGCCTTGGCGACAAAACCATCCGCGAATTTCACGCCGAAGGGCTGGTGCGTGGCCCCGCCGATATTTTCCGCCTGCCCGACCATGAAGCCGACATCGCCAAGCGCGAAGGCTGGGGCGAACTTTCCGCAGGCAACCTGTCGGCCGCCATCCGCGCCCGGCAAACCATTGGCCTTGCTCGTTTCATTTACAGCTTGGGCA
>JANXRN010000250.1 GCA_025352995.1 Acetobacteraceae bacterium
CAATGGCGACGTACCCGCAACTCCAGGTGCCGCATGTCGCTTGTTTCGCGTGAAAAACTCGTCGTGATCGGCAACGGCATGGCCGGAATGCGGACGGTTGAGGAACTGCTGAAGCTCGCCCCGCCCGCTACGACATCACGGTTTTCGGCGCCGAGCCGCACGTAAACTACGACCGGATTATGCTGTCATCAGTGCTGGCGGGTGAGAAATCGGTCGATGACATCGTGATCAACCCGCGCGCCTGGTATGATGACAACTTCATCACCCTTCATGCCGGTGATCCGGCGGCGGCCATCGACACCAAGGCGCGCACGGTCACGTCCCAGTCCGGCAAAACCGTTCCCTTTGACCGGTTGCTGCTGGCGACAAGATCAAAACCGATCGTGCCGCCAATTCCGGGGCTGAACCTGCCCGGCGTGTGCGCGTTCCGCGATTTGCGCGATGTCGATACGATGATTGCGGCGTCGGAAACCTATCAACGCGCAGTGGTCATCGGCGGCGGATTGCTTGGCCTCGAAGCCGCCTGGGGCCTGAAGCGCCGTGGCATGGCGGTCGCCGTCGTGCACCTGATGCCGACCTTGATGGAACGCCAGTTGGATGAAACCGCGGGCAAGCTATTGCAACGCGACCTCACCGAGCGCGGCGGGGCGTTCTTCACCAATGGCTAGACCGAGGAAGTGACCGGCACCGACCGCGTCACCGGCATCAAGCTTGCCGATGGCCGTGAGGCGCCAGCCGATCTGGTCGTGGTGGCGATCGGCATCCGCCCGGAAACCGATCTCGCCCGCGCGGCGGGGTTGGAGGTTAATCGCGGCATCGTGGTCGGCGATAATCTCTGCACGTCGGACCCGGATATTTTCGCCATTGGCGAATGCGCCGAACATCGCGGCCAGGTGGTCGGGCTGGTGGCGCCGATTTGGGACATGGCGCGGGTGTGCGCGCACCATCTCGCTGGCGGCGGCACGCTCGCCTACAGCCCGCAGGCGACGGCCACGCGGCTCAACACCACCGGCCCGGTTGGGGTCGATACCAAATCGATGTCGGACGACACCCAGATTTGCGGCTGCAACGGCGTGTGCAAAAGCGCGATCGTCGATGTGATCAAGGCCAAGAACCTGTCGACCTATGATGAGGTCAAAGCCCACACCAAAGCATCAGCATCATGCGGCACTTGTGCGCCGCTGGTGCGCCAGCTGCTGGCCGATACGCTGGGGATTGAGGTTGCCGGGCCGGCCATCCCAACAGTCTGCAAATGCACCGATCACACGCATGAAGATGTGCGGGCGCAAATCATCAAGCAGGGCCTCAAGACCCAAGACGCGGTGCGCAGCGCGATGGCGTGGAAAAACGCCGATGGCTGCGCGTCCTGCCGGCCGGCGTTGAACTATTATTTGCTCTGCGCCTGGCCCGGCGAATATGCCGATGACAACCAGTCACGCTTCGTCAACGAACGCGTGCACGCGAATATTCAGAAAGACGGCACCTATTCGGTGATCCCGCGCCTGTGGGGCGGCACGGCCAAGCCGGCCGAATTGGCAGTGATTGCGGCGGTGGCGGAAGATTACAACGTCAAGGAAGTCAAAATCACTGGCGGGCAGCGGCTCGGGATTTACGGCATCAGGAAGCAGGATTTGCCGGCGGTCTGGGGGCGGCTGTCGGAAGCTGGGCTGGTATCCGGCCACGCTTACGCCAAGGGATTGCGCACGGTGAAAACCTGTGTGGGCTTGGAATGGTGCCGGTTTGGCACCCAGGATTCGACCACGCTCGGCAGGCGGCTGGAACAAATGACCTGGGGCAACTGGTCCCCGCACAAATTCAAGATGGGCATTTCAGGCTGCCCGCGGAACTGCGCGGAAGCCTCGATCAAGGATCTCGGGGTGGTCTGCGTCGATTGCGGCTTCAAAATCCTGATCGGCGGCAATGGCGGGATCGAACTGCGCGGCACCGATAAATTATGCCACGTCGCAACCGAGGACGAGGTTCTGGAATATTGCGCAGCCTTCATGCAGTTGTACCGGGAAGAAGCGCGTTACCTCGGCCGCACGGCGCCCGGGTGATTCCCGCGGCCAAAGGCGATATCGCGATTTACCGCTGCAGCGATGACAGCGCCTTCGCGCTGCATAATCGCTGCCCGCACAAGCAGGGGCCGCTGTCGGAAGGCATCGTCCATGGCCATCAGGTCGCCTGCCCGCTGCATAGCTGGGTGATCGATCTGGAAAGCGGCGAAGCGGTCGCGCCCGATATTGGCTGTGCGCCAAAATTGCCGGTGCGGGTGGTCGATGGGGTGGTATGGTTGGGGCAGCCGTAACAGGAGCGCCGCGCCATCAACCTAAAATCCCCCCCGCCTTGGGCGGCCACCGACACGCATGATTTCGCCGCCTACGTGCGCGTCCTCGGGCGCGGGCCAGGGCGTTCGCGATCGCTGACCCGCGAAGAAGCCAGCTACGCGATCGGCGAAGTGCTGGTCGGACGCGTGGAGCGTGAACAAATCGGCGCGCTGCTCATGCTGCTGCGCTATCGCGGTGAAACGGTCGCCGAAATGGCCGGCCTGGTTGAGGGCGCGCGCGACCATGCGCGGCTGCCCTGGCGCATTTCTCGCAAGGTTGATCTCGACTGGCCGAGCTATGCCGATGGCCGCACCCGCGGCCTGCCATGGTATTTGCTGGCGGCGCTGCTGCTGGCGAAATCCGGCCTGCGGGTGCTGATGCACGGTCCGGTCAACGGGCCGGGTCGCCAGGCGCTGAGCGATGCGATGGACTTGCTGTGCATTCCGCCATCAGCAACGCCGGCCGAGGCCAAACGCGCGCTGGATGCGACCGGCTTTGCCTTTGTGCCGTTGGAAGCGCTCAGCCCCGAAATCGCCGATCTGCTCGCGCTGCGCGGCGTGCTCGGCTTGCGGTCGCCGATGAACACCGTCGGCCGGCTGCTCGATCCAGCCAAGGCGAAGGCGTCAATCGATGGGGTGTTCCATCCCGCCTATATCGCCTTGCATCTCGGCGTCGCAGCGCTGCTGGATCGAAGCGTCACCGTCATCAAGGGCGGCGGCGGGGAAGCCGAATGGACCGGGGTGAAGCCGCTGCTGGTGACCACCCAGGCGGGGGAAACGCTCTGGCCGGTTGTGGATGGCGCCGGCAAGCCGGACAGCGAGACGGCGGCCGATTTGGTCGATGTCTGGGAAGGTCGGCGGCAGGACAAGGCGGGCGAAGCGACGGTGATCGCAACGGCCGCAGTGGCACTGTGGGCGGCCGGGCGGCTTGCTGATCCGGCGGCGTGCGTGGTTGAGGCGCGAAAACTATGGGAAAATCGGTCTAGCTAGTCCACGGGTCGATGGTCACAATCCCCGTTCCCACAAAATCGGCAACGTTCCGCGTCACCACCGCGTCTGCCCGGTGGGCAGCGGCGATCGCGGCGATCTGCATATCCACATATGGAATTTCAAGTCCACGCCCGCGCCGTGCCGCACAAAGCGGGCCATAGAGCTTGGCTGCGCGCCGATCGAAATCCAACACCCGCCCGGTCAGCATCGTGTCAAACAATGCCCCAATGGCGCGGGCCAGATGATCCCGCCGGCGGCCTTCGGGCAGCAGCGCGACGCCATAATACAGCTCGGCTTCGCAAATGCTGGTGGTGGTGATGTCCTGCCAGGATTGCCGCGACGCCCAAGCGATAACCTGCGGCGCAGGGGTCGGTTTGATGAGTTCGGATAGGACGTTGGTATCCAAAACGATCATGGCTGATCGCGTTCGTCCCATTCAGGCCCGGAGAAGTCTGATGGTGCGCGCCCTGCCCCCCGGGCTGGGAGTTCCAGCTCGGCCCCACCAAGCGGTTCGAACAATGCCCGGATCGCCTGCACCCAATTCTGATCTGGCTTTGGCGCATTATCGGCGACATGCTGGCGGAGCAGGATGCGCACCTCCTCCTCCATCGATCGCCCGGCGATCTGGGCGCGATCCTTGAGTTGGTTGTGAACTACAGGGTCAATTTTACGGATCACCAGTGTAGGCAACGGACTACTCCTTATGTGCTAGCAGGCTAGCATAACTGGTCGTCAAATTTCAAGACATTCGATAATAGGGGACTTACAAGGATGTACCTATGACGTTCGTTCCGTGTTCATGGTGTCGAACATATTTCACGGCGCGACATGCCGTGGTCTGCGGCGCTATGCAGTAGCGTTCAAAGCGGCATATACGACACTTCAGGTCGAGAGGCACGACTACCGCTGAACTGGATTAGGTTTCTCATGTCGAGCGGCTCCCTCCTTACGCCGTCCGGTTCCACCGTCGCACCGCTCGAAGCGATGGTTGAACCAATCGACAGCTGCGACGTTGGAGCCATCCGGTACCGGCGCGCCGGCCAGATAAGCTTTTCCGTTCCACCAAAATCCGAAGGTCCTGCCCGGACCTTTTCGCCAGATGCCTACAAGCTGAGGAGCTCCGCCGCTACATGGGTCCAGTCCCTCATGCAGAGCATCGCAGAATGACCCGATAGCGGCCCGACTGGTTCCGTTAGCGTCACTATGAAGCCACTTTCTTCCGCGCTTCTTTATGTAGCGACCGCCAGTCCCGTCGATATGTACAAAATATGAATGGTCGCTGATAATATCTCGCTCTTCGTCGAACCAGGAAATCGACCGGGTTTTATCGGATACCGTCATGCGCGTTTCCCATAGATGGAACGTGCTGTGCATGTGTTCATGATCGCGGGCGCCATGAAACACTGAAAAACTCGAAATCGGAGCTCCGCATTGTTGGTCGATCGCCTCTTGGAGGCCGTGCAGCATTAGGGCATGGCGTCGCCGCGCATCCATGCTGGAGTCGAGTGCAATACCGCAATGAACCTGCTCAAGGAACTGACGCAGCGCAGCCGGGGGAAAGAAGGCATCCCCGCAGAATCCGAACACGTCAGGCGTACGCGCTGACGCGAATGTCTTCTGGCCGGTGTCCCATCGCCCGTTACCTGGATGCCAGGTGATGCGGCTGTCGGTAATGATGTAAAGAGCGCTGGGACCGCGCGAGTCGACAGCTAGGGCTACTCCCAACGAAGTCATGACACTGTGCCTCTGTTCTGTTAATACGCCGACCACGCCGAGGCCGTCAGGTCAATAGGCGAAATCGCAACTCCTGGCCGCCTCAGTCTAGATTTCTGTGGGGTGCCCGAGGTGGGGGCTCATCGGCCGTAAGGCCGATGAGCTGTCAGGTCATCGGCCTTACGATAACCATGCTAAAGGCATTTAAAATAACTCTGCCATGTCATCCGCCGAAACGGCTGCGTGCACGCGAAATTCAAGAATTCCGCCATCTTCACCATTCCTCCATCCATCCTGGCTACCATCGCCCTCCAATCACTTGCGGACATAACAATATCCTTATATATGCCGCGCCAACCGAAGCAGGAGCATCATCATGGCCGCCGACTACAAGGTAAAAGACATCTCGCTCGCCGCCTGGGGCGCAAAAGAAATCTCCATGGCGCAGGACGAAATGCCAGGCCTGATGGCGCTGCGGAACGAGTACGGCACGGCCAAGCCGCTTGCCGGCGCGCGCATCGTGGGCAGCCTGCACATGACCATTCAGACCGCGGTCCTGATCCAGACCTTGGAATTCCTCGGCGCGACGGTGCGCTGGTCGTCGTGCAACATCTTCTCGACCCAGGATCACGCCGCCGCTGCGGTTGCCGCCGCTGGCACGCCGGTATTCGCCTGGAAAGGGATGACCGAGGAAGAATTCTGGTGGTGCATCGAACAGACCCTGCGCGGGCCTGACGGCTGGACCCCGAACATGATCCTCGATGACGGCGGCGACGTGACCGCCCTGATGCATGACAAATACCCCGAAATGCTCGCCGATGTGCGCGGCATTTCCGAAGAAACCACCACCGGCGTGCATCGCCTGTGGGAAATGGCCAAGGCCGGCACCTTGCTGACGCCCGCCATCAACGTCAATGACAGCGTCACCAAGTCGAAGTTCGACAATCTCTATGGTTGCCGTGAGTCGCTGGTGGACGCGATCCGTCGTGGCACGGACGTCATGATGGCCGGCAAGGTCGCGCTGGTGAACGGCTTCGGCGATGTCGGCAAGGGCTCCGCCGCGTCACTCCGCAACGCCGGCTGCCGGGTGATGGTGACCGAGGTTGACCCGATCTGCGCCCTGCAGGCGGCGATGGAAGGCTATGAGGTCACCACCATGGACGACCAAGCCGCCCATGCCGACATCTTCGTGACCGCTACTGGCAACGTCGATGTCATCACCATTGACCACATGCGCGCGATGAAGCACCGCGCCATCGTCTGCAACATTGGCCATTTCGACAGCGAAATCCAGATCGGTGCGCTGCGCAACTACACCTGGGACAATGTAAAGCCGCAGGTCGATGAAGTCGTCTTCCCCGACGGCAAGCGCCTGATCGTGCTGTCCGAAGGCCGCCTGGTGAACCTGGGCAACGCCACCGGCCACCCGAGCTTTGTGATGTCGGCGAGCTTCACCAACCAGGTGCTCGCCCAGCTCGAACTCTGGGGCGCGGCGCCGGGCCAGTATGAACGCAAGGTTTATACCCTGCCGAAGCACCTCGACGAGAAAGTGGCGGCGCTACATCTGGCGAAAGTGGGCGCCAAGCTCACCAAGCTGACGCCGGCGCAGGCCGACTATATCGGCGCGCCGGTGGCTGGGCCGTTCAAGCATGATCTTTATCGGTACTAGGAAGAATCTACTTTGTTTGAAAACAAAGTAGCAAAAAAAACTTTGATACTTTTTGCCGTTGGCTCGGGACCCCACCGCAGTCCCAAGCCAACGGCAACAATTGATAAAGTTTTTTTGGTTCTTTTTGTTCACAAAAAGAACGCGCTTTGCCTTGGTTTTGCCTAGCCTATATAATCCATCCATGACCACCAACTTCACCAAGATGCACGGCTGCGGCAACGATTTCGTCATTTTCGACGAACGCGCAGGCAGTCTCGGTCTGTCGCCTGCCCGCGCGGCCGCGATCGCCGATCGCCATCGTGGCGTTGGCTGCGACCAGTTCATCGTGATCGAGCCACCGCCGGCAGGATCGAATGCCACGGCGTTCATGCGCATCCGCAATCCGGATGGGACGGAGGCCGGGGCCTGCGGCAATGCCACGCGCTGCGTTGCCCATTTGCTGCATCGGGAAAGCGGCAACACGGCACCAGTCATCCAGACCATGTCCGGCCTGCTGCCAGCGCAAATCCTGCCAGACGGCCGCGTTACCGTCGATATGGGCGCGGCCCGGCTGGATTGGCAGGATGTGCCTTTGGCATCAGCGATGGACACGCTGCATTTGCCGCTGGCGCTCGGCCCGGTTGCCGATCCGGCCGCGGCATCGATGGGCAATCCGCATGCGACGTTTTTTGTCGATGATATAGAAGCGTTAGACATCACCACGCTCGGCCCGGTGCTTGAACACGCGGCGATTTTCCCCCAGCGCGCCAATATCGGCTTCGCGCAAATCCTGGCGCCGGACTGCATTCGCCTGCGCCTGTGGGAACGCGGGGCGGGGCTGACGCTCGCCTGCGGATCGGGCGCTTGCGCGACCATCGTCAATGCGGTGCGCCGTGGCTTGACCGGCCGGCGCGCCCGCATCATCGCCGATGGCGGGGTGTTGGATATGGAATGGCGCGATGATGGCCATGTGCTGATGACCGGGCCGGTAGCGACATCATTTGTCGGCCGGATCGATCTTGCGGCGTATCCGGCATGACGCCCGAAATCCTCACCTTTGGGTGCCGGCTGAACACCTATGAATCGGAAGTGATGCGCGGCCATGCGGCCGGGTTGTCCGATACGATCATCGTCAATACCTGCGCTGTGACTGGCGAGGCTGAACGCCAGGCCCGCCAGGCGATCCGCCGCGCGCATCGGGAACGGCCGGATGCGAAGATCATCGTGACCGGTTGTGCCGCGCAAATTGCGCCCGAAACCTGGGCCGCGCTGCCCGGCGTGACCCGCGTGCTCGGCAACATTGAAAAGCTGCAACCGGAAAGCTGGAAGCCGGATGCGGGCTCGGCAGTGTCCGACATCATGGCGGCGACCGAAACGGCGGCCCATCTGGTGACAGAGTTTGCCGGCCGGGCGCGGGCCTTCGTGCAGGTGCAGCAAGGTTGCGACCATCGGTGCACGTTCTGCATCATCCCGTTCGGCCGTGGCCCCAGCCGCAGCGTGCCGATTGGTGCGATTGTCGATCAGGTGCGCGCCTTGGTCGGCGGTGGCTATCAGGAAGTGGTTCTGACCGGCGTTGATATTACCAGCTATGGCCCTGATTTGCCGGGCAAGCCGACCCTCGGCCAGATGATCCGCCGGCTGTTGGCGCTGGTGCCGGACCTGCCGCGGCTACGGCTGTCGTCGCTCGATCCCAACGAAATCGATGCCGATCTGTGGCGCCTGATCGCGGAGGAGCCGCGTTTAATGCCGCATCTGCACCTGTCCGCCCAGGCGGGGTCTGATCTGATTTTGAAGCGGATGAAGCGCCGGCATTTGCGCGCCGACGCGCTCGCGGTGATTGCCCGCGCCCGCAGCCTGCGGCCGGGGATCGGCATCGGTGCCGATCTAATCGCCGGCTTCCCGACCGAAACCGAGGAATTATTTGCCGAGACCTTAGCCTTTGTAACGGAGGCCGAAATTCCGTTCCTGCATGTGTTTCCCTACAGCGAACGCCCGGGAACGCCTGCCGCGCGGATGCCGGCGGTTTCGGTGGCGATCCGCCGGGAACGTGCCGCCCGGCTACGCGCCGCCGGCCAGGCGCAGGCCACACGGTTTTATGCGGCGCAAATCGGTGCGGAAATTTCCGTGCTGGCGGAATCAAACGCCAGCGGCCACAGCGAACATTTCGCCCCCGTGCGCATCGCGGCAGCGCCCGGCACCTTGTTACGCGCCCGCGTCACCAGCGCCGACGCGGCGGGATTGATTGCGAAGGCGGCTTGAATGGCACTCGGCGGTTTCCTCTCCCGGCTCAAGCAGGGCCTGTCGCGCACCACCGAAAAGCTCGCGAATTCGATCACCGCCGTCTTCACCAAGCGCAAGCTTGATGATGCGGCGTTGGAAGAACTCGAAGATCTGCTGATCGCCGCCGATCTCGGCACTGCGGTTGCGGGCGAGGTGATCGCCAATTTCCGCCGCAGCCGTTTCGGCAAGGAAGTGACTGACCAGGAAGTCAAGACCGCGCTCGCCGAAGAAATCGCCGCCATCCTGGCCCCCGTCGCCCAGCCTTTGGTGATCGATCGTGACCGCCATCCCCATGTGGTGCTGATGGTGGGCGTGAACGGCACCGGCAAGACCACCACGATCGGCAAACTTGCCCAGTTCTACAGTGAACAAGGCCTGCGCTGCATGATGGTTGCCGGCGATACGTTTCGCGCGGCGGCGGTGGAACAATTGCAGGTCTGGGGCCAGCGGACCGGGTGCGAAGTGATCGCCGGCGCGCAAGATGCCGATCCCGCCGGCCTCACCTTCGATGCGCTGGCGAAAGCCCGCGCCGCCAATATCGACGTACTACTGGTCGATACCGCCGGCCGCCTGCACAACAAATCCGCGCTGATGGAAGAACTGCGCAAGATCATCCGGGTGCTGCAAAAGCAGGACCTGACCGCGCCGCATTCCATTGTGCTGGTGTTGGATGCCACCACCGGCCAGAACGCGATCCAGCAAGTTCAGGTCTTCAAGGACATGGTCAACATCACCGGCCTGGTGGTTACCAAGCTCGACGGCAGTGCCCGTGGCGGCATCGTGGTCGCACTGGCGGAAGCCTTCGCCATTCCGGTCCATGCCGTTGGGGTTGGCGAACAGGCGGCTGATTTGCGTCCGTTTGACCCGACGGAGTTTGCCCGCAGCCTCGTCGGGCTATGATTTGCCTTGGACGATGTGGGCGTGCAGATCGGTCGAAAGCTGTTCGATCCGCTCGGCCATCGACTTAACCGTTTCGGTCAGCGCGGTATTCTGCTTCAGCATTTCGACCAGCAAGCAGGTTTGTTCGTGCGACAGCGTCTGGCGTTGCGAACTCGCCGCATCGAGCGCTTCGCGATGTTGCGCGTCAGCAATCGAATGCAATTTGTCGCGATCGGCCTGCCGCGTTTGCGCCAGCAAAATCAGCGGTGCGGCATAGGCCGCTTGCAGGCTGAAGGCGAGGTTGAGCAGGATGAACGGATAAATATCGAAGTTCATCCAACCCACGACATTGGCGATGATCCACGCGGTGACGAAAAAAGTCTGCCCGATCAGGAACACCGGCGTGCCGAAAAATCGCGCGAAGGCTTCCGCCTTCAGGGCGAACCAATCATCGCCAAAAATTGAGGCCATATGCAAATTCGGTAGATGGAAGCGGTAGAAACTCTGGGACGAGGGTTCGTTGGCCATCGCGCAAGCCTTCCTTTGTTGATCGTTACGACAACGCACGCCATCCGATATCGCGTCGGCAAAACCCTTCCGGCCAGTTGATCCGGTCAACCGCCGCGTAGGCCTGCGCCCGCGCCGCGCTAAAATCTTCCGCCTGCGCACAGATTGTTAACACGCGGCCACCGGAATTCACCAGCCCACCATCGCGCAACGCGGTGCCGGCATGGAATATCGTGGCACCCGCCATCGTTTCGGCATCAGCGAGATCAATCGCCGTATCGCGCACATGCGCGCCGGGATAGCCACGCGCTGCCATCACCACACCCACGGCCGCCGCATCATCCCAGCGCAGATCAAAGGCTGCCAATTCCCCGTCGCATGCAGCGACCAGCGCGCCGAGCAGGTCCGATTTCAACCGTAGCATCAGCACCTGGCATTCTGGGTCACCGAAACGAACATTATATTCGACCAGCTTCGGGCCCGTCGGGGTCAGCATTAACCCGGCGTAGAGGATGCCGCGAAACGGCGTGCCGCGTCGGTTCATTTCGGCAAGCGTCGGGCGGATGAACACATCCATCGCCGACGCTTCCATTGCGGCGCTGAACATTGGCGGCGGCGAATAGGCGCCCATGCCGCCCGTATTCGGCCCAGTATCGCCATCGCCGACCCGCTTATGGTCCTGCGCGGTGCCCAGGAACACCGCATTCACCCCATCGCACAGCGCGAACAGGCTGATCTCCGGCCCGGTCATCATTTCCTCGATCACCAAGGTCCGCCCCGATGGGCCGAGTGCGCCTGCTTCCATGAAGTCGCCGATCGCCGCTTCGGCTTCGGCGACGCTTGCCGCCACGACCACGCCTTTGCCGGCCGCCAGCCCATCAGCCTTGATCACGATCGGCGCGCCTTGCAGGCGGACATGGTCCCGCGCCGCCCGCGCATCGGTGAAGCGGCGCCAGGCGGCGGTCGGGATGCCGGCGGCGTCGCACACTTCTTTGGTGAAGGTCTTGCTGCCTTCAAGTTGGGCTGCCGCGGCCGTTGGCCCGCAACAGGCAATCCCGGCTTCGGCCATTGCATCCGCGATGCCGGCGACCAGCGGCGGTTCCCCGCCCGGTAACACCAGATCAACCGCGTTCGCGCGGGCAAATTCCACCAGGCCGGCGATGTCGAGCGTATCGATCGGCACATTTTCCGCACAGGCCGCGGTGCCCGGGTTGCCCGGCGCGCACCATAGTTTGGTCAGCATCGGCGACCGCGCCAGCTTCCAGCACAAGGCATGTTCGCGCCCACCGCCGCCGACCACCAGAACCCGCATCATCCGCTCCACTTCTAACGGCGCGGTGCTTAGCATAGGCTGGCGGCATGACCGAAACCGCTGCGACCAACATGCCGGAATACACTGTCTCGGAAATCTCCGGCGCGGTGAAACGCACCCTCGAAACCGAGTTCGGTCGCGTCCGGGTGCGCGGGGAGATCACCGAGTTGAAGCGCTACCCGTCCGGGCACATCTATTTCGCCCTGAAGGATGAAGGCGGCAAGATCGCCGGCGTGGTATGGAAATTTTCCGTCCCGCGCCTCGGCCTTGCGCCCGAAAACGGCATCGAAGTGATCGCCACCGGCAAGATCAGTTCGTATGGCGAGCGATCATCCTACCAGTTGATCGTTGAGCGGATGGAATTCGCCGGCGCCGGGGCGCTGTTGGCACGGATTGAGGCATTGCGGCTGAAACTGGCGGCAGAGGGCTTGTTTGACGCCGCCCGCAAGCGCGTCCTGCCCGTCTTGCCCGCGGTTATCGGCGTGGTGACATCGCTGCAAGGCGCGGTGATCCAGGACATTCGCACCACCATCTTGCGCCGCTTCCCCCGCCGCTTGCTGATCTGGCCGGTGCCCGTGCAAGGCGAGGGGGCGGCGGCCCGGATTGTGGCGGCGATTGAGGGGTTTGACGCGATTGCCCCCGGCGGCCCGATCCCGCGCCCGGACGTGCTGATCATCGCGCGCGGTGGCGGTAGCCTCGAAGATCTGATGGCGTTCAATGATGAAGCGGTGGTGCGCGCGGCCGCTGCCTGCGGCATCCCGCTGATCTCGGCGGTTGGGCATGAAACCGACACCACGCTAATCGATTTCGCGTCCGATCGCCGCGCGCCCACCCCCACGGCGGCGGCCGAAATGGCGATCCCGGCGCGGGTGGAGCTTGCCGCCGATTTGCAACAAAAAGCCGCCCGCCTGTTGGGCGCCGCAGGGCGGACTTTGGATGGCGCCCGATTGCGGCTGCAACGCGCCGAACGTGGGCTGCCCGATCTGCCGTCAATCCTGGGCGGGATGCGGCAAAAGCTTGATGATCGCGCCGGCCGCTTGGCGCGGGCTTTGCCCAATCTTCTCGCGGGCCAGCGGGCAGCCCTGGTGCGCGCCGAACGTGGCTTGCCGGACCCGCGGATGATCGTGGCGGTTCGCCGCAATGCGACGGCGTTGACGGCAGAACGGCTGCGGTCGGCCATCCGCCACGCCATGGCGGGGCGCTCGGTCCCCCGCCTGTCGCCGGCGCCGCTGCAAGGAAAATTGCGCGAAGCCCGATCGCGCCTCGATGGGCTGGCTGCTCGCCTTGAATCGGTGTCCTACATGAAGGTCCTGGAACGCGGCTTCGCGCTGGTTACCGATGGTCGCGGCGTCGCACTTGCCAATGCGGCGGCGGTGAAGCCGGGGGCGAGCTTGCGGCTGCGCTTTGCCGATGGGGAGGTGCGGGCGACCGCGCAGGGCAAGACGGAGGCTCGGCAGGCTAGTTTGTTGCTGTAACGGCGAACTGCTGTGCCATTAGGTACGTCGTGCCGATGCCCATCACGTCCTAATCCACTAGCCTTTGATTTGGTGGAACGATTCACCTAACGCTCGGGTAGTGCGCGTTAGGATCGCACCACTAGTAACCAGTCGGATGTGGCTCCCAAATCGCCTTCAGGAGGGCACGCGTGGCCGCCGAGACTTTCAACGGCTGGTGTCCCGGCATCAATCGACCATTGGCGTGCATGATTTCAACGAGATCATTCAAGCTTTCGATATTCAACCATTCCATCGCGGCCTGATGGCCGATCCTGCCCTTCTCTAGCCGCTCCAGCACGTCGGCGAGCGAACATCCGGCCAAATTGTCGTTCATCGGTCAAAACTCCGTCGCAACCAGGTCGAGCGAATTTTCTTGGTCAGCGCCGCTTTCTCAAACGGCACCATTGGGGTCTTACGTTGGGCGTTGATGGCTTCGACCAGCGCCAGTCCGTCAGGCAACAATCCTTCGCGATGCAAGGTCAGAAGCCAGGCTGTCGTATTAAGCAAATGGACGTCCTTGAGCTGGGCAATTCGCAGCTTCAGCACATCCGGGTCTTCAAATAAAACTAACGGTACGAAGCCAGGACCGGTCGTGTGGGCAAGCTCGGTGGCGTATTCGTCGATGGCGATTTCACCAAGATTGCTGCTTTTGGTAGACGGATCCCGTGCCTTGCGGATTTGAAAACCAACGCCGACGCTCGTTTCAACGATCTCTAGCCGATTATGCAACCGCCGAAGCCCATCTGCTACAGCGCCCAGCGGGTCGTTTTCTGGTTTGGTAACTTCGTAGTGCACCTGGTCGACCATTTGAATGGGAACCGCGAAACTCCCAAGCAAATCGATCCGACCGATCCGCGCAAGCGTCAGCACCGGACTCGCATCCGGGATGATCACTGCGATATCGACGTGCTTGCGTGCCATAGACCCCTTTCAGTTCTCCAGCCTATCATAGTTTGCTTGGATACAGGGACATGGCATCAGTAATCTTCATCACCCACCCGGACGTGGTCATCGATCCCGCCGTTCCGGTGCCGGACTGGCGGCTGAACCCGACCGGCATCGCCCGCATGCGCGCCATGCTCGCCCAGCCCTGGGTTACCAGCATCGCCCATGTCACCAGCAGCGCCGAACGCAAGGCGCGGGATGGCGCGGATATTCTTGCCGGCCATCTGGGGCTGCAACCGGCGGTGCATGACGCGCTGGGCGAAAACGACCGCGCGGCCACCGGCTATTTGCCGAAACCCGTCTTTGAGGCCCTGGCCGACGCATTCTTTGCCAACCCGACCGAAAGCATGCAGGGCTGGGAACGCGCAATCGACGCCCAAGCCCGCATTGTGAGCGCTATGCGCGCGGTGCTGGCCACTGCACCGGTCGGCGACGTCGCGGTGGTATCCCATGGCGGCGTCGGCGCTTTGTTGTTGTGCCATCTGCGGCAAGTTCCGATCAGCCGCGCAGCCGATCAACCGCCCGGCAATGGCGGGTATTTCATCACCTTTGATCGTGCGAGCTGGGCGTTGCATCATGGGTGGCAGCGTATCGAGCCATGACCGAAATCCGGAGAACCTGACCCATGGACCAAGCCACCCAACGCATCACCGATCTGATCGCCGCATCCGGCATCGATGTCGGCTTTGCCGCCATCAAGGTCGAAACCGGCCAGCAGATCGCGGTGAATGGCGCCGCACTTTTCCCCACTGCCAGCACCTTCAAAGTGCCGGTGATGGTCGAAATCTACGCCCAGGCGCGCCAGGGCAAGTTCAAGATCAGCGATCGCATTGTCTTCGAGGAAGTCCACCGCGTCATCGGCTCCGGCGTTATCCAAGCGCTCGGCGTTGGGCTTAACCCGACCATCCGCGACCTGATGATGCTGATGATCATCGTGAGCGATAATACCGCGACCGATATTCTGTGCGACCTGGTCGGCCCGGCCAACGTCACCGCGCGGATGCGGAGCCTCGGGCTTGCCGATATTCACACGCCGGCCGCTTGCCATGGGCTGTTCCGCCGCGCCTGGTCGCTGCCGCTGGCCGGGCCGGTCGGCTACACGGAGTTCAAGGCGGCGAGCAAGGCAGCCCCGATGCCGTTCAATTCCGGCGCCTATAGCCGCGACGGCTCGAACAACACCGCATCCGCCATCGACCTCGCCCGACTGATGGTGCTGATCCAGCAGGGCAAAGCCGGCACCGCGGAAGACTGCGCCGACATGATCGCGATCATGGAATATCAGCACTACCAGAACCGGGTGCCGCGCTTCCTACCGGCAGGCAGTGTCGCCAACAAAACTGGATCGCTCCGCGGCTTGCGTAACGATACCGGCCTGATCCGCCGTGCGCCCGGCGACACAATTGCCTTCGCGATGTTCACCTTCGATGATACCGAACTGCCGCACGGTAATTCGCGGCAACTGATCGAGGCAAATATGCGGATCGAGACGCTAATGGGCGAAGTTGGTCAGCTTCTGTGGGATGATTTCGCGCGATGACCGCTTTGACCCGAGACGCAATGGTAGAGCGCGATCGCACCGATAAGCTGGCGCCGTTCCGCGATAAATTCAGCCTGCCGCCGGGGGTGATCTACCTCGATGGTAATTCACTTGGCGCGATGCCGCGCGCAACGGCGGCGCGGGTGGCGGCGGTGGTGCAGCAGGAATGGGGCGAAGGGCTGATCCGCAGCTGGAACGATGCCGGCTGGATGGACTTGCCCGGCCGCATTGCGGACAAGATCGGCACGCTGATCGGCGCCGCCCCCGGCGGCATGGCAGTCGGCGACAGCACCAGCGTCAATTTATTCAAGCTGCTCGGCGCGGCGCTGGCGGCCCGGCCTGACCGCCGAGTGATCCTGACCGAGCGAGGTAATTTCCCCACCGATCTTTATATCGCCCAGGGCCTTTCGGCGCTGCTGGCGGCCGGACACGAACTGCGCATGGTGGCGCCTGAGGACATTGCCGGGGCGCTTGATGACAGCGTGGCGGTGCTGATGCTGACCCATGTGAATTATCACACTGGCGCAATGTTCGACATGGCCGGGCTGACCAGGGCGGCGCATGACACCGGCGCGTTGGTGCTGTGGGACCTCGCCCATTCCGCCGGCGCAGTGCCGGTGGATCTCGCCGGCGCGGATGCGGATTTCGCCATTGGTTGCGGCTACAAATATCTGAACGGCGGACCGGGCGCGCCGGCGTTCCTGTATGTTGCACCTCGGCTTTTGCCTGACGCACGCTTTCCGATCACCGGCTGGTGGGGCCACGCAGCACCCTTCGCGTTCGAAACCGGCTATCGCCCGGCACCAGGCATTGCCCGTGCGACCGTCGGCACCGCGCCAATGATCAGTATCGCCGCACTCGAAGTCGGGGTCGATATCGCGCTTGAAGCGCCGATGGCGGCGGTGCGCGCCAAGTCGGTCGCGCAGACCGAGGTTTTTGCCCAGCTGGTGCGGGAGCGCTGTGCAGGGTTCGGGCTTACGATTGTGTCGCCGGACGATGCGGCCCGGCGCGGTAGCCAGGTTTCCGTGGCCCACCCGGATGCCTACCCGATCATGCAGGCGCTGATTGCCCAAAACGTTATCGGTGATTTCCGTGCGCCCGATGTGTTACGCTTCGGCATGACGCCGCTTTATCTCGGCTTTGCCGAACTGTGGGATGCGGTTGAGGTGCTTCGCCGCGTGCTGACCGAAGAAACCTGGAAGCAGCCGCAGTTCAATGTGCGGCGAAGCGTGACCTGAGGGGGATTTTACCGATGATGCGCCCACTACTGTTTCTGGTCGGCCTCGTCGCATGTGTGCCGGCGGCGCGCGCTGATTCCATTGATGGCGCCTGGTGCAAAGCCCAAGGCCAACGCATGGTGATCCAGGGGCAAAATATCCTGACGCCGGCCGGCACCCGCGCCCAGGGCGATTACGGCCGCCATTCTTTCAACTATGTTGTTCCCGCCGGCGATCCGGGGGCTGGGACGGCCATTCGGATGGTGCTGATGGGGGAAGACCACGTCCAGGTTCAGGAAGGCGCCGCCCAGCCGGTGATCTGGAATCGCTGTGGTCCGCCGACGAGCTGACCTGTCCGCCGCCGGCGTAGCCGATAGATCACTGCGCCGCCCAGCAGCAGCAGCGCCCAGCCAGCGGGTTCACCGACATTATTGGTCGAATTGCTCGACGTCCCGCTGGACAGGGCGGCCGCGCTTGGCCCGGTGAAGTTGCTCAGAAAAATAGTTGCCGTGGTGCTGCCATTCCACACCGCGCCGATCCCGACATTGAAGAAGGTGAAGGTCCCGCCTCGGTAATTAATGTTGGCGGTGCCCGACAGCACGAACGGATAAAGTTCCGAATTACGAAAACCGCTATTGTACGACGGATCGACGCCATCAATGGCAATCTGCCCATCGCTGCTATAGTCGTTCATGACCAGCGTCCAGTCGAACTGAACGAACCCGTAGGGAAGCCGGTTACTGCTGTTGTCGAGGTAGAATGCCCCGCACCCGTTGCGGCAATTATTCAAGATCAGTTCAATGTTGACAGCCGATTGATCGGTGTTGCTGGTGATCGTCGCACTGCTGCCCGGCTGGGTCGCGCGCAGGGAAAATCCGTCGAGCGGATTGGTCGGGTCCCATGGGCTGAAGAAGGATGTGATCACTGCGCCCGCGGCCGTACTGAATAGCGAAATCGAAACTAATATGATAACGTAACAAATAAATCCCAGCTTTGGTACCTGAAATAGCTGCATGACACTCTCCCGCTTCTCGAAATACGTAAGTTGACGCAATCACGCGGGGTTTTTCACGACAAGCATCAAAGCGCTGCGTCACGATGATTGACGAAAGGTTAATACCGCTTTGTCGGCAGGCTGGACCTGCGGCGCGCTGGGTGGCAGCTTGGCGGCTGCTCAGGAGAGACAAATGGACACGCGCGAAACGGTAATAGCTCAGGCTCTGGCATTCTTCGACGCCGGACATTTCCGCGATCGGCTGGCCGAACTGGTCGCCATCCCCAGCACGATGCAAGAACCGGCGCATGAAAAAGACGTCTGGCACTACCTCGACGGCGCCATTCGCCCCTGGCTCGAATCCATGGGCTTCACCGTCCGGGTCCACCCCAACCCGCAGCCCGCCAGCGGCCCGATCCTGACTGCGGAACGCATGGAGGACCCGTCGCGCCCGACTGTCCTAACCTACGGCCATGGCGACACGGTGCGGGGGTTGGATGACCAGTGGGACGCTGGGCTGGAGCCGTGGAAGCTGATCGAAATGGGCGATCGCTGGTACGGGCGCGGCACGGCGGATAACAAAGGCCAGCATGCGCTGAACCTGACCGCGCTTGAAAAAGTAATCGCGGCGCGCAACGGCAAGCTCGGCTTCAACCTCAAAATGGTGCTCGAAACCAGTGAGGAACTTGGATCGCCGGGGTTGCGCGCTTTCGTCGCCGCCAATGCCGAAAAGCTCGCCGCCGACGTGTTGATCGCGTCCGACGGACCGCGGGTTGATGCAACAATCCCAACCGTCACCGCGGGCACGCGCGGGACCTGGCATTGCGATCTGGTGCTGGATTTGCGGCCAGGCGGCGTCCATTCGGGCAATTGGGGCGGCATGATCGTCGATCCAGCGATTGTGCTGGCGCACGCGATCGGCGCGATCTGCGACCGCAATGGCAAAATCCTGGTGCGCGACTGGCTGCCACGCAACGGCCTGCCGGCGCAGGTGCGCGGCGCGCTCGCCGGGCTCGAACTGCCGAGTGAAGCCTCGGCGACCATCGATCCGAACTGGGGCGAGCCCGGCTTTTCAGCTGCTGAGAAAGTCTTCGGCTGGACCAGCTTCATCGTGCTCGCCATGGTTGCCGGCAAGCCGGAAAACCCGGTCAACGCGGTAGCGCCGAGCGCCCGCGCGCATTGTCAGATCCGCTACACCGTCGATAGCGATGTGGCGGGCTTCGAGGACGCTTTGCGCCGCCATCTGGACGCAATGGGCTTCCCCGAGGTGCAAATCGAAAACCCTGGCATCCGCATGCCGGCGAGCCGCACCGACCTCGACAATCCCTGGATGAAATGGACCGTCGCCAGCATGGAACGCACGCTGGGCAAGCATGTCCAGGTTATCCCCAACAGCGGCGGCGGACTGCCAGGCGACGTATTTGTCGATTTCCTGCGCGTGCCGCTGATCTGGATTCCGCACCGCTATAATGGCTGCAAGCAGCACGGTCCGAACGAGCATTTCCTGATCGCGCCGGCGCGCGAGGGGCTCGCCGCCTATACGGGGATTTGGTGGGATTTGGGGGAGAAGACGCCGCCTAAGTAGGGAGGGATTCTTCTTTACCGTAGGAAGATTTAGGCCAAGAAAGCACTCCTTTTTTTGAAAAAAAAGGAGCAAAAAAACTTTGACACTTTGGTTCCGAGCGCTTCGCTTTTGCGGGGGGACGCACGCCAACGGCAAGGAAAGGATAGAAAGTTCTTTTTGTTCACAAAAAGAACACCCTTCCTACCCCACCAGATGCAACGCCACCGCCGCACCGTAAATCGCCGCACCACCACCGAGGATACCGCCGGCCCAGGCGAGCGGCTTCACCCGCGTGACCACCGAAACTGACGCCAGCACGATTGAAAGCTGCAGGGCGCTGACCACGCGTTCGAACAGATGATAGACGTGAAACGCTTCATCGCGGGCGTGCTCGGACGCTTTGGCCTGCACCACCATTTGCTTTCGTCCGTTATTGCCTTGCGGATCATCATCCATCCGTGCGGCGGTTGCGCGCGCGTCGGTGATTTTCTTGGCTTGGGCCGGATCGGTAGCGTTCGGCAGGCTGGCGAGCGTTTCGGCCTGGATCGCATACATGTTCATGCGAATGGTTTTGGCCTGGAACTGCGCCCAATCATCACTGGCCTGGATATGGTGGGTCAGGTACGAATTCTGTGCCGCCTTTTCGCCCATTTCGCACAGCGCCAGTGCAGCGGCTAACGCGGCGATCAGCAGGGCCACGCGGCGCCCGCTCGCGTCCGCATGGGCGGCGTGTTCGGTGTGCTCAATGCTCTCGGTCGCCATTTCGACGCTGTTGGCCATCACTGGCGCTCCTTGAGTAAGGGGATGGCGGGGAATGGTGGGCGCGACAGGGATTGAACCTGTGACCCTTCGCGTGTGAAGCGAATGCTCTACCGCTGAGCTACGCGCCCATTCCTGGCGGACGCTGGACATAGGTCGGGCGCCCCCAGACTGTCAAGCAACAGCCCAGGGACGCCCGCCTTCAGATCAACCGGGCCGGTTACATTTCGGCGTAGTTGCCCTTGTGCCAGATGTAGAAGACGTAGTCGCTTTCAGTGACATCGCCCTTCTTGTCGTAGCTGATCTTGCCCAGCACGGTATCCCAGCTACCGGCCTTGAGCGTGGCGGCGACCTTCTTGGGATCGGTCGTGCCGGCCTTGGTGGCGGCGGCGGCCCATTCCTGGATGGCAGCGTAGGTGTAGAGCACATAGCCTTCCGGATCGATGCCTTTGGCTTTGAACTGGGCCACGACCTTGGCGGCCGACGGGCGGCGGCGCGGATCGGACGGGAAGGTCATGATGGTGCCTTCGCCCTGGTCACCGGTGATCTGCCAGTATTCGCTGGTCACCAGCGCGTCGCCGCCGATCACCGCAGGGGTCATGCCCTGCTGCTTGGCTTGGCGCATGATCAGGCCGGTTTCGGTGTGGTAGCCACCGATATAGATCACGTCGATATTGGCCTGCTTCATTTTGCTGACCAGCGCCGAGTAGTCTTTTTCGCCGGGGACGTAGGCGGCATACATGGTTTCGGCCAAGCCGGCTTTGTTCATCGCCTTCTTGGTTTCATCCGCCAGACCTTTGCCGTAGGCGGTGTTGTCATGAAGGATCGCGATTTTGCGACCCTTATATTCCTTGGCGAGGAAGGTTCCGGCGACCAGGCCCTGCTGATCGTCACGGCCGCAGGTGCGGAACGTGTTCCAGCTGCCTTCTTCGGTGAATTTCGGGTTGGTGGACGCCGGGGTGATCTGCAGGATGCCTTCTTCGGCATAGACCTTGCTGGCCGGGATCGACGATGACGAACAGAAATGCCCGGCCATCATCACGATCTTCTTCGACGCCATCGATTGGGCGACGGAATTCGCCTGCTTCGGGTCGCAAGCATCGTCGCCAATTTCCAGCTGCAGCTTCTGGCCCAGCACGCCGCCGGCGGCATTGATGTCGGCGACTGCCATTTCGGCGCCGTCCTTCAACTGCTTGCCGAAGCTAGCGTAATTGCCGGTCATCGGGCCAGCGGCACCGATCTTGATTTGCGCCTGGGCGGGGGCGGCCGCCAATGCGAGTGCCGCAGCAAGCGTCGCGACGCCGGCGAGCATGGTCCGTTTAAGCATGGATGGTGTCCTCGATCTGTTTCTCACCGCGCGTAGGTTGGGCGGCTGGGTTGCATGCTACGCGGATCGGTGGCGACGTGCAAATTGGTTGGGGGGATCGATTTCCTTGCCGGACAAATGCGATCGGACTAATGTTGTGCTATGCTCAATAATGCTGAAGTCGATCAACTGGCGACCAAGGCTGCTTCCAAGGCGTTGAAGCGGGTCGGCGTCGCGCGCGTGTTCAGCGCGCCAACCGTCACCTGGGACGGTGACGAAGCACTGAGCGTCACCATTGTGCTTCCACGCGATAGCCGCGCCGTGACCGGACGCGAGGCAAACACTGCGCTTGTCGAAATAAGCCTGGAACTTCAGCGCCGGGGTGATAATCGATTTCCGATTACGACAATCACGACAGAGGAAGAAATGGAATCGCATGACGATTCCGAATCCTGACCATCTGATTGATCAGGCGCGGCAACTTCTGTTGCCAGTTTCGGGCGGCGCGCCGCGACAAGTCGATATCCGGCGCGCGATATCTGCCGCCTACTATGCCGTGTTCCACACTGTGCTTGCGGCGACGGCGGACATGGTGGTGGGTGCCAGGGACAGGGCTACCGCACGTTATGCCCTCGCCTATCGCGCGGTCGCGCATTTCGCTTTTAGGGTCATATGTGAGGAGACTAAAAAGCCCCAGCCGACTGCAAAGTATAAGCAATTTGTTCCAACTGCGGGGTGGGATGGGCATATTCGGGCCTTCGCAATTGCTTCTATTGAGTTGCAGTTGAAGCGTCACAACGCCGACTATGACCCGCTCGCCCGGTTTACCATGGTAGAAGCGACATCTACGGTGGATATGGCGGCGGATGCGATCGTCCAGTTTGCCAAAGCAGCTGCGGACCACCGAAAAACCTTCCTCACCCTCCTTCTCTTCCCGCCGCGCTAACCGCCCCACTCTTGCCCCGCCGCGCCCCGGACCGTAATAGCGCCGCCACACCCAGGCCGCATTTGTGGCGCAGGAGCATCGCATGGCATCGATCGCCGAGATATCGTCCGACAATCCGGCGCATGCCGAACAGGCATTGATCCTGGCACGCCCGAAGACGCCCGCGCGCCTGATGGCGGACGCAATCCGCGTGCTGGCGGTCGACGCGGTCGAAGCGGCCAATTCCGGACATCCCGGCATGCCGATGGGTATGGCCGACGCGGCGACGGCACTTTGGTCGCGCGCGCTGAAATATGATGCCGCCGATCCACGCTGGCCGGATCGGGACCGTTTTGTGCTGTCGGCCGGCCACGGTTCCATGCTGCTTTATGCATTGCTGCATCTGACCGGCCAGTCCGGGATGACGATCGACGACATCAAGAACTTCCGCAAACTGCATTCCCCTGCCGCCGGCCACCCCGAGTTTGGCGAGGCACCAGGGATTGAGACCACCACCGGCCCGCTTGGCCAAGGGTTGGCCACCGCGGTTGGCATGGCGCTG
>JANXRN010000274.1 GCA_025352995.1 Acetobacteraceae bacterium
GCCGGCCGATCAGGTGCGCATCACCGGGCGGTCATCCATGGGCGTGACCCTGTTCCGCCTCGACAAGGACGAACGGGTGACGGCGCTGTTTACCGTGCTGGAAGACGATACCGCGGACGACGCCACAACGCCGGACGAACCGGGTGAGGAACCAACCGATGCCTGAACCGCGTGCAGAACGGATCGGGCTGTATCCCGGCACCTTCGATCCAATCCATAACGGCCATCTCGACATTATTTCGCGCGGGGCGCGGCTGGTGGACCGGCTGATCGTCGGCGTTGGCATCAATGTCGGCAAGGCGCCGCTGTTTCCGGTCGATGAACGGGTGGCGCTGGTGACCGAGGAATGTGCCGCCATTGCCGCCGCCACCGGCACCACCATCGAAGTGCGCAGCTTTGATGGCTTGCTGGTGCATTTCGCCCAGAAGATCGGCGCCAAAATGATCGTGCGCGGCCTGCGCGCGGTGACCGATTTTGACTACGAATTCCAGATGGCTGGTATGAACTCCCGCCTCGCGCGCGACATCGAGACCATTTTCCTGATGGCGAGCGAGCATCACCAGTTCATATCCTCGCGCTTCGTCAAGGAAGTCGCGCTGATGGGGGGCGATATCGTCTCCTTCGTGTCGCCGCTGACATTCGCCCGCACCATGGCCAAGGTGCGCGCGGGCAGCTAGAAGGCACCCACGATCCACAGCGGAGCATTTCAAATGCAGCGACGCCATGCTTTGACCGCACTCCTCGCCACGACAATTTTGGGAACCACCATGACCATTGCTGATGCCGCCGGCCCCGATCTGGAAAACACCCTGTACATGGACCTGAAAGACGGTCGTGTGGTGATCCAGCTGTTTCCCGATATCGCCCCGAACCATGTCGCGCGGGTGAAGCTGCTGGCCCGCAAGGATTTCTATAACGGGATCGTGTTCCATCGCGTGATCGAAGGCTTCATGGCCCAGGGCGGCGACCCGACCGGCACCGGCACCGGTGGCAGCGGCCTGGGTAACGTGAAGGCCGAGTTCACCAAGACCCGCCACTTCCTGCGCGGCACGGTCGGCGCGGCCCGCTCGGCAAGCCCAGACAGCGCCGACAGCCAGTTCTACATCATGTTCGCGCCGGCCCCGCATCTCGACAACCAATACACCATCTGGGGTCAGGTGACATCGGGTATGGAGTTCATCGACAAGATCAAACGCGGCAGCGGCGGCGGTGGCACGGTCACCAATCCCGATAAGATTATCCGGGTTCAGGTTGCTGCTGACGCAAAGTAGGTCTGCCCCGCCTTTGCATGACTTGACGCAACCGGCGCGCTGTCGTTCAAGGCAGCGCGCCGACACTTGCTAAGGCAAGCAGCGACACGGCGAGCGCGTAGCTCAGTTGGTAGAGCACCGGACTTTTAATCTGGTGGTCGTGGGTTCGAGTCCCACCGCGCTCACCATTTTTCACGCTTCAGGTCCTTGCGTTTAAAGCGAGCGCGTCGGTATCGTTGTTCTCAGTTTATGAAAGAGCAACCCGGATGCGTAAAATTGCGGTATTAGTGCTGGGACTGATGGTTGCCGGATGTGCGCAGCCGATGGTGGATGTGCCGAGGGATGTGTATGGCGCGGCTGCCAAAGGTCCGTTGCCACCTGAGGTTCCGAAAAATCAGCAGCTCCGGTTTACCGATGATATTTGGAAAAAGAGCGTGGCCGCTTGCATTGGCGAGTACAACAGCAATTCACCGCTCCAGTTTTCCCCAGCCGAGATTAACCGCTTTTGTGCTTGCAATATTGATCTGATGCAGACCCGGTTCACGGCGGCCAAGATCGCCGAAGTGGGCATGGATTCTCGAGCCGGAAAGCCGCCTTCGCCGCGTGACCTGCCGGAGATGTTACCGATCATAGCAGCCTGCTGGCCGAGATAGCTTAGCGTCCAGCCGTGGCGTAGGGGCTGGCTTGTCAGCGATCTGGGAAGGTGATCATGCGAGCGACTATGATCGTAATCTTTGGCCTGCTGCTTGTGGCGTGCCAGGTGGGGCCATTGTACCAGCGCGATCTTGCGGGGCAGACCGTGCCGGGAAC
>JANXRN010000346.1 GCA_025352995.1 Acetobacteraceae bacterium
CCCTGCGGCGATCGCCCGTCTCGCCCGCGCGGCGGCGGCGGGCCTTCTGGCGGCGGGGGTGCAACCGGTTGGCAAGCACGCGCCCGGCCATGGTCGGGCCAAGCTCGACAGCCATCTGGCGCTGCCCGAAGTGCGAGACAATGATCTTGCTGCCGATCTCGCGCCGTTTGCCGCCAACACCGACCTGCCCTGGATGATGACGGCGCATATTCTTTACCCGCAATGGGATGCGCTGCGTCCCGCGACATTATCCCCCACCATCATCCAAGACATCATCCGCACCCGCATCGGCTTCAACGGCGTGCTGGTGTCGGACGATCTGGCGATGCAGGCGCTGTCAGGCACCCCGGTCGCGCGGGCGCTGGGCGCGCTCGAAGCCGGCTGCGACATCGCGCTCTATTGTCCCGGCGACCTGGAAACCACATCTGCGGTGCTGAACGCGGTGCCGGCCCTGACAGCGCCAGCCGCCGCCCGCCTTGCCGCCGCCAGCGCCCTCGCCCTCAGCCGGATTTATGCGCTAAATGCCGACGACCTCGCCGCCGAACGGAGCATTCTGATCCCTTGACCGAGCTTTTCCTGTCTTTGCTGGCCGCGATCCTGGCGATCACCCTGCACGAGGCCGCGCATGGCTATGCCGCGCTGGCCTTGGGCGATGATACCGCCAAGCGGTTGGGCCGCCTGTCGCTCAATCCGCTCGCCCATGTCGATCGGGTTGGCACCATTATTTTGCCCGGGCTGCTGCTGCTCGGCCAATTGCTGACCATCGGGCGGGTGTCGTTCATGTTTGGCTGGGCCAAGCCAGTGCCGGTGGCCGCCAATCGCTTCGCCAATCCGCGCCGGGGCATGGCGCTGGTGGCGGCCGCGGGGCCGGCGATGAACTTCTTCCTTGCCTGGCTCGGTGGGCTTGCCTTGCACGCCGTGCCCTATCTCGACCCTCGCGCCGGCGCCATGCTGGGCGATTTCGTCGGCTATTTCATCCTCGCCAATCTGGTGCTCGGCCTGTTCAACTTGTTGCCGATCCCGCCGCTCGATGGCGGGCGGATCATGGTGGGGATTTTGCCGCTGCCGCTGGCGCGCTTCTGGGCTGGGTTTGAGCGTGGCGGGATTCTGATCGTGCTGCTGCTGGTGTTCCTGCTGCCACAAATGCTCGCCCATTACGGCATCATCTTCGATCCGGTCGGCCAATCGCTCAGCCAGATTCTACCCTGGGCTGCCGGCTGGGTGCTGTTCTTGTCCGGCCACGCCGACAGCCCGGACACGCTCAGTGTCTGATGGGGCAGTGTCTGACGGCCTGGTCCTGCATCTCGACGGGTTCGAGGGGCCGTTGGACCTGCTGCTTGAACTCGCCCGCGGCCAGAAGCTCGATCTCGGTAAAATCTCCATTGTCGCGCTGGTCGATCAGTATCTTGCCGTGATCGAGGGCGCCCGCAAAATCAAGCTGGAACTCGCCGCCGACTGGCTGGTGATGGCGGCCTGGCTCGCCTGGCTCAAATCCCGGCTGCTGCTGCCAACCGGGTCAGAGGCCGCCGAGGAAGGCGAAGCCGCCGCCGACGTGCTGGCCGCCCGCCTGCGCGATCTGCAAGCCATGCGCGCGGCATCGCACTGGCTCGGCGGACAATCCCAACTCGGCCAGGATGTGTTTGCCCGTGGCGCGCCGGAGGATTTGGTTGATACTGATCGGTCGCGCCTGGCGCTCGACCTCACCGGGCTGCTGCGCGCTTATCTGACCGCGCTGCGGCGCGGCGGCAGCCGGCAAAGCTACCGCCCCAAGCCATTGACCATCTGGACGGTGAAGGACGCGCTCGGCCGCCTTGGGCGGTTGCTCGGCAGCCTGCCGGACTGGTCGTCGTTGCAGGATTTCCTGCCCGACAGCGTCGGCACCCAAACCGAACGCCGCGCGGCGCTGGCCAGCACCTTGCTCGCCGGGCTGGAACTGGCGCGCGATGGCGGGCTGCGGTTGCGCCAGGAACAGGCCTTTGGACCCATCCTGCTGCGGCGGGAATTGCCCCCCGCTCTGCCGCAAGAGGTGGCCAACGATGTCTGAAAGTGATTTTGGCGAACAGCTCCGCCTCGCCGAGGCGCTGATCTTCGCCTCCGCCACCCCAACCGGCGCGCGGCAACTCACCCAGCTGCTGGCCGATGGCGTCGATGTCGAAGCGGTGATCGCCGCCTTGCGCGACCGCTATGCCGGACGCGGGATTGAAATTGTAACGGTCGCCGGTGGCTGGCAGTTCCGCACCGCGCCGGATATCGCCCCCCGCTTGCGCCGCGTCATCCAGGTGCCGCGCCGCCTGCCCCGGGTGGCGATGGAAACGCTGGCCATCATCGCCTACCACCAGCCGGTCACCCGCCCCGAAATTGAGGAAATCCGCGGCGCGGCGCTAAGCCAGACCACGCTCGACAGCCTGCTGGAAGCCGATCTGGTCGCGCCGAAAGGCCGCAAGGAAACCCCGGGCCGGCCAACCTTGTGGGGCACCACCCCGCAATTCCTGGCGCAATTCGGCCTGCCCGATCTGCGCTCGCTGCCGCCGCGCGGCGATCTGCTGGTCGATGCACCGCCGATCCACCCGCCCGCCGAACCGCCGCCCGACGAATTTCCCCCCTCCCCGGTTTCCTGCTAGCAAGCCGCCGACCGAGGACGCCAACCCGTGATGATGATCGCAGACCATGTTTGACTTTAATATGAGCGAGATTGCCCTGATCGGCGTCGTCGCCCTGGTGCTGATCGGCCCGAAGGACCTGCCGATCGCCGTCAAGGCGGTGACCGATGTGATCAAGCGCGCCCGCCGCATGGCCAGCGAATTCCAGACCCATGTCGATGAAATGGTCAAAGACGCTGACCTCGGCGATCTGAAGAAAACCTTCGACGAAGTGCGCAATTTTGACCTCAAGGGCCTGGTCGCAGACACCGTCGACAAGGATGGCAGCCTGCGATCGACCTTCGCCGAGGATTTGCTGAACCCGACCACCCCCGATATCACGCCGCCGGTGGTGCAAGCCGCGCCCGAGCCGCTGCCCGCGCCGCCGCTGATCGACTACCCCGATTTCATCCCGCCGCAAATTGCCCACCCGCCCGAACCGCCGGCCTTCTTGCCGCCGGGCGTAACCCTGACATCGCGCTAGCTGAGGGCAGACCACATTGGCCGAGACCGACAACGAAGACGTCATTGATGACAAGGCGATGCCGCTGCTCGATCACCTGATCGAACTGCGCAAACGGCTGATCTGGTCAATGGGCGGCTTCATGCTGTTCTTCTTCATCAGCTACTATTTCTCGGGCCAGATTTTCGAATTCCTTGCCCAGCCGCTCGCCAATATCTACGCGCAAATGGGCGTGCAGCGGCATATGATCTACACCGCGCTAACCGAAGCCTTCTTCACTCATCTGAAAGTGGCGATGTTCGGCGGCGCGTTTCTCGGCTTCCCGCTCATCGCCACCCAATTATGGCTGTTCATCGCGCCCGGCCTTTACCGCAGCGAAAAGAAAGCCTTCGCGCCGTTCCTGATTGCCTCCCCGGTCTTGTTCCTGATGGGTGCGGCACTCGCCTACTACTTCATCTTCCCGGTCGCCTGGAAATTCTTCATCAGCTTTGAAGCGCCCGGCGGCGACGGCACGATGGCGATCGAGTCGCAACCCAAGGTCGCCGAATATCTCGATTTGGTGATGAAGCTGATCTTCGCCTTCGGCCTCGCCTTCCAGTTGCCGGTGGCGCTGTCGCTGATGGCCAAGGTCGGGATCATCGGGTCGAAGGGGCTGATGAAATATCGCCGTTACGCCTATGTCGGGATGTTCATTATCGCGGCGATTTTGGCGCCGCCGGATGTGATTACCCAAATCGGGCTCGCGGTGCCTTTGATCGGGCTTTACGAGCTGTCGATCATTGCGGCGCGGATTGTGGAGCCTAAGCGTAGCGAGGATTGAGGGAGGTCTTCTTTTTGTGAACAAAAAGAAGCAAAAAAACTTCATCCGGGTACTTCCTGGCCGTTGGCTTGGGCTCTCCGCAATGGCACGGCAACCGTAACAAGTGTGAAAAAGTTTTTTTGGTTCTTTTTGTTCACAAAAAGAACTGCTTTCTTGAGAGAATCTTATGCACGATATCCGCCTGCTCCGCTCTGACCCCGCCAGCTTCGACGCCGCCCTCGCCCGCCGCTATCTACCAGCGCGTGCCTCAGAAATCCTCGCGCTGGATGAAGCCCGTCGATCGGCGCAGACGGCGTTGCAAGACCGCCAGGCGCGCCGCAACGCCCTGTCAAAAACCATCGGCGAGGGCAAGCGCCGCGGCGCCGACACTGCCGCCTCCGAAGCCGAAGCGACAGCGTTGCGCGATGAAATGGCGGGGCTGGAGCAAGCCGCCGCAGCCCAGGACCGGGCGATTTTTGACATTCTCGCCGGCCTGCCCAATCGGCTTGATCCGGATGTCCCGGACGGCCCGGATGAAGCCGCGAATATCGTCATCAAGCAGGTCGGGGAACCTGCGATACCGGACTTCGCGCCCAAGCAGCATTTCGAACTCGGCGAAGCGCTCGGGATGATGGATTTCGAACTCGCCGGCAAAATCTCCGGCGCGCGCTTTACGATTTTGCGCGGCGCGCTCGCCAGGATGGAGCGCGCGCTGGGCCAATTCATGCTCGATCTGCATACCGGTGAGCACGGGTATGAGGAACATGCGGTGCCGGTGCTGGTTAACGACGCCAGCATGTTTGGCACCAACCAGTTGCCGAAATTCGCCGAGGATAGTTTCCGCACCACCGATGGGCGCTGGTTGATTGCGACATCGGAAATCCCGCTGACCAACACGGTGCGTGATATGATTGTGCCGGAGGCGAGCCTGCCGCGGCGGCTGACCGCGCTGACCGATTGTTTCCGATCTGAAGCGGGTTCGGCCGGGCGCGACACGCGCGGCATGCTTCGGCAGCACCAGTTCAAGAAGGTCGAGATGGTGTCGATCGTCCATCCCGATCAGTCGGTCGCCGAGCAGGAACGCATGACGGGATGCGCCGAACGGGTGCTGGAACTGCTCGGCCTGCCCTATCGGCGGATGCTGCTGTCATCGGGCGATACCGGTTTCGGCGC
>JANXRN010000347.1 GCA_025352995.1 Acetobacteraceae bacterium
ACCGTGATCCGCCCCGCCGCAGGCCATGTCGGGATGGTCGCCGGCACCAGTGCGGCGCGCGCGCTGTGGCAACCGCTGCTGGAATGGGTGCAGCGCCTCGACAAAAGCTGACTCTGGCGCGTAACCGCTCTATATGAGGGGTCAAGAACGCCAAAACACAGGAGCCGCCAATATGGACGACGTCGTCATCGTATCCGCCGCCCGCACCCCGGTCGGCAGTTTCACCGGCGCCTTTGCGTCCGTGCCCGCCCATGTGCTTGGCGCTGCCGCCATCCAGGCCGCCCTGTCGCGCGCCGGGCTTGAAGGTGGCGATGTGGATGAAGTTATTTTGGGCCAGGTGCTCGCTGCCGCTCAGGGGCAGAACCCGGCCCGCCAGGCGGCGCGCGCTGCCGGCATTTCCGATGCCTCCACCGCGTTCGGGGTGAATCAGGTGTGCGGGTCCGGTCTGCGCACCGTGGCCCTTGCCGCCCAGCAGATCCGCACCGGCGAAAGCCGCATCGTGATCGCCGGCGGGCAGGAAAGCATGTCGATGTCAGCCCATGCCGCGCATCTGCGCGCCGGCGCCCGGATGGGCGACATGTCGTTCATCGACACCATGATCAAGGACGGGCTGTGGGACGCGTTCCACGGCTATCACATGGGCACGACGGCGGAAAACGTCGCCCGCGCCTATCAGATCACCCGCGAGGAACAGGACGAATTCGCCGTCGCCAGCCAGAACAAGGCCAGCGCGGCACAAAAGGCCGGCCGTTTCGCCGATGAAATCGTCGCCGTCACCATCAAGGGCCGCCGCGGCGATGTCGTCGTCGATCAGGACGAATATATCCGCCATGACAGCACTATCGACGCGATGGCCAAGCTGCGCCCGGCCTTCAGCAAGGACGGCACCGTTACCGCCGGCAACGCCAGCGGCATCAATGACGGCGCCGCCGCGTTGGTGATCATGTCAGGCGCCGAAGCGGCCCGTCGTGGCTTGACCCCGTTGGCCCGCATCGCGAGCTTTGCCACCGCCGGCGTCGATCCTGCCGTGATGGGCACCGGGCCGATCCCGTCAAGCCGCAAGGCGCTGCAACGCGCCGGGTGGAAACATGATGACCTCGACCTGATCGAAGCCAACGAAGCCTTCGCCGCCCAGGCCTGTGCGGTGAATAAGGACATGGGCTGGGATACCAGCAAGGTGAACGTCAATGGTGGCGCCATCGCCATCGGCCACCCGATTGGTGCCTCGGGCGCGCGGGTGCTGGTCGGGCTGCTGCACGAAATGGGGCGGCGCGACGCGAAGAAGGGGTTGGCTACCTTGTGTATTGGGGGCGGGATGGGCGTGGCTATGTGCTTGGAGAGGTAAAGACAGCGTCTTCTTTGTTTGAAAACAAAGAAGCAAAAAAACTTTATCCATTGCGGCCGTTGGCTTGGGAACTCACCACGGTCGGAAGCCAACGGCAGCCTAGCCGCGCATCGCGTTCCACATAATGCGCGGCAACTGGGCAATACTTTTCCGATACGCAAAACGCGTCATCAACCGGCCCAGAATATGGGCGCGGCGATGGAAGATGAACCAGGGCGGGCGCATCGGGGCACGGAACGGCGCTTCGAGCACGGTCCGTTCTGCGCGATCGAACATGTAGGTATTGTGGACGACGCCGATGCCGCTTTGCACGTCGGCCAGGGTGTGGCCAGGAAAAGCGCCCCAGCTTGCCTGCGGAGTACCAAAACCCAGCCCGGTCCAGCTATTAATGGCGATGGTGCCGTAGCGCAGGTCGGCAATCAGTGCCTCAAAACGCGCCCGGCCGATCTGCTTGATGGTTTTGCGGTGGATCAGGATATTGGCGCCCAGGGTGCCAGCGAGGTTTTCGTTGGCATAGGCGATTGCGGTGCGCAGGAATTGCGCCGGATCGCTGCCGGGCAGTTCGGTGGTGGCAAGCGCCGGGGCAAAAACTTCGACCTGCTCGGCCGTCGCGTTGTTTCCGGCGCGAAATGACAATATATGGCACGGACTGGTAGCACCGAGGCCGTGCTGAAATTCTGCCAGCCGGGCAGCGGCACCGGGATAATAAAGCGGTCTTGGGGGGGATCGCGCCAACGCTGCGCGCACTGCTGCCACGAAATCGGCTCGCTGTGGCCAGGACTCTGACAGCACCAGAACCTGGCAAGCGATGCAGTTGAAGCCGGCATTGTTCAGTTTCTGGGACGCGACAAGTTCGCCGTGATAAGCCAAATCGGCAGCCGCCCAAGGTCCTGGCACGACGATGGTTGGTGAAACACCACCAAGTTCCGCGCTGATCGGGCGGGAATTTTTCGGCGTGCCCGCCTGCTTGTTCGCCGCCCCTTCAGCACCGGTGCCCCAGACGATGGCATCGTGCGCCGCGCCCGAGCCGGTGATGTGGATAGTTTCGACCAGGGGATGATTGCACAAATACTGCCCCACGGTCGCGTCGCCATCAACGATGCGCAGGAACCCCGGCGTGATCAGCGGTGCCAAGGCGGTTGCCAGGAACCCAGCCAGATAGGCGTTGATCGGGTTCAGCTTGACCAGCACCACCTGGTTTTCGACGAATAATTTATGCAAGCAATCAAGCGGCGCGATGGCGGCGACGTTGCCGGCGCCCAGCACCAGCGCTACCTTGCCAATCCGGGGAATTGTCGGGTCATAACCGGCAGCGCTATGGGCGACGAGATTGTCCCGGTTCACCCCCGCTTGCATCCAAACATCGACGGTCATGCCGTTGAACAGCACCCTGTCCCACATCGAACCCGGCACCACCCGGGCGGCGATCCGCCCGCCCGGCACGTCCCGCAACGACAAACCACGCAGATGCCGCTTGTCCGCCACCCGCGCCAGCGTGTGCAACATCGCATTGCACCAGACCATGACCGCGTAGGGCCCGGCAAACCATTCCTCGCCCGCCGTTTTGGACGCCGGATCGAGCCCCTTGGCGCGCGCGGCGGCATCGGCCCAGGCCGGTGCCACTGCGTGCAAATTATCCTTGATCGCGTGCAGCAACACCATCCGATCAGCGACTGAGATTTCGGTCCAACGCTGCTTGTGGCCGGCAAGTGTGTCCAGGCAGGCGTCGCGTTCGGCGTTGGTCATCCGTGCGCGCCGGCGCGGATCAGATCGGCCGCCCGTTCGGCAATCATAATGGTTGGCGCATTGGTGTTGCCACCGATCAAGGTCGGCATCACCGAGGCATCAACCACCCGCAAGCCGGCGACGCCATAGACGCGCAATTCCGGATCGACCACCGCCATTGCATCCGTGCCCATTTTGCAGGTGCCGACCGGATGATAAATCGTATCAGCGCGGGCACGGATTTGTGCCATCAGCGCCGCGTCATCCAGCCCTTCGGTTTTATAAAGCTCCTTGGTGCGGAACTTCGCCAGAGCTGCCGCCGCGAGGATTGTCTGGGTTTGCTTCACGCCCGCCAGCAACAAGGCGGCATCGGCGGGATCACCGAGGAAATTCGGGTCAATCCGGGGCGCCTTGGCTGGGTCGGCGCTTGCCAGCCCCACCGTTCCGCGGCTTTTCGGCCGCAGCACGCAGACATGGCAAGAATAGCCGAAGCCCCAATGCCGCTTTCTGCCATGGTCATCGACCATCGCAATCAGGAAATGCAGTTGCAAATCGGGACGGTCGAGATCGGGGCGGGACTTGATGAACCCGCCGCTTTCGGCGAACGGCGTCGCGATCAACCCCTCACCGGTTTTGCGCCATTCCCCGATGGCCGAAATCAGCTGGGCGATGCCACGGAAGCTCAAGCCCACCATGTCGGTTTCGCGTGACCGCCATGAGAGGGTGAAATCGAGATGATCTTGCAGGTTCTTCCCGACGCCAGGCAGAGCATGCAGCATTTTGATGCCCTGCGGCGCCAGTTCGGCGGGATCGCCAATGCCTGACAGCATCAGCAGATGCGGTGAATTGAAGGCGCCGCCGCAGAGAATAACCTCCCGCGCTGCCGAAATGATTTCGGTACCGGCTTTGCGGCGCACCTCCACTCCCGTTGCGCGACCATTATCCAGCACCACCCGCAGCGCCTGGGTTTCGGTCAGCACGGTCAGGTTCGGGCGGTCCATCACCGGGTGCAAATAGGCCGCCGCCGCCGAGCAGCGTTCACCGTTGCGGGCGCCGCCATGGAACTGGGTGACCTGATAAAGCCCGACGCCTTCCTGCTCGGCGCCGTTGAAGTCATTATTGCTTGGATAACCAGCCTGGGCGGCAGCATCGACAAAGGCGCTGGATATGCCGCGCGGGGTTTGTTGTTCGGAGACCTGCAGCGGCCCGAGCGCGCCGTGCAGCTGATCTTCCCCGCGTTCGTTGCCCTCGGCACGCTTGAAATAGGGTAGCACCGCGTCGAAGCCCCAACCCGGGCAGCCGAGCCGCGCCCAGTCATCATAGTCAGTGCGATGGCCGCGCAAATACAGCATGGCGTTGATCGCGCTGGAGCCACCCAAACCGCGCCCGCGTGGTTGGTACCCGATCCGACCGTTCAGGCCCGCTTGGGGCACGGTTTCGTAGGCGTAGTTCATCGCCTTGGATTTGCCGACTTGCATGATCCCGGCCGGCGCGCGCACCAGCACGCCCCGCCCTTCACCGCCGGCTTCAAGCAGGCAGACGGAAATTTTCGGGTCTTCCGACAGGCGGCCCGCAAGGGTCGCGCCGCCTGAGCCGCCGCCGACAATGACGTAATCGTACATTCTTATACTCCCTTGCTTGGCCGCCGTTGCGCAAGCCCATCATCACCGGGCCGTGCGGCGCAATCCGCGGCAGGTATTATACCAAGCGCCGTTGACCCATTAAGAATGGGTCAACGGCGCTTGGTATTAGCGTCCGTCCGGCACACAATAAATATCATACAGCAAAGTCAAAACCCGCCGCGCCGCCGGATCGGCGATATAATAATGCACCGTCTTGCCATTGCGCCGCGCCCCCACCAGGCCTTCGGCACGGAGCTTGGCCAATTGCTGGGACACGTTGGCCTGGCGCAGGCCCATCAGCGTTTCCAGTTCACCGACCGAGCGTTCCTGTTCGACCAGCAGGCACAGCAGCAGCAGCCGATTGGGATGGCCGAGCGCTTTCAGCAGAGCGCTCGCGGTTCCGGCTTTATCGCGAAGGGCGATCAGCGCGTTCATTTTGTATCGGTGTTCACCGGGGACGCAGGGTCGAACAGGAACGCCACGACGTCGGCAATTTGCTGCGCGGTCAGGACTTTGTTGAGACCGAAGCGCGGCATCGTCGAGCAGGCGAGGGTGACGTGCGGGTTGAAGATTTTGGCGAAGGTGGCGCGGGCGTCGGCGAGCTCAAAATCGCGCAATTTGCCATATTTGCTGAGGCTGGGTCCCAGGGTGCCGTAGCTGATTTCGGACAGCGCCATCTGATGACAGGCATAGCAATTGCCGCCGCTGACGGTGCCGGGGGCGTCGGAGAACTGCCCGCCCTGCCCGTTCTGGGCGATCTTTTCGCCGTTGCGCCAGTCGCCGATAATGGCGCTATCGGGCGGCAGCACCACGCTCGCTTTGGCGGCAGCGGTGATGGCCTCGGCTTGGGCGGCGCTCGGCTGATTGCGGGTCAAGCTGCAGATTTCCTGCAATGCGTCCTGGGTGACGCGGGATTTCCAGCCGGCGGGGGCGGAGGCGAAGCTTGCCGCCACGACCGCTTCAACCCGCGCCGGGTCGGGCGTCTGGGCCAAAGCCGGCAGGGCGAGCAGGCACGCCAGGAAAAAAATGCGAACCATGATGCTCACCGTTTGATCGAGGGAACGTTGATCGTCGCGCCATCGCCCAACTTGGCGAGGTACATGGTGAGCGCTGTGATCCCTTCGGACGCGTAATCAGGTGCCGGCATGCGCATTTGCCGATAACAGTCCCACAGCCGGTGCTGCATGGTACGGGTCTGGCTTTGCGAAACGCGATAGGCCGGCCAGGAGGCCATGACTTCGCGGGCGGTCGCCCCCGGTTTGCTGAGGTCAGGCAGCGCTTGCAGGCGAATGCGGCGGCCATCATCGCCATGGCAGGTGGCGCAGGCGAAATCATTGATGGCCGAGCGTCGATAGAACATCGCCTCGCCAATGTTCGCCATTTCACGCTCTTTGGGATGGGACAGCGAGGCCTGATATTTCATCCCGAGCGATTTGTTGCCGATGAAGGCGACGAGGTCTTCCATGTCGCTGGTTTTGCCGGGGCTGCCGAAGCGGCGGGCGATGACATCCTTGGTATCAAGGCCCTGCAAGGTGCGCATGCAGTGCAGCAGCCGCTGTTCGAGGTCCATGACCTGATCGGCGTCGGCAAAATAGCGCGGCAGATGGGCGGCAACGCCGTCCAGCACACCAGGACCCGCGCCGAGATCGCATTTTTCGAGGGAGACATTTTTGCCGCCGCGCGCCATGGCCCATAGTACCTCGCCACGATCGACCGCGAGGTAGCCAGGGTTGGCCATTGGGTCGTTGATCATGGCGCGGTAGCGCTCAATCTCCTTTTCGCCATCCACATCGGCGGGCTGGGCGCGCAGATTGGCGGCCGAACCCAAAAGGCATAGCACCATGATCCGCAGCAAATTCAACAATTCCGTCCCCCCGCCCTGGGCCGCGCCAATTTCAGCGGCGACCGCGAAAAGAAGCTTTACATTGTCGCATTCGAAAATCAATATGTGTTCGGAATGCTGGACGTAACGGCGCAAAATTGTTTGGGGGGAAGCCGGATGGGCGAAACGGGGCAGATATCACGGCGCAATTTGCTCGTGACGGGCGGCGCGCTGCTGGCGTTCGGCCCGACGCGCGCCGATGCCGCAGCGAGCGATGCCGAGATCACCCGTATTCTGGCTGGCCGGACCGCGAAGGTAACCGGCTTGACCCTTGATGTGCCGTCAATTGCCGAAAACGGGTTGGTGGTGCCGGTCAATTTGTCGGTCGCCAGCCCGATGACGGCGACCGATTATGTGCGTGCCATCCATCTGATCGCGCCCGAAAATCCGATCCCGCTGGTCGCGTCCTTCCGTTTCACCCCGGCATCCGGCCGGGCGGCAACATCGATGCGGATGCGCCTGGCGCAGACCCAGACGATTGTCGCCATTGCCGAGCTTTCCAACAACGACGTGCTGATCGCCCAAGCCGAGGTGAAAGTTACCATCGGCGGATGCGGCGGCTGATCGAGGGACCTGAATTATGGCCACTGCCACCCCGCGCGTGCGTCTCCCGGCGATCGCCAAGAAGGGCGATATCATCGAAATCAAAACCCTGATCAGCCACGAAATGGAATCGGGACAGCGCAAGGATTCTGCCGGCGCCCTGGTGCCGCGCAAAATCATTAAATTGTTTGAAGCCCAGTTCAACGGCCACCCAGTGTTCAGCGCCGACTGGAATCCGTCGGTTTCGGCCAATCCCTATCAGTCCTTCTTCGCCAAGGTCGAGGAAAGCGGCATATTTGAGTTCGCCTGGACCGATGATGACGGCACGGTGACCAAGACGACGGCGAAAATCACCGTCACATGATCAGCCGCCGTGATTTTTTGGCCGCCGGTGCTGCCTTGGCGTCGGTTGGCGGGGTACGGCGTGCCGCGGCGGCGCAGGCGATCACCCAGGCGCAATTGTTGGAATTTGCGCCGCTCGGTCAGGTGACGTTGCTGCATATCACCGATTTGCACGCGCAGTTGCTGCCGATGAATTTCCGCGAACCGTCGGTCAATATCGGCGTCGGTGAGGCCGGTGGCCGGCCGCCGCATCTGACGGATGCCGCGTTCCGGAAATTTTTTGCCATTGCCGACCGGTCGCCGGAGGCGTTCGCGCTGACCAGCGATGATTTTGTGGCGCTGGCGCGCGAATACGGGCGTATGGGCGGGCTTGACCGGATCGCGACGCTGGTTGCCGCCATTCGCGCCGAACGCGGGGCCGATCGGGTCGCGCTGCTCGATGGCGGTGACACCTGGCAAGGCAGTTGGACGGCGCTGCAAACCAAAGGCGGCGACATGGCCGCCTGCATGGCGCTGTTGAAGCCTGACGCGATGGTCGGGCATTTCGAATTCACCTATGGCCAGGACCGGCTGCAGGAACTGGCCAAGGCGCAGGCATTTCCGTTCCTGGCCAGCAATATCCTCGATGAGTGGAAGGAACCGGTGTTTCCGGACCGCCGCATGATGGTGCGCGGTGGGGTGAAAATCGCCGTCATCGGCCAGGCCTTCCCGTTCACCCCGATCGCCAACCCGCGTTGGCTGATGCCGGACTGGAATTTTGGCATTCAGGAGGAACTGCTGCGCGCCAACGTCGCCGCTGCCCGCGCCGAGGGGGCGTCGGTGGTGGTTTTGCTGTCGCATAACGGATACGATGTTGATCGAAAGCTGGCCGGCCGGGTGGCTGGCATTGACGTGATCCTGTCCGCCCATACCCATGACGCGATGCCACGGCCAGAACTGATCGGCACGACTTTGTTGGTGGCGTCAGGCTGCTATGGAAAATTCCTCACCCGGATCGATCTGGATGTGCAAGGCGGCAAAATTGCTGGCTGGCGCCACAGACTGATCCCGGTTTTTGCCGATGCGATCACGCCGGACCCGACGATGGCGGCGGAAATCGCCCGGCACCGGGCGCCCTATCTGGCCGACCTCGGGCGGGTACTGGGGCGCACGCAAGGGGTTTTATATCGTCGTGGCAATCTCGCCGGCACCTTCGACGATCTGATCTGCGATGCGATGCTGGCGGAACGCGATGCCGAAATTGCTCTATCCCCCGGCTTCCGCTGGGGGGCCAGCCTGTTGCCAGGGCAGGACATCACCGCCGAGGATGTGTATGCCGCCACCGCCATCACCTACCCGGCCTGCTATCGCACCAGCATGACCGGCGCCCAGTTGCACGATGTGCTGGAAGATGTCGCGGATAATCTGTTCAATCCGGACCCGTATTATCAGCAGGGCGGCGAAATGGCCCGGCTCGGCGGGGTTGGCTACCGGCTAGACCCCAACGCCGCGATGGGACGGCGGATCACCGATATGGTTTTGTTGCGGACCGGAGCGCCGCTTGACCCCACCCGAAGCTACCGGGTGGCTGGCTGGGCCAGCATCAACCAGACGGTCGAGGGACCGCCAATCTGGGATGTGGTCAGCGCCCATCTGCGCGCCAATCCCGAAATTCGTCCAACGGATCGTTCCAATGTCAAACTCGTCGGCGCCTAGAACGCTGCCGATTGCCCGGCGGGCGCTGGTCGCGGCAGCTGCGACCAGTTTTGCCGGCGCGGCGCGGGCAGCAACGCCGGATCCGGCAATTGTTAATCTCCCTGATTGGAGCCAGTCACTCGGCGATGGGGTGCAAGCGCATCCGTATGGCGTGCCGTCGCCGTTTGAGAAAAACGTGGTGCGCCGCGATGTCGAATGGTTGACCGCAGGACAACAAAGCTCGGTCAATTTCACCCCCTTGCATGCGCTCGACGGCACTATCACGCCGAACGGGCTGTGTTTCGAGCGGCATCATGGTGGGGTGGCGGCGGTTGACCCCGATCGGCATCGGCTGATGATCCATGGCATGGTGGCCAAGCCGGTGGTGTTGACCATGCAGGATCTGAAGCGCCTGCCGCGCATCAACCGGATTTACTTTCTTGAATGCGCGGCAAATTCCGGCATGGAATGGCGCGGCGCGCAGTTGAACGGCGTCCAGTTCACCCACGGCATGATCCATAATGTGCAATATACCGGGGTTTCGTTGCGCACGGTGCTGGAGGCGATCGGGATCGATCCTCGGGCGAAATGGGTGATGGCCGAAGGCGCCGATGCCGCGGGCCTCAACCGGTCTATCCCGCTCGCCAAAATGATGGATGACTGCATGCTGGCCTTTGCCATGAACGGCGAGGCGCTGCGGCCGGAACAGGGCTACCCGCTGCGGCTGGTGGTGCCAGGCTGGCAAGGCAATATGTGGGTGAAATGGTTGCGCCGGCTCAAGATCGGCGATGCACCTTGGGAAACACGGGAAGAAACCTCGAAATATACTGACCTGATGCCGGATGGGCGGGCGCGCCGTTCGACGTTCGTGATGGATGCGAAATCGGTCATCACCAGCCCCAGCCCGCAAACCGAGACGGCCCCGAAAGGGCGCATGGTGATCAGCGGCATCGCCTGGTCCGGGCGTGGCGCGGTCAGCCGGGTGGATGTGTCGCTCGATGGCGGACGCAACTGGCAGGCGGCGAGGTTGGACGGCACCGCCGATCCGTTGTCGTTGACCAGATTTTACGCCGATATCGACTGGAACGGCCAGGAATTGTTGCTGCAATCCCGCGCCCAGGACAGCTCCGGCTATGTGCAACCGAGCAAGGCGGATTTGCGCAAAATTCGCGGGGTGAATTCGATCTACCATAATAACGGCATTCAGACCTGGTTGCTGCGGGCGGATGGGCAGTGCGAAAATGTCGAAGTATCCTAAAATAATAAAAAAACTTTTTTGGGTTTTGCTGATTGCATATCCCGCCTTGTCTGCCGAACTCCCAGTCGGCCGCCCTCCTTTGCCTGCCGAAATCGCCGCCTGGGACATCGATGTGCGCCCCGATGGTACGGGCCTGCCACCGGGCCAAGGCAGCGTGAAATTGGGTGAGGCGCTATTCCTGGAACGCTGTGCCGCCTGCCATGGCGAATTCGGTGAAGGTGCAGGCAAATTCCCCGAACTCGCGGGCGGCATCGGCAGCCTGCGCCAGGACCGGCCGTTCAAGACGGTGGGTTCATACTGGCCAAACAGCACGACGGCGTTCGATTATATCCGTCGCGCCATGCCGTTCGGTCAGGCGCAGTCGCTGGAACCCGATCAGATTTATGCGCTGGTGGCTTTCATCCTCAATCTCAATGACGTCGTGGCGGAAGATTTCGTCGCCAGCCAGGCAAATCTTGCCAAAGTAAAAATGCCCAATGAAAGCGGATTTTACGATGATGATCGCGACGCAACCGAGCGCGGCTTCTGGGTCGCCGCGCCCTGCATGACGGCGTGCAAACCAGAGGCTAAGATCACCGGCCGGGCGAGCGCGGTCGACGTGACGCCGGAAAGCAAGACCGCCCCAAAAATGGAGTAGCGCTATGGATCAGGTCACACGGCGGGCGATGGCAACGGCATTAATTGCGAGCGCCGGCATGGCAAAAACTGCCTTTGCCGCCCCTGCCCTGCTGCCCTATGCTGATATGAAGCGCGAAGCCGATGCCGCCTGCGTCTATCATTGCGACTATGGCGACCCGGCCCGCTTCGGCCAGACCATTACCAACATGGTCAACCACATGGCGTCGGTTGATTACAATCCGCTGGCCCTGCAAATTGTGCTGGTGGCCCATGCCGGCGGAATCAAATTCTTCCTCGACAGCCGCGCCGGGACCCAGTGGGAGGCGGACAAGATTGATCCCGATCTGATCAAGCGCATGGCAAGCGCCGCCGGTTACGGGGTCCAGGTTTATTTATGCGCCACCACGTTTGCCAATAATAATCTGTCGCATGATCGCGCCGTTGCCGTGCCGTGGGTTCGGATGGTGCCGTCCGGGGTGGCGACGGTTGCCGCCCTGCAGGGCAAGGGTTTTGCCTATATGAAAATCGGCTGATCGGCAAACATTGCCTAAAACTGACGCCGCGCTCATCCATATGCTGAATTTTTGCGCATAATTTCCCGCGACTAACCCTGTTTTGCCACCAGAGCGCGTGGCATGCCGCTTGCGTAAGTGTGGCATGCCGCTTGCTTAAGCATTGATGGCATCGGTGCGGGCCTGGCCCGCGTCATTCTCGCCGTCACAGCTTGGTAAAAGGAAACCGTTCATGGCATCAATTCGCCATTGGCTTCGCGGCATAGGGTTGGTCACCGCCGCCGTTGCTGCCACCAGTATCATGACCCCCCAGGCCCAGGCGCAAACCGCCGATACGATCAAGATCGGCATTTTGCACTCGCTGTCCGGCACCATGGCGATCAGCGAAACGACGTTGAAAGATGTCATGCTGATGCTGATTGACGAACAGAACAAAAAGGGCGGCTTGCTCGGCAAGAAGCTCCAGGCCGTCGTGGTCGATCCGGCATCGAACTGGCCGCTATTCGCTGAAAAGGCCCGCCAGCTGATCACCGTTGACAAAGTCGCCGCCGTGTTTGGCTGCTGGACGTCAGTGTCGCGAAAATCGGTGCTGCCAGTGTTCGAAGAAACCGGCAACATCCTGTTCTATCCGGTGCAGTACGAAGGCGAAGAAAGCAGCAAGAACGTTTTCTACACCGGTGCGGCGCCGAACCAGCAGGCGATCCCGGCGGTTGACTATCTGATGGCGAACGAAAAAGTGAAGCGCTGGGTGCTCGCCGGCACCGACTATGTCTATCCACGCACCACCAACAAGATCCTTGAAGCCTATCTGAAGTCCAAGGGCGTTGCCGCCGACGACATCATGATCAACTACATCCCGTTCGGCCATAGCGACTGGCAGAACATTGTCGCCTCGATCAAGAAGTTCGGCTCGGCCGGCAAGAAGACCGCCGTTGTCTCCACCATCAATGGTGACGCCAACGTGCCGTTCTACAAGGAACTTGGCAACCAGGGCATCAAGGCGACCGATATTCCAGTGGTGGCGTTCTCGGTCGGCGAAGAAGAACTCGCCGGCATCGACACCAAGCCGCTGGTTGGCCATCTGACTGCGTGGAACTACTTCGAAAGCATCAACAACCCGGCCAACAAGGCGTTCATCGCGCAGTGGAAAGCCTATACCAAAAACCCCAAGCGGACCACCAACGATCCGATGGAAGCCCATTACATTGGCTTCAACATGTGGATCAAGGCAGTGCAGAAGGCCGGCACGACCGACCCGGCGAAAGTAATCGACGCGATGGTAGGCATTTCGGTGCCGAACCTGACCGGTGGTTATTCCGCGATGATGCCGAACCACCACATCACCAAGCCGGTGCTGATCGGTGAAATCCGCGCCGATGGCCAGATGAACACCGTCTGGCAGACGTCGGGCACTGTGGTTGCCAATGAATGGTCGCCATATCTTGAAGGATCGAAGGACCTGATCGCCGATTGGCGTGCGCCACTGTCCTGCGGAAACTTCAACGTGGTGACTGGCAAGTGCGGCGGCGCGTCCAAGTAAGGAAGTTCTTCTTTTCTTGAAAGAAAAGAAGCAAAAGAACTTCCGGACTTGTTGCCTTCGGCGTGCCCGCTCGGTGAGTGGGCACGCCAACGGCAACAATAGATAAAGTTTTTTTGGTTCTTTTTGTTCACAAAAAGAACATCCTTGCCTTAGTGGATCTTAAATGAATTTCCTCAGAACCTGCCTTGTGCTTATCCTGTTGGCAGCCCCCGCCTTTGCGCAGACCGAGGATGCCTTCACCGGCCTCGCCTCCAATGATTTCGATGCCATCAGTGCCGCGATCACCGCCCTCGCCCTCAGCGGCGACAAGCAGGCATCCCCAACCATTCATGCCATTCAGGACGAGGCGCTTTATGCCGCCCCCGATGGCAGTTTGCTGATCAAGACCGAGCCTGGCTATGTCGATGCGCGCACCGGTGCGCCGGTCGCCGATGTGGTTGAGGATGATTTGGTCGGCGTTCGGGTGAACAACAAAGTGCGCCGCGCGGTCGACGCAGCGCTTGGCAGCCTCGATCTGTTTGCAGCCACGCCGGATGGTCGCCGCAAGGCCGCCGAAGCGGTGTTCCTGTCGCGGGACCCGGCGATTTTGCCGGCGCTCTCCAAGGCGATTGCGGCCGAAACCAACGATCGCGTCCGCGTGGTGATGCGCCAGGCGCAGGCGGCGAGCCAACTCGCCAACCCAGACGCGACGGACGCCGAACGTTTGGCGGCGGTCGCGGTCATCCGTGCCAAGGGCGGGTTGGAAGCGCAATCGCTGCTCGGGTCGTTGCGCGATCAGACGCCAGCGGTTGCCAATGCGGCCGCCGAGGCGCTGACCGCGCTGGCCCGGCTGCAGCAGCTTTGGTCGCTGGTGCAGAGCGTCATTTACGGGCTGTCGCTTGGGTCAGTGCTGCTACTTGCCGCGGCCGGGCTTGCCATCACCTTCGGGGTGATGGGCGTCATCAACATGGCGCATGGCGAAATGGTGATGATTGGCGCCTACACCACCTTCATGGTGCAGGAAGTTATCCGCGCCCGCGCGCCGTTTCTGTTCGAGGCGAGTCTGTTCATTGCCGTTCCGTTGGCGTTTCTGGTTTCGGGCGGCATCGGCATTGTGATCGAGCGTGGGTTGATCCGGTTTTTATATGGACGGCCGCTGGAAACGTTGCTGGCGACCTGGGGATTGTCGCTGGTGTTGCAACAGGCGGTGCGCAGCCTGTTTGGCGCTAACAACCGCGATGTCGGCACCCCGCAATGGATGAGCGGCGCGACCGAATGGGGCGGCGTCACGGTGACTTATAACCGCCTGACCATCGTTGTATTCGCCGTCCTGGTGCTGGCCGCGTTGATGGCGGTGCTGCGCTACACGGCCCTGGGGTTGCGGATGCGCGCGGTGACGCAGAATCGGCGCATGGCGGCAGCTATGGGCATCCGCACCCCGTGGATTGATGCGCTGACATTTGGACTAGGATCGGGGATTGCGGGCATGGCAGGCGTGGCGTTGAGCCAGATCGACAATGTCAGCCCCAATCTGGGCCAAGGCTACATCATCGATAGTTTCATGGTTGTGGTGTTTGGCGGAGTGGGGAACTTGTGGGGCACTTTGGTCAGCGCGTTGACTTTGGGGATCGTCAACAAATTCCTCGAACCGATCGCGGGTGCGGTGTTGGGCAAAATCTTTGTGCTGGTGCTGCTGATCTTGTTCATCCAGCGAAAGCCGCGCGGGATGTTCCCGCTCAAGGGCCGGGCGGTGGAACAATGAGCCGGCTATCCCTCAGCCTCAGCCTGCTGGCCATTCTGGGCGGCACCATCGTGCTGGCGGCATTGAATTTGTTCGTGCCGGATGGCGGAACGTTCCATGTTTCGACCTATGTTATTTCGCTCGCCGGCAAGTATTTGTGCTTTGCCATTCTGGCGCTGGCGCTCGATCTGGTGTGGGGCTTTGCCGGCATATTGAGCCTGGGGCACGCCGCGTTCTTCGCGCTCGGCGGCTATGCGATGGGCATGTATTTGATGCGCCAGATCGGCACCCGCGGGGTTTATGGCAACGCCATCCTGCCGGATTTCATGGTGTTCCTGAACTGGAAGGAACTGCCGTGGTATTGGATGGGGTTCGATAATCCTGGTTTTGCCATTCTGATGGCCTTGGCAGTGCCGGGGGTTCTGGCGCTGGTGTTTGGCTGGCTGGCGTTCCGCAGCCGGGTGTCGGGCGTTTATTTGTCGATCATCACCCAGGCGCTGACCTACGCCTTGCTGCTGGCGTTCTTCCGCAACGATATGGGGTTTGGCGGCAATAACGGCTTGACCGATTTCAAGGATATTGTTGGGCTCGACTTGCATCTGGACAGCACGCGCTGCGGGTTGCTGCTGCTGACGGCGGCGCTGCTGGCGTTGCAGTTGCTGCTGGCGCGCTTTCTGGTGACATCGCGCTTCGGCAAGGTGCTGATCGCGGTGCGGGACACCGAAAGCCGCACCAGGTTCCTGGGCTATCGGCCGGAGCGTTACAAACTATTCGTTTTCGTGCTGTCAGCGGTGATGTGCGGCATTGGCGGGGCGTTGTATGT
>JANXRN010000374.1 GCA_025352995.1 Acetobacteraceae bacterium
TGTGGCGACTGTGCTGGAGCCTCGCCTGGCTCGACATCCGTTTGCGCTACCGGGGATCGATGCTCGGGCCGTTATGGCTGACCTTGTCCACCGGGCTGATGGTGGGGGCGATGGGGGCGCTTTATGCCGTTATTCTGCATATTCCAGCGCGGGACTACGTGCCGTATCTGGCGCTGTCGCTGGTGCTGTGGAATTTTCTGTCGGTGCTGGTGACCGATAGCTGCTTTGGTTACACCTTGGCGGAAGGTATGATCCGCACCGTGCGGATGCCCTATTCGCTCTATGCCGCGCGCATCGTGCTGCGCAATTTGCTGGTGCTCGGGCATAATATCATCGTGGTGCTGGTGGTTGATCTGGCGTTGTGGCGCTGGCCGGGGCCGGTGGCCGTGCTGGCATTGCCGGCGATGGCGCTGTGGTTGATCGATGCGCTCGCGGTGGCGGTGCTGCTTGGCGTGCTGTGCGCCCGGTTCCGCGATATTCCGCCGATCGCGACATCGGTGCTGCAAATGGCCTTCATGGTCAGCGCGGTGATTTTCCGCCCCGAACTACTTGGTGACCAGCAATGGCTGCTGGCCTTCAATCCGTTTTTCACCGTGCTCGACGTGCTGCGCGCGCCGCTGATGGGCGATGTGCCGCGCTGGGACAGCTATGTTTCGGCGGTTTTGTTTTCCGCCGCTTTGTGCGTCGCCGCCTGGGCGCTGTTCGTCCGGGTGCGCGGTCGCATCGCGTTCTGGATTTAGGCGATGGCCGCCAGCATCACCCTGTCCGGCGTCAGCATCGATTTCCCGCTTTATCACGGCAATGCGCGCAGCCTGAAGAAGCTGGTGTTTTCGTCCGTTTCGGGGCGGATGAGCGCGGATGCTAGGCATCGGGTCGTGGTCGAAGCGGTGCGCAATGTCAGCTTCTCGCTCGCATCGGGCGATCGGCTTGGGCTGGTCGGCCGCAACGGCGCCGGCAAAACCAGTCTGTTGCGCGCGCTTGCCGGCATTTATGAGCCGGTGGCGGGTGCGCTGCGGGTGGTTGGCAGCATCAACGCCCTGCTCGACCCCAATCTGGGGATGAATATCGACCTGACCGGGCGGGAGAACATCGTGCTGCGCGGGCAATACAACCGGCTTAACCGCGCCGAGATCAAGCGATTGGCCGATGATGTCGCCGAATTTGCCGAATTGGGCGATTTCCTCGATTTGCCGGTGCGGATTTACAGTTCCGGCATGCTGGTACGGCTCGGCTTTGGGCTGGCCACCGCGATCAAGCCGCAAGTGCTGCTGATGGATGAATGGCTGCTGGCGGGGGATGCCAACTTCCTCGGCAAGGCGCGGGCGCGGTTGGAAGACCTGGTGCGCGGCGCGGAAATCCTGGTGCTGTCCACCCATTTGCCAGATGTGGTGCGGGATTGGTGCACGCGGGTGATCTGGCTGGATCAAGGTCGGGTGCGGGCCGATGGTCTGCCGGACGTGGTGTTGGGCGAGTATTTGGCAAGCGGCTAGCGCGCGATCGCTTTGGTGGCTTCACCAAAGCGTGAATCGCCCGCTCAAACAAAGATCTAGCGCAATCGTTTGTGTCGGCCGGTTTGGCGGTAAAGCAGCATCAGCCGCGCCTTGACGGTCGGCACGCACACACCAAGCTCGGTTGCGATGGCCCGGCATGACCACCCTTTCTGCAACAGCACAAGAATGTCCTGCCGGTTGAGATCGTCTGGAGTGGCCACACTCATCGCCGCGGTTGCGTCAGTGTCGTGCGCCAAAGCCGCAATGAGCGCCGTGCCTTCGGCCAAAATCAAAGCTTGCATGGCGAGGTCCTTTCCACGGCTTCGGCTTGCCTGGGGAGCAACATAGGCAGATCGGACCCACCAAAGAAAGCTGTGAATCGTCTAATTCACGCAACTGTGATGATAAATAAAATATAAAAAATTAAGTCTTTTCTGACTGTTTGACCATTTCGTGAAGTTTTGTGCCCAACTCAGGTCGCCTGAAGCGCCATCTGCATCTGCGCGATCGGGGTTGCCCAATCTCCCGCGATCGGTTGGCGAAACTGGCGCAAACTGCCGTACCAGACCGAGCTGTCCCCGGTAACCAGCCAGCGCCAGTCGCAATCAAACCGGTTGAGCAGCCAGACCGGCCGCCCCAGCGCGCCGGCAAGATGGGCCACGGCAGTATCAACGCTGATCACCAAATCGAGCGTCATAATCAGGGCCGCAGTTTCAGCCATGTCCGACAGATCGGCCGTCCAGTCGCTGATCGGAAAGCCCGCGACCTGCGCGCTGGCCGGACCTTTTTGCAGCGACACCAATGATACGCCCGGCAACGCCAACGGGTGGAAATGCGCCAGCCGGACCGATCGGCGCAGATCGGCGCGATCATAAGACGTGCCGCCGAGGCGCGGATTGCCGGCCCAGACGAGACCGATTTTTCGACCCGGTAAGCTGGCGAGCCGGGCTTGCCAATGCGCCACCCGGTCAGCCGGCGCCTGAAGATAGCAAGCAGCCGCCGGGATTTCGCTGCCCAAAACATACGGCAAGCTCATCAACGGCAGATGCCGGGTGATCGCCGGCAATTTGTCCCCACGGGCGATGACCGCCTCCGGGCCAGGCAGATCGGCGAGCAATCGCCGCAAGGGCGGCTGCACCTGCAACACCACCCGGGCGCGCTGGGCGGCCAGCGCCACGAAGCGGCTGAACTGGATCGTGTCGCCCAAACCTTGCTCATCATGCAGCAACACCACGCCGCCATCGGCCGCGTCGCCGGTCCAGGCCGGCACGGCAAAATTCTGCACCTGCTTCTGGAAGGCGGCCGTCTGCCAGCGCCATTCCATTTCCGCCCAGCCTTCGCGGTATTGCCCGCCGAGCAGCAAGGTCAGCGCCAGATTATAATGCGGGTCGGCGGCACTGGGATCGGCCGCGATGGCCGCCCGGTAGCTCGCGACGGCGTCGCCAAGCTCCCGCCGTCCGGTCTGGGCGACGCCGAGATTGTTCAGCGCCTGGGCATGGTTGGATGCGACGACCAATGAAGCGCGATAGCTCGCCACCGCGGCATCGAGGTCCCCGGTCGCACGCTGCGCCACGCCGAGGCTGTTGAGAATATCCGGGTCCGTCGGCCGCAGTGTCAGCGCGGTCCGATATTGCGCAATCGCCGCATCGATCTCCCGCAGTTCGAACAACGACACGCCGAGATTATGCTGGTGGTCGGCATCATTCGGCTGCAAAGCGATGCCGCGCCGATAAATGGCGATGGCGGCATCGGTCTGGCCCTGGCCTTGCAGCGCGTTGCCCAGCACCAGCAGCATCGCCGCATCATCCGGCGTTTGCAGCAGGCCCACCAGTTGGCTGGCTACCGCATCTTCATACCGCTTGGCGGCGACCAAGGTGCGGCCAAGCTCGCGGCGGATTTCCGCTTCATCCGGTTTCAGGCGCAGCGATTTTTGCCAGATATGGATCGCCATATCCGGCTTGCCGCGCGCCACCGCGATGCGGCCGAGATTGCCCAGCGCTTCGGGAAAATCCGGTTTGGCGTCGATGGCGCGGCGGGTCAGGATTTCCCCTGCCTCAAGTTCGCCCTCCACCAGATGGATCATCCCGCGCAAATAAAGTGCGTCGGGGCTATCCGGCATCGCGGCCAGCACGGTGTCATAGCCCGCTTTGGCGTCAGTCAGATTGTTGGCGCGATGGGCGGCAAGCGCGGCGTTGAGCGCGTCGGCGATGATCATGCCACCGGATCGCAGCGGAACCCGTCGCCCCAGCGTTTGATAAGGCTGACTGACGGCGACGGGAAATGCGCCATGCAGCACAAGGTCGCGGTGTCGCAATAACCTTCAAGGAACGCGCGCCGCGTCGCCACCGCCTGCACCGGATCGAAATCCACCCGCATTTGCAGTTCCGGGTAGCGCGCCTGCAAGGGCGAATGGATCAGATCGCCGGTCACCACCGCGTCGGTCTGGATACCTCGGCCGATTTGAACCGCGAAATGGTCCGGCGTGTGGCCAGGGGTGGGTTGCAGGCGGATATGGTCCCCGAAGGCTGAGTCCGACCGCACCACATCCGCCCGCCCGGCCGCCACGATCGGCAGCACGCTATCGACCATCGGGCCAATCGGGGTGTCGGCGTTGCGCGCGGTCCAATATTCCAGCTCGCGTTCGGCAAACAAATAGCGCGCATTGGGGAAGGTCGGCACCCACTGCCCGTCTTCCAGCCGCGTGTTCCAGCCGACGTGATCGACATGCAGATGCGTGCACATCACCGCATCGATGTCCCCCACCCCGAAGCCGGCGGCGCCAAGTGCCGCCATGTAGCGGGTCGATTTATTCTGGTGCCAGGCGCCCCGCCCCGGCCGTTCCTTGTCATTGCCGACGCAAGTATCGATCAGGATTTTATGGTGCGGCGTGACGACGAGGTAGGACTGGAAGCAGAAAATCAGCTGGTCGGTGACCGGATCCATCGCCGCCGGCGCCATCCAGGACCGGCTTTCCGCCAGTTGCTGGGCGGTCAGGTTGGGCAGGAAGCTGCTGGCGGCCTCAAACGGGGCTTCATCTTCGACAATGCGGTGGATGGTGACGTCGCCAATCTGGTACATGGTGGACATGCGCAAGGCTCCGGCCGGTGATGAAGGCAGGATGCCCAAGCCGGTGCCGCTTGGCTACTGGCGGTCGGACGAGCCAGCCAAGAAACGTCTTTTCCCGCGCCCCCGATGTGCTAGCGTCCCGCCGGTTAATGGCGGAAAATTGTACCTTATGGGAGTTTTAAGATGACCGTTTGCGCTGAATTTCATTTCGATTTTGGCAGCCCCAATGCGTATCTGGCGCATAAACTGCTACCCGCGATAACCGCCCGCACCGGCGTCGCGTTTATTTATGTGCCTGTCCTGCTCGGCGGGGTGTTCAAGGCGACCAACAATGCCTCGCCCATGGTGCAGTTCCAGGGGGTACGAAACAAGAACGAATATATGCGGCTGGAAATGCAACGCTTCATCAAGCAGCACCAGATTCCGTTCGCGCGCAATCCGCATTTTCCGGTCAATACCATCACCATCATGCGCGCTGCGGTGGCGGCTGAAATGGACGGCAATATGGCGGACTACGTCGATGCAGTGTTCGATCTAATGTGGAAAACCCCGAAAAAGCTCGATGATCCAGCGATCACCAAGGCGGCCCTGAACGAAGCCGGCTTCGACGGCGCGGCGATCCTGGCGCGCACCCAGGATCAGGCGGTGAAGGACCGGCTGCTGGAAAATACCGAAGCGTCCGTCGATCGCGGCACCTTCGGCAGCCCGACTTTTTACGTCAACGGCGCGATCTATTTCGGCAAGGATCGGCTGGCCGAGGTCGAACAGGCCATCATCGCGGCAAAAGGATAGACGCCATGGACCACAAGGCCCTGACATTTGAGATTGCCGACGGCATCGCCACCATCACCATGACCCGCCCAGCGAGCTTCAACGCGCTCGATATGCAAATGTCGATCGAACTGCTCGATGTCGCCAATATCTGCTCGACCGATCCCGCCGTGCGCTGCGTGGTGCTGACCGGGGCGGGCGAAAAAGCCTTCTGCGCCGGCGGCGATGTCGCGGGCTTCGTTGCCGCCGGGGACAAGGTGCAGCGTTTGGTGCAGGACATGACGACCAATTTGCACATGGCAATTTCCCGCTTCGCCTGGATGCGCGCGCCGGTGATCGCCGCGGTGAACGGGGTCGCCGCCGGGGCTGGCCTGTCGATCATGGCGTTTTGCGACCTCGCCATCGCTGCCGACCATGCCCGCTTCACCAGCGCCTATACCCGGATCGGCCTGACGCCGGATGGCAGCTCAACCTTCTTTCTGTCCCATTTGATCGGAAGGCGGCGGGCGATGGAAATGTATATGACCAACCGCAATCTGACCGCCGCTGAAGCGCTCGATTGGGGCCTGGTCAACCGCGTGGTGCCGGCGGCCGACCTGATGGCCGAAGTTGGCGCGTTGGCGCGTCAGCTTGCCGATGGCCCGACCGAAGCCCATGGCGGCATCAAGCGGATGCTCAATTCGGCGTCAACCGAAAGCCTGGAAAGTCAGATGGAACTCGAAACCCGCACCATCGTTGCCATGGTGGCAACTGCGGATGGGCGGGAGGGCGTGCGGGCTTTTGTAGACAAAAGAAAGGCAAAGTTTGAAGGCAAGTAGCCGTCGTAGGGTGTCAGTCCCGCTTGGGACTGCACCAAATGGCGTCGTCAATCATGGTGCAGTCCCGAGCGGGACTGACACCCTACGCCTCAATCTTTAGACCGGCGCCAACCGATAATGGCTCACCGCCCATTCCTGACCATCGCGATAGCCAAACAACCCTTCGGTGGCCAAAAAGAAAATCCGCCAACGCCGCGCCCACATCGCGGCGTCGGCGCCGTAAACCTGGCGCAGAATCCCGTCAATCGCCGGGCGATTGCGATCGAAATTATCCAGCCAGGCACGCGCGGTTTGCGCGTAGTGCGTGCCACCCCACCGCCAATCGGCTTCGACGGCGAACAGATCACCAAACTGCCCCGCCATGGCGTGGCTCGGCATGATGCCACCAGTGAAGAAATGCTGGGCGATCCAGTCGGATTGATCGTCGGTTTCGAAGCTGTAGGGCGTGGTGCGATGGCTGAAAACATGCAGGAACAGGCGCCCGTCCGGCCTGATCCAGCCGCGCACCTTGCCGAGCAAATCGCGCCAATTTGACATATGTTCAAACATTTCGACCGATACGATGCGGTCGAACCGGGCACCCGGCTCGAAGACATTCATATCCGCGGTGATCACGCGCAGGTTCGCCAGGCCCCGCGCGGCGGCTTCGGCTTCGATATAAAGCCGCTGCGGGCGTGAGTTCGAAACAGCCGTGATTGTTGCGTTGGGGTACTTGGTTGCCATCCATAGGCTCAGCGATCCCCAGCCGCAGCCGAGTTCCAGAATATCCTGCCCGTCATGCAAATCGGCATGGGCGCAGGTTTCGGCAAGCGCGCGGGCCTCGGCGTCGGCCAGGCTGTCGCCCGGCGCATAGAAGCAGCTTGAATATTTGCGATTTGGCCCGAGGCAGAGCGCGAAGAATTCCGGCGGCAATTCATAATGCTGGGCATTGGCCGCGTCAGTGTGCACGGCAATCGCACGATGCCCCATGCTGGCGACGAAATCCGCCGTGGCACTTGCAGGACTTGCCCCCAGTTCGCGGGCGGTACGGGCGCAAAGTGTTGTGATCGCCGTGCGCAGCACCATATCTGGCAGCGGCAGATGGTCGGCGGCGGCGAAAGCGAGACGTCGGAAATTCATGGCGGCGCCTTGTTTGCGTGGGATCGTTGGGCCTACGCGCGGGGATGGATCGCAGATGCGAAGGGGGTCAGATGGGGTTAATCGGACGACGCGCAATGTTGGCGGGGCTAGGGGTGATTGGTGCGGGCGCAGAGGCCGCACCGGCACAAAACCTCATGTTCCGGGTCATGCGCAAGGGCGATGATATTGGCCGCCATAGTCTGAGTTTCGCCGGTGACGCGGGCGATCTGCAGGTCGCGATCAACGTCGATATCAGGGTCGGGCTCGGGCCGATCACGCTTTACCGCTATGGTTTGCGGGCCACCGAGCGCTGGCGCAACGGGGTGCTCCTGGAAATGACCGGCACCACCAATGATGACGGCACCAAGGATTTCGTCAATGCACGACGCCAGAATGATCGGCTGGCCGTGGAAGGGTCTGCTGGGCCCGCCTATGTCGCACCGGTCGGCACGATTGCCGCCAGCCACTGGAACCGTGCCGAACTCGCCGGCCCGATGGTGAATATCCAGGACGGCGCCTTGCTGAATTTCCAGGTCACCCAAAAGGGCCGGGAACAGATCACCGCGCGCGGTCAGTCAGCGGCCGCAGATCACTACGTGTTGCAAGGCAAGGAACATCTCGAAATTTGGTATGATACGGCTGGCATGTGGGTTGGGTTGACCGCGATTGGCCGCGACGGATCGTTGATTAGCTATGAACAGATCTAGCGTTTTCACGCGATGAACCCCACTGCGATCAGCCTGGCGGTTGCGTTTTTTGTTTTCGCCGGCGCCGCCATCGGGTTGGTGCTCCATCGGGTGGTGCCGGCTTCCCATCTGACCAAGGAAACCCAGGACGTTGTCCGGCTGGGGACGAGCATGTTGTCGGTCATGGCATCCCTGGTGTTGGGCCTGCTGATTGCCACGGCGAAGACCACGTACGACCGCACCGAGCACGATATTCGCGGTTACGCAGCCGAACTCATTCTACTGAACGAAACCCTGCGGGATTATGGCAACGACGCTGCTGCACCGCGGGCGTTGCTGCGCAAATATACCGCCATGTTGCTGGAAGATAGTTGGCCGACCGGCGATAGCCGCCCCGCCCAGGTCGAAAACCCGTTGACCGGGGCAATGCTGGAACATGTCCGGGAGGCGATCCGGGCGCTTTCCCCCATCGACGCCGGACAGCGCTGGCTGCAAGACCAGGCGCTGCAAATCAATATCGGGTTGCTGCGCCAGCGCTGGCTGCTGATCGAACAAAACGGCCCCAGCGTGCAGCCGGTGGTCATCGTCATCCTGGTGCTATGGATTGCGCTGATCTTCGCGAGCTTCGGGCTGAATGCGCCGCGCAACGCGACCGTGGTGATCGCCTTTCTGGTGTGTTCATTGGCAATTGGTGGCTCGATCTTTCTGATCCTCGAAATGGATGATCCGCTTGGCGGAATGCTGCGGATATCAAGCGGGCCGATGGTGAGCGCGCTCGGCCATATGGTGCCATAACGCGCTACCTGATCGGCGCGCAGGCGGCGGTGAGCCATATGTGGGCGGCGCCCGTCAGATGCGGGGCGACAATGGCCGCAACTTTGGCGTGATAGGCATTGATCCAGGCGATCTCGGCTTCTGTCAGCAAGCTGCGGTCGATTAGCCGCATGTCGAACGGCGCCCAGGTCAGCGTTTCAAAGCCCAGGAACGGTTTCAGCGCGCCAGGAAATTGTCGTTCTTCGACCAGAAGGAGATTTTCCAGACGGATGCCATAATGGCCGGGCAGATAATATCCAGGCTCGTTCGATAGCACCATGCCTGCGGCGATCGGCACCGGCTTGGCAGCACGGGAAATGCTGACCGGGCCTTCATGGACCGATAAATAGCTGCCCACGCCGTGGCCGGTGCCGTGATCGAAATCCAGCCCGACCTGCCACAGGGCGGCGCGGGCGAACCCATCGATATGCGCGCCGCAAACCCCGACCGGGAAAATCAGGGTTGCGATGGCGATATGACCTTTGAACACGCGGGTAACATGATCGCGCAAGCCCGCCGGCGGCGCGTCAGGGCCAAGCCAGACGGTGCGGGTGATGTCAGTTGTGCCATCGGAATATTGCGCACCGCTATCGATCAGATAAGGCTCGTTCGGGTTCAGCGCACGATTGGTTTCGGCACTGACCCGGTAATGGATGATGGCGCCATTTTCGCCGGCGCCCGAAATCGCCGGGAAGCTTTCGCCACGGAACAGATCAACTTCCGACCGAAAGCCAATCAACCGTGCCGCGGCTGACATTTCGGTTTCGCGGCCACCGGCGGTTTCCAGCCAATGCAGAAAGCGGCAGACCGCGACGGCGTCACGGGCATGGGCGTTGCGAAAGCCTTGCTGTTCAACCGGGTTTTTGGTCGCCTTGGGCAAGATGCAGGGGTCCGTCCCGCCCACCACATCGGCGCCAACGCTGCGCAGTTGCTGGGCGAACCAGGCCGGTGACCCGGCGCTATCGACGCGTACTTTCTTGCCGCGCAACCGGGCGAGCGCCCCAGGCAACGCGCTACGATCCTGAACCGAAACGCTATTGCCGAGCCAGGTCCGGGTGGCTTCGGGGATTTTGCTCGGCGCCATGAACAGTTCGGTGCCGCCATCGGCGTGGACCAGCGCAAAGCCGAGCGCAAAAGGCGTGAACGGGACATCATCGCCGCGAATATTGAGCAGCCAGGCGATCGACGCCGGATCGGTCACCACCGCCGCATCTTGTTTCGCATCGCGCAGAATGGCGGCAACGTCCTCGCGCTTTTGAGCGGCAGTTTTGCCGGCATAGGCAATCGGGTGCGGCAAAGCGGGCGCCATCGGCGGGTCGGGGCGGTCAGCCCAGACCACATCGATCGGGTTGCGCTCAACCGGCACCATCACCAAACCGGCATCGCTATAGCGCTGCACGGCATCTTCGGAGAAATGCAGCGCGTCATAGCCGATGCGGGCGCCCGGTTTGGTGTGGGCGGCGATCCAGGCCGGCGGCGGTTCATCAATCAAATGCCGCCTTTCCCACAGCGCGCCATCGGTTTGCGCCGCCAGTTGCAGCACGTAGCGGCCATCGGTGAAGGCGGCCGCGCGATCGGCCAGCACCACCGCCAGCCCGGCGCTACCGGTAAAACCGGTGAGCCAGGCGAGCCGTTCGGCATTGGCCGGCACATACTCCCCGAGATGTTCATCCGCACGCGGCACGAGCAGCCCGTCGAGCCCCTGGCGGCGGATTTCTTCACGCAATTGGGTCAGAGATGCGGCGGACATGGCGGCGTATCCTCACGGCTGAATCTACAAAAACACATACCTACAATCGTAATCATGCATTAAACGCATGGCTGGACGGGGAATCCGGCAGTTTATCCACAGGTTCGGCGCGCCTATGTTGCAGTGCATCAAAACCGCGCGACGAACTGCATCGACGCACAACGCCCACCACGGTTTGCCTACCAGGATACTTAACATGACCATCCGTTACGCGACTGACGAACTTGCCCTCATGATGGCGACCAGCATGTCGAGCTATTTCACCCCATCCGATCGCGGCTTCAACTCGGAATACGCCGCTTTTTACTTTGACACCCCTGTCCCGACACGTCCTGGCATTGTGGCGCGCATCAGCGCCTGGCTGAAGCGTCGCGCCGCGGTGAGCGAGCTTTCCGCCCTGACCGACCATGAACTCGCCGATATCGGCCTGAGCCGAGGCGAACTGGCGACCGCGTTCGACCAGAATGTCGTCGCTGCGCGCAATGCCGAACGTTTCGGCACCAAGCTGCAAACCGGGCGTATCCAGCACGCCTAACTTGCCTTGCGTAGCACGAGGGTCGCCCAGCGACCCTCGTGCAGCGTGCGTTCGATCACCAACCCGGCACGACGATGGGCCGATAGCACCCAGGCACGCTGACTATCCAATAAGCCCGCCAGAATGGCAGTGCCGCCCGGCGCCAGATGGCGCGCCAGATCAGCCGCCATGCTGCACAGCGGCCGCGCCAGAATATTGGCGAAAATCAAATCATACGGTGCCGGCTTGCGCACTGTCGTCGCCTGCCAGCCATCGGCGCGGACAGCGCGAATTTGGCGGCCCAAGCCATTGCGCACCGCGTTTTCGCGCGTCACCCGCACCGACCACGGATCGATATCGGTCGCCAGCACTGGGCGGTGCAAATATTTCGCCGCCCCCATCGCCAGAATCCCTGATCCAGTGCCCAAATCCAGAATACGCTGCGGCCGGCGATGCGCGACAGTTTCGAACGCTCGCAGGCAGCCGCGGGTGGAACCATGCTCGCCCGAGCCAAACGCAATCCCGGCATCAAGCACGATGGTCAGCCGCCCCGGAACCCGCTTTTCCTTGATATGGGTGCCGCGTACCGCAAAGCGCTTGCCAACCAGCTGTTCGGGGAAGCTTTCCTGGTTGCGGGCGAGCCAGCCTTCGGATTCGGTGGGCCGGCGGGTCAAGGGCGCATCGAACCCGGTCACCAAAGCCGCCAACGCCAGGGCGCCAGCAAGCTCGACCTCATCAGCGCCCTGATCCTTTACCCCTTCGAGGGTCCAGATCCGCGTCGCCTCATCAAGGAAGAACCCGACCGTGCCGCAGGCGGTGGCCAACGCGCTTTCATAGGCATCGAGCGCGTATTCCGGCACCACAATTGTGATGGTTTCAAGCTGAATGGCGTGGCGTGCGGGCTTCATGCGGTGGCGTCGGTCACAAAGCGATCAATCACCCGCTTGCTACCGGCCTTATCGAATTCGATGTTCAATTTGTCGTCCTCGACGGATGTGACGGTGCCATAGCCGAATTTATCGTGGAACACCCGTGCGCCACGGGCGAATTTTTTCGTGGCCGTCGGGCGGGCGGGCTGCTCCCAGGCCGCGACTTCGCGGGGTTTGGCCGCGTAGGTGCTGCGCGCCACCAGCGGGAACACCGTGGTGAAGCTGGTGACCTGCTTGACCGATTGCGAACCACCGATCTCGATCTCGTCTTCCGGCAATTCGCCGATGAAGCGGCTCGGGATGTTGGACTGCCAGTTGGCGTAAATCCGGCGATTGGCAGCATGGCTGATGATGGATCGCCGGCGCGCCCGGGTCAGCCCGACATAGGCAAGCCGGCGTTCTTCCTCCAGTCCCTTGCCGCCGCTTTCATCCATGCTGCGCTGGCTCGGGAACAGCCCGTCCTCCCATCCTGGCAGGAAAACCGTGTCGAACTCCAACCCCTTGGCGCCATGCATGGTCATCAGATTGACCTTGTCGCTGTCAGCGTTTTCTTCGTTGTCCATCACCAGACTGACATGGTCGAGGAAGGCGCCAAGGCTTTCGTAATCGACCAGCGCGCGGACCATTTCCTTGAGATTGTCGAGCCGGCCGGGCGCTTCGGGGGATTTGTCGGCCTTCCACATCCCGGTATAGCCGCTTTCATCCAACATCCGGGCGACGGTTTCGACATGGCCATCGCGGTCAAGCCCGGCGCGCCATTGGTCGAACTGGTCAAGCAAATTGCCGACCTCGGCGCGCACCTTGCCGCGCAAACCGCTTTCCGCGACCAATGCCGCGGCGGCCAGCGTCAGCGGGATTTGGGCCGCGCGCGCCCGTTCATGCATGGTGCGCAGCGCCTGTTCGCCGACGCCACGGCGCGGCAAATTGACAATACGCTCAAACGCCAGATCATCGGCGGGCTGGTTGAGCACCCGGCAATAGGCGATGGCATCGCGGATTTCGGCGCGTTCGTAAAAACGCAACCCGCCGATCACGCGATAGGGCAGGCCGAGGGTGATCAGCCGCTCCTCGAACGCGCGGGTCTGAAATCCGGCGCGCACCAGCACTGCCATTTCCGACAATTTATGGCCGTCGCGGCGGAGATTTTCCATCCGGTCACCAACCATGCGGGCTTCCTCGTCCGAATCCCACAGCCCGATGACCTGCACCTTGTCGCCTGACGCATCATTCTTGCCGCTGCGCAGGGTTTTGTCATGGCGGCCAGAATTATGCGCAATCAGGCCGGCGGCGGCGGCCAGGATCGGCGCCGTCGAGCGATAATTGGCTTCGAGCTTGACGATCTTGGCGCCGGGAAAATCCTTTTCGAAGCGCAAGATGTTTTCGACCTCCGCCCCGCGCCAGCTATAAATCGACTGATCATCATCGCCGACGCAGCAGATATTCTTGTGGCCCTGGGCGAGCAGGCGCAGCCAGAGATACTGCACCAGATTAGTGTCCTGATATTCATCGACCAGGATGTAGCGGAAAGCGCGATGATATTGCGCCAGCACGTCCGGATGGGTGCGCAGGATTTCGGTCATGTGCAGCAGCAGATCACCGAAATCGACGGTGTTGAGGGTGCGCAGACGTTCCTGGTAGGCGGCGTAAAATTCCCGCGCCCGGCCATTGGCGAAGTCGCTATCCTCCGCAACGGTTACCTTGTCGGGCGTGATGGCGCGGTCCTTCCAACGCTGGATAATCGCCATCAACGCCGGCGGCGGGAAGCGCTTAAGGTCGAGCCGCGCCGCTTCCATCACCTGCTTCAGCAGGCGCAACTGATCGTCGGCATCAAGAATGTTGAAGCTGCTGGTCAGCCCGACCAGGTCGGCATGGCGGCGCAGCATGCGGGCGCAAAGTGCGTGGAAGGTGCCCAACCACAGCCCTTCGGCGGGGTGGCCCAAAATCGCGGCGACGCGCTCGCGCATTTCCCGCGCCGCTTTGTTGGTGAAGGTGACGGCAAGCACCTGGTTGGGAAACGCCCGCTTGGTCAACAGGATATGGGCGAAGCGGCTGGTCAGCACCCGGGTTTTACCCGTGCCGGCGCCAGCGAGCACCAGCACGGGGCCATCGACGGTCTCGACGGCTTCGCGCTGTTCAGGGTTCAGGCGGGTGAGGTAGTCGGTCATAGGGCGCGGGATTCCATGGCTGCTTGGGCAGGGTATAGAACAGGCGGGGAACGCGGCAAGGTGGGGATTAGAACGTCCCAGGTGGCATTCGCCCGTGCAGAACCAAAAAGTCGCGCGCGGTGATGATTTTGGTGCCGGCGAAAACGTTGAGTGCCAACAGGTCGCGCTTGTCGCCGGTCACCACAAAATTGGCAGCGCCAAGCTGAGCCATGGCGAGAAGATAATTGTCATACGGATCGGGTGACACGCTTACCACGGGCAAATCGGTCATCATGATCGCGATGCCGCGCAGTTCGTTGATAAGCTGACCCGCCAGTTGCGGGGATAGGCGCTGGCGTATTTTCGGATAGCGGGTCAGGCGCATCAGTTCATCGAGTTGCGCCGCGGACGTCAGCAGATCGAAATGGCCCGCCCGCCACAGCACGATCAAATATGCAGGGAGGGATTTGTCCGACAGCAGCGCGCTGATGAGGATATTGGTGTCAACGACCAGCCGCACGCCCTATCCGGCCCGCGCCGTTGCGCCCTGTCGGGTTGCGGCCACGGCTTCGCCAATCAGGCTGTCCAGTGCCTCGGGCGGCATATCGGCAAATTTGCTGCGCGCATCGGCCATGGTCTGATCGAGCACGCGCCACTTCACCGCATCTTCGATGAATTTCGACAGATCGCCCTTTTTCATGCCGCGCTGGGCCAGATAGGTCCGCACGGCGATGTCGGTCGATTTGGCAACCGACACGGTCCATCTTGTGGTGGTCGTAGCTGACATGGGGGGCCTCCTGATAGGCGCTTATGTCGTTAAGCTTCTATCATGTAAGCCGCGATTGACCGAGGAGCAAAATTGGGAACCGCAGTAAGTCGAGGATTAGCCTGGTCGGCGCGCTACGGAGGAGTTCTGCTCGGGGCTGGGGTGTTTCTCGGCGTGCTGGTGCCGCCGTTGGCGCGCCTGTTCCACCCGATCATCGCGCCATCGATCATGGGGCTGATGACGTTGGTGCTGCTGCGGGTCGATATTCCGGCGGCGATCGGGCATTTGCGCCGGCCAGGGCGGTTGGCGGTGATCGTTGGGTTTCACGCATTAGTCTGCCCGGTAATCGCCTGGGCGGTGGTCGAAGCGCTCCGGCTCGATGCTGGGATTGCCGCAGGCGTCGTGATTTTCGCCACTGGGTGTGCCGCGACTTCGGGTGCCGCCTTTGCCCGCATGGTCGGGCTGGACCCGGAATTATCGCTGATCGCAACCCTGGTCACCACAATCCTGGTGCCGCTGACCGCGCCGCCGATGGTGTACGCGCTAATCGGGGTCGATCTGGCGATTTCGTTGCAGTCTTTCGCAGGGCGGCTCGGGCTGGTGGTCGGCTTGCCGTTGCTGCTGTCGATGGCATTGCGGCGGGCAATCGGTGCGGAACGATTGGCGCCGCACGGGCCGGCGGTCGATGGCGCAGTGGTGTGGCTGGTGATCATTTACGGCGTCGGCGTCATGGACGGGCTGGCAACGCGTTTGCTGGATGATCCGTGGTGGGTGGTGCAAGCACTAACAGCGGCGGTGATTGCGGATTTCGGGTTGAATTTGGTCTCGACGCTCGCCTTGGCGCCGTTCGGCTGGCGGGAAGCGGCGTCCGCCGGAATGCTCAGCGGCAATCGCAATATGGCGCTGTACCTGGCGGTTTTGCCGGCGGCCGCCGATCCAAGGCTGGCGCTGTTCTTCGCACTTTGTCAGTTCCCGCTGTTCCTGTCCCCGTTCCTGCTGCGGCCGATCTATCGAAGGATGGGCTTGTCACCTGCGTTGGGCGCCGATTAACCTCTTCCCAAACAGGAGCGTGACGTGATCCCCAACCCACCAGGCTTGCCGCGCCGAACCGGCCTCCGCCGTATATGGTTGCGGGACAATATGTGTCGGAAGGTCTTCTTTTTGTGAACAAAAAGAAGCAAAAAAACTTCATCCATGTACTGCCTGCCCGTTGGGTTGGGTCCATCCGCAATGGCACGGTGGCCGTAACTAAGTGAGAAAAAGTTTTTTTGGTTCTTTTTGTTCACAAAAAGAACTGCTTGCCTTAAAAAATACTTGCCCTAGCCCGAAAGTTCCCACCATGAACGCAGACATGCTCGCCGACATCGCCCAGGACCATGCCGAATTGACCGCGATCCGCCGCGACATCCACGCCCATCCGGAACTTGGTCTGGAAGAAGTGCGGACGGCGGCTTTGGTGGCGGCCAAACTGCGCGAATGGGGGGTGGAAGTGACCGAGCAGGTTGGCGTCACCGGAATCGTCGGCGTCATTCGTGGCACCCGCCCGGTAGGGCCAAGCAATCGCGAACGCGCCATCGGGCTGCGCGCGGACATGGATGCGCTGGCGATCATTGAACAGACCGGGGTGCCTTATGCCTCGGAAAACCCTGGCGTGATGCATGCTTGCGGACATGACGGCCACACCACGATGCTGCTGGGGGCCGCGAAATATCTGGCCCGCAACCGGGATTTCGCCGGCACGGTCAATTTGATCTTCCAGCCTGCCGAGGAAGGGCGCGGCGGCGCGCTGGCGATGTTGAAGGACGGGTTATTCGATCGTTTCCCGTGCGACGCGATTTACGGCATGCATAACTCGCCCGGGCAAACGGTCGGCACTTTTGCCATCCGCAAAGGCCCGATGCTGGCCGCTGCCGGTAGTTGGAAAGTGATATTTCACGGCACAGGCGGGCATGGCGGGGCAACGCCGCATCTGGCGACCGATGTCAGCATTGCCCAGGCGCAATTTATCTTGGCGTTGCAAACTGTGGTCAGCCGCAACGTGCCACCGATTGAAACAGCGGTGATCAGCGTTGGCTCAATCCATGGCGGATCGAACCAGGCGTCGAACGTCATGCCGGCGGACATCGAAATCACCGGCACCATGCGCGCCTATAACAAGTCCGTCATGGAAACCATCGGCACGCGGTTGCGCGCCATCGCCCAGGCCACCGCCGATTGCAATCAGGTGCGCGCTGAGGTCACCACCGATTGGGGCTTCACCCCGTTGATCAACCGCGCTGAACAAACCGACATTGCCATCGAAGCCGCCACCGCCACGGTCGGCAGTGATGCCGTAGAACCCAACGTCCCGCCGATCACAGCGGGCGAGGATTTCGCCTATATGATGGAACAGCGGCCCGGCGCCTTTATGTTCATCGGCAACGGCCGTGCGCCGGACGGCAAAGTGCATCAGGTGCACACCCCGCTGTTTGATTTCAACGACGCAGCGATCCCCTATGGCGTGGCCTACTGGGCGCAGCTTGTGCAGCAAGAACTCGGCTAAAAAGGAAAATCCCATGAACGCCACCGACATGCTTGCCGACATCCGCACCGACCATGACGAACTCACCGCGATCCGCCGCGACATTCACGCCCACCCCGAAATGGGGTTGGAGGAAGTTCGCACCGCCGCCTTGGTTGCGGCGAAACTGCGCGAATGGGGGGTGGAGGTCACCGAGGGCGTCGGGATCACCGGCGTTGTCGGCGTGATCCGTGGCACGCGGCCGGTGGGGCCGTCCAACCGCGAACGCGCCATCGGGCTGCGCGCGGATATGGATGCGCTGGCGATCCCGGAACAGACCGGGGTGGAATATGCCTCGCAAAACGCCGGCGTCATGCATGCGTGTGGGCATGACGGGCACACAACGATGCTGCTGGGGGCCGCGAAATATTTGTCGCGCAATCGCGATTTTGCCGGCACGGTAAATTTAATTTTCCAGCCCGCCGAAGAAGGCCGCGGCGGTGCGGTGAAGATGCTGGAAGACGGGCTGTTCGATCGTTTCCCGTGCGATGCGATTTACGGCATGCACAACATGCCGGGCTACCAGGTCGGCAAGTTCGCCATCCGCACCGGCCCGATGCTGGCGGGAACCGGGGTGTGGAAAGTGACCTTCCACGGCACGGGCGGGCATGGCGGGGCGTATCCGCATAAGGCGACCGATGTCAGCATAGCGGCCGCCCAGTTCATCATGGCGGTGCAGACGGTGGTCAGCCGCAATGTCTCACCACTGGAAACCGCAGTGATCAGCGTCGGCTCCATCCATGGCGGATCGAACCAGTCCCCCAACGTGATGCCGGCCGACATGGAAATCACCGGCACGATGCGGGCATTCGATAAATCGGTGATGGCGATCATCGACCAGCGTTTGCCGGCTTTGGCCAACGCGATGGCAATGGCGGTGGGCTGCACGGCGGACGTTACGATGCGCTGGGGCACTACACCTTTGGTCAACGCGCCCGACCAAACCGACCAATGCGTGGCCGCAGCCCAGGCGCTGGTCGGGCCGGCTTCGGTGAACGCCAACGCGGCCGCCAGCACGGGGGGCGAGGATTTCGCCTTCATGATGGAACAACGCCCAGGCGCGATGGTCTTGATCGGCAACGGGGTGAATGCGGACGGCCCAACCCATCAGGTCCATACCCCGCATTATAATTTCAACGATGACATCATTCCGCACGGCGTCGCCTTCTGGGCGCAGATCGTGCAACAGGAATTAGCGAGTTAACTGGCGAGCTAAGCTCAGCCTCAGGGGGAAACAATGACAAAAAAATCAGGATTGCGGCGGCGCACGCTGCTGCAAGGCGCGGCGGCGGCCGCGTTGGCGATGCCGGCAATTGCCCAGGACACGCGGGCGCGGACCTTGCGGCTGATCCCGTCGGCCAACCTGTCCTTCATCGACCCGACCATCACCACCGCCGGCGTATCGATCAATCACGGCTTTGCGGTGTTTGACTGCCTCTACGGGATCGATGCGCAAAACCAACCGCACCCGCAAATGGTCGAAGGCCATACGGTATCGGACGACAAGCTGACCTGGCGTTTCACCTTGCGCCCCGGCCTCAAATTCCATGATGGGGAGCCAGTGCGCGGGCGCGACTGCATCGCCAGCATCAAGCGCTGGTCAGCACGCGATAGTTTCGGCCAGGCGCTCGCCGGCTTTACCGACCGGATGGACGCGCCCGACGACCGAACCTTCCGCATCATCCTCAAGCGGCCAATGGGGGTGGTGATCGAAGCGCTCGCCCATGCCGGACCGATCCCGCTTTTCATCATGCCCGAACGGCTGGCCGCAACCGATCCGTTCAAGCAGGTAACGGAAATGGTCGGCTCCGGCCCGTTCAAGTTCCTCGCCAACGAATTCGTCTCCGGCAGCCGCGTGGCATATGCCCGCAACGAGGCGTACGTGCCGCGCGATGAGCCATCCAACTGGCTCGCCGGCGGCAAGCGGGCCTATTTCGATCGCATTGAATGGACTGTGATCCCCGATCAGGCGACGGCGGCGGCGGCACTCAGCAAGGGCGAGGTGGATTGGTACGAAGTCGCCCTGCTCGATCTGGTGCCGCAGCTCAGCAAAAATCCCAATCTGGTCGTGCGCGATTCAAGCCCGTTCGGGCTCGAGTCAATTGCGCGCTTCAACTTCCTGCATCCGCCGTTCAATAATCCGGCGATCCGCCGGGTGGTGCGCGACGCGGTGAACCAGGTCGACTACATGCGGGCGATCCATGGCGATGATAACGGCTTCACCGAATGCCACGCGATGTTCCTCTGCGGCCTGCCGGGGGTGACCGACTATGGCCTGAAAACCCCAAAGGACCTCCCCACGCTGCGCGCCGAACTCAAAGCTGCCGGCTATAATGGCGAGAAGGTGGTGATCATCAATCCCACCGATTACAGCTTCATTTCGAGCCAAGGCCAGCTGACCGCCGACCTGCTCGGCAAGATCGGCTTCAATGTCGATCTGCTCGACATGGATTTCGGCACCTTGCTCCAACGGCGCAACTCCAAGGCCACCCCCGACAAAGGCGGCTGGAGCATGTTCCATACCAGTGCGGCGGCACTCACGGTGTCCAATCCGGCAGAAAACTACAACACCCGCGGCCCGGCCGAGGGCGGCTGGGCGGGCTGGTATGTCAGCGCAGAAGCCGAAAAACACGCCGAAGCCTGGATGGCCGCAAGCGATCCGGCCGCGCGCCAGGTAGCCTTCGATGCCGCACAGCGCACCGCCTTCGATGAAGTGCCGTACGTGCCGCTCGGCTTCTGGAAACCCAAAACCGCTTACCGGCGCGATCTGATCGACATGATCCATACCGGCTACGCCTTGTTCTGGAACGTCCGCCGCGCCTGAGGGAGATTGAAATGGCCAAGAACCACATCGCCGGCACCGTCGCGCCGGGCTTCGAAAATGTCCGCGACGCCTTCATCGAAAATTTCAGCCGCGAGGGCGATGACCGCGAAATCGGCGCAGCCCTCGCGGTCTATGTGCACGGGCGCTGCGTCGTCGATCTCTGGGGCGGGCATCGCGACGCCGCCGAAAGCGAACCCTGGGCGCGCGACACGCTGGTCAATGTCTGGTCAGCAACCAAGGGCGTGACCGCGATCGCGCTCGCCATGCTGGTGGATCAAGGCCGGCTGAGCTACGACGACAAGGTGGCGCAGCATTGGCCGGGCTTCGCCGCCGCTGGCAAGGCGGACATCACCGTCGGGCAACTTGTTTCCCACCAGGGCGGGCTGAACGGCTTTGACGTCCCGGCCAAAACCGAAGATTTGTTCGACTGGTCGCTCTCCACCCGCCGGCTCGCCGCCCAGTCGCCAGCCTGGGTGCCCGGCACCGCCGCATCCTATCACGCCATCACCTTCGGCTTCCTGGCCGGCGAACTGGTGCGCCGCATCAGCGGGCAAGATGTCGGCGGCTTCATCCGCGATGCGCTGGCGGGACCGCTCGGCGCGGATTTCCATGTCGGACTGCCGCTCGCGCATGATTGGCGGGTGGCGGAAATGATCGGGCCCAACGTCGCCGGCGGATCGGCCGCCATCGGCGCTGGGCAACCGGCGGTCGCCATGCGGGCCGTGGGGAACCCAAGGCTCGATGCCACCGCGCCCAACCGCCGCGACTGGCGGGCCGCGCAAATCCCGGCGGCCAACGGGCAATCCTCGGCGCACGGGCTCGGCCGCATCTACGCCGCCATTGCCAATGGCGGGGTGCTCGATGGCATCAAAATCATCTCCCCCGCCGGCATCGATCGGCTGCGCGCGATGCGCTATCCCGGCCCTGACATGCTGCTCGGCCCGCGCCCCTGGGCGGCCGGGGTCTCGCTCAACATGGCGACGAACTGGGGACCGCACCCCGAAACCTTCGGCCATTCCGGCTGGGGTGGCGCTTACGGCTGCGCCAATGTCGAACGCAGCGTGGCAATCGGCTACGTGATGAACCGGATGAGCGGCAGCCTGATCGGCAACCTACGCAGCAGCAGCCTTGCCGCTGCAGTCTTCGCCGCAATAGACCGCTAACGCGCTTTCCAGGAGCCACCATGACCCTCGCCCACATCATCGCCGACATCGAACAAAATGATCACGCCGAACTAACCGCCATCCGCCAGGACATCCACGCCCATCCGGAAATGGGGCTCGAAGAAGTCCGCACCGCAGCTTTGGTCGCCGCCAAGCTGCGCGAATGGGGGATCGAGGTCACCGAAGGCGTCGGCGGCACCGGCGTCGTCGGCGTCGTGCGTGGCACCAAACCAGTCGGCGCCTCCAACCGCAGCAGCGCCATCGGCCTGCGCGCCGATATGGACGCCCTCGCCATCCCCGAACAAACCGGCGTGCCCTATGCCTCGCAAAACCCCGGCGTGATGCACGCCTGCGGACATGACGGGCACACCACCATGCTGCTCGGCGCGGCCAAATACCTCGCCCGCAATCGCGACTTCGCCGGCACCGTCAACCTGATCTTCCAACCCGCCGAAGAAGGCCGCGGTGGCGCCATCAACATGCTGAACGACAAACTGTTCGACCGCTTCCCGTGCGACGCGATCTACGGCTTGCACAACATGCCGGGCTACGAACAAGGCAAATTCGCCATCCGCAAAGGCCCGATGATGGCCGGCGGTGGCAAATGGCGCGTCGTCTTCCGCGGCACCGGCGGCCACGGCGGCGCCACCCCGCATAAAGCCACCGACGTCACCATCGCCCTCGCCCAATACATCATGGCGCTGCAAACCGTCGTCAGCCGCAATATCTCGCCGCTCGAAACCGCCGTCATCAGCGTCGGGTCCATCCACGGCGGCTCAAACCAATCCTCCAACGTCATGCCGTCCGAAGTCGAAGTCACCGGCACCATGCGGCACTACACCGCGGAAACCAAAGATATCATCGACCGCCGCATGTCCGACCTCGCCCACGCCATGGCCGCCGCCAACGGATGCACCGCAGAAATCGAAATGGGCTGGTTCGCCACCCCCCTGTCCAACGCATCCGACCAAACCGACATCGCCATCAGCGCCGCCCAAACCCTCGTCGGCAGCCCCAATGTCACCACCGCCAACCAAACCACCGGCGGTGAAGACTTCGCCTACATGATGGAACAACGCCCCGGAGCCTTCATCTTCCTCGGCAACGGCGTCACCTCCGCCGACGGCAAAATCCACCAAGTCCATACCCCACACTACAACTTCAACGACGCCATCATCCCCACCGGCGCTGCATACTGGGTCAGCGTCGTGCAGCAGGAGTTGGGGTAGGGTTCGGAAGGCAAGCAAGCAAGGCGCTGGGGCGCTGCCCCCTCGACCCCCGCCGGGGTGGGACCCCGGACCCCTATCCTAAGAAAGCGACTTACCCTTAAAGGGTTTGGCGTCCAGGGACCTTCCCTGGCGGGGTCTGGGGCAGCGCCCCAGCGCTTGCTTGCCTTCCGAACCCTACCCAACACCCGCAGCCCGAGGCCGGACCCCAAGGATGTGGGCGATGGCGTTGGTTAGGTCGGGTCGGTTGAGGGTATAGAAGTGGAATTCGTCGATGCCGTTGGCTTGCAGTTGGCGGACTTGTTCGGCGGCGACGACGGCGGCGATCATGCGGCGGATTTCGACGTCATCTTCGACGCCGTCGAAGTATGCGCCGAGCCAGGCGGGGACATGGACGCCGGAGGTCGCGGAGAATTTAACGATCTGGGTGTAGTTGGACACGGGCATGATGCCGGGGACGATGGGGGCGGTTATGCCGGCGGCGAGTGCGAGGTCGAGGAAGCGGAGGAAGGTTGCGTTATCGAAGAAGTAGTTGGTGATGGCGCGGGTGGCACCGGCGTCGAGTTTGCGTTTGAGCACTTCGAGGTCGGCGAGCGGGCTTGCAGCGGTTGGGTGGATTTCCGGGTAGGCGGCGACGGAGATTTCGAAGGGGGCCACTTTAGCCAGGCCGGCGACGAGGTCGGACGCGTAGGCGTAGCCTTGTGGGTGGGGGATATAGGGTCCGCCGCCGGGGACATCACCGCGGAGGGCGACGATGTGGCGGATGCCGGCGTCCCAGTAGGCGCGCGCGATGTCGTCGATTTCCCCCCGCGAAGCGCCCACGCAGGTAAGGTGCGCGGCCGGGGTAAGGGTTGTTTCGGTGACCATTCGGGCGACGGTTGCGTGGGTGCGGGCTTGCGTACTGCCGCCCGCGCCATAGGTAACGGACGCGAAGCGCGGGGCAAGCGGTTCAAGTTTGCGGATGCAGGCCCAGAGCTGGGTTTCCAGCGCGTCGGTGCGTGGCGGGAAGAATTCGAACGACAGTTTCGGCGGCGCCTGATCGTGGGCGCGATCGGGCAGCCGATCGAAGCGTGGGCCGGACAACCAGCGGGCGAGTGTGGGGGATGACGCGTTCATTGCGCGATATTGGCGATCTTGCGGCCGCGCGCAAGTCTCCCGGCCGGCGGGTTGGCAGGTAAATTTATTGCAATCTGCCCGCCACTGGAAATTCGGGCGTAAACGTGGTCAGTTCGCTACGATTTCGCCATATGCTTATGCCATTCATCACCCATGACAGGGTGTATTTCAGAGGCTTTCGATGCAGCGCATAGTTCAATCTTTCTCCCAGGCTGTGGTCCTGGTGGCGGCACTGGTGATGGCCGGGTGCGCGACGGCGCCGCCGGCGGATGATCCTGATGCGGTGGCGGAATTCAAGCAGACCAACGACCCGATTGAGCCGGCGAACCGGGTGGTTTATGCGGTAAATGACAAGATTGACCAGGTGGTTCTGCGTCCGGTGGCGGTTGGCTATAACTACGTTCTGGCGCCGGGGGTGCGGTCGCACATCCATAATTTGCTGGATAATCTTGGCAATCCGGTCACCTTGATGAACGATATGCTGCAGGGCAAACCGCGGCGCGCGGGCGACACGCTGATGCGCCTGGTGCTGAACACCACGATCGGGGTTGGCGGGTTTTTCGATGTCGCGACCGGCTGGGGATGGCCCGCGCATGATGCCGATCTCGGGATGACATTCGCGGTATGGGGTGCGCCGGAGGGACCGTATTTGATGCTGCCGATCTTCGGCCCGTCCAATCCGCGTGATGGGATTGGGATGGTGGGTGACATGGCCGCGACGCCGACCGGCTATTTGCCGCATGGGTTGGAAAATACGGTTTTCGGTTACACCAAGACAGTTGTGGGCGCCGTCGATGCGCGGGCCGGGGTGGTTGACGATCTCGACAAGATCAAGGCCCAGGCGCTCGACCCGTATGCGACCATTCGCAGCCTGTGGCGCCAGCATCGGCAGTCGCAGATAGACGAGGCGAAGAAGCCCGAGATTCTAACGCAACCTTCGGCATGGGGCGGTTCAAAATGACAATCCAAGGATCGCAGATGTTGGGACGTCGGGGGTTGGCGGGGTTTGGGTTGGCGATTGGCCTATTGGCGCCGTTTGCGGCATGGGCCGACGATACCGACCAGGCGGAGAAATTCGTCGATAAATTGCTGAAGGATTTGTCCGCGGTTGTGAATGGCGGCAAGCCGGTTGATGCCCAGAAGGCGGCGATGCGGCAGATCGTGTTTGAGGCCGTTGATATTGATGGGGTGGCGCGGTTCTGCCTCGGGCGATTCTGGCGCACCGCTACGCCGCAGCAGCAGAAAGACTACACCGAGATTTTCCGCAACGTGATGGTATCGAACATCACCGGCAAGGTTGGTGAATACCAAGGCGTTTCATTCGCCCTGGGCAAGGGTCAGGCCCGGGTGGAGGAAATCTCGGTGGCCAGCACGGTCAACCGGCCGGGCAATGCGCCGAACAAGGTGGATTGGCTGGTGGCCAATGTGGGCGGCAAGCCGAGAGTGATTGACGTGGTGGCCGAGGGCACCAGCCTTCGCCTGACCCAGCGAAACGATTACAGCGCGTTCCTGCAGCGCAACAATAACGATGTTCAGGCGTTGATCGATGCGCTGAAGAAGCAGGCCGTTGCTGCCAATTAACGCGTTGCGGGTTCAGACCGCGACGCTCGATATCGCCTATTGCGCATTTGGCCCGGAGGCCGGGCCGGCGGTGGTTCTGCTACATGGGTTTCCCGATGATATAGGGGCCTATGCGACGGTCGCCCCGGCGTTGGCGGCTGATGGGTACCTTGTGTTGGTGCCCTGGTTACGTGGCTATGGCCCGACCCGGTTTCGGTCGGCCACGACCCCGCGATCGGGCGAACAGGCGGCACTAGGTGCCGATTTGCGCGATTTTCTGACGGCCCTTGGCATCGATCGCGCAATTCTTGGGGGCTATGATTGGGGTGGCCGCGCCGCGTGCGTCGTGGCGGCCTTGTGGCCGGACCGGGTGCGCGGGCTGGTAACGATCGGCGGCTACAATATCCAGCATATCGCGTCCGCCCGGACGCCCCTGCCGGCGGAGGATGAGGCACGGCTGTGGTACCAATGGTATTTCCAGACCGCCCGCGGTCGGGCCGGACTGGAAGCTGATCGTGCCGGGATAGCGCGGCTATTATGGCGCCTGTGGTCGCCGAACTGGGCATTTGATGACGCGACTTTCGCCCGCGCGGCAGCAAGCTTCGACAATCCCGATTTCGTGGATGTGGTGATCCATTCCTACCGCCACCGCCATCAGAATGCGCCCGGCGATCCGGCTTTGGCCGATATCGAGGCAGCCTTGGCGCGGCAACCGGCGATTTCGGTGCCGACAATCGCGCTAGAGGGGGCGGCGGACGGGGTGCGCACCCCGGACCTTGCCGACCCGGCACGACATCGATTTACCGGCCCCTATCGGCGGGCGATTCTACCGACCGTCGGTCATTTCCTGCCGCATGAGGCACCTGGGGCTGTGATCGCGGCGGTGCGCGAACTTGGTCAGGCGCCGAACACGTAGCCGGCGAGGAGACGCTTAGCCTCCGCCAGGACCTGTGCCCGCGCCGCCAGATCGGGCTGATCGAAAGCGAAGGACAGCAGCCGGTCCCCCACTTCAGTGGCGATCCGTAACCGCAAGGTGAAATCGTCGCTTGGCGTCAGATCGAACGCTTCGACCAGGAATTCCTTGACCATTTCGGCGACCTGCCCGGACGTCGCCTCGGCGTCGCGGGTTGGGCGGCTGACGGCGCGGCCGGGCAAACCGGTTGCCGCACCATAGGCGACGGTGCGGAAGTCCGGGTTGATGTCGAGATAGGCAACGAATTCATCGACCACCAGACCGAGAAACGCGCCCGGATCGGCGGGAAAGGCCGTCATCAGCCGCAGACCCAGGGTTTCCTGGAATAATTCCATATGCCGCAAGGCTATCGCATCGACGATCGCCTGCTTGTCAGGGAAAAACCGATAAAGCGCGCCGATGGAAAGCCCGGCTTCCCCCGCGATGCCCGCCGTGGTCAGCGCTTCGACCGTCACGCCACGGGCGAGCAACGCGGACGCCGCCGTCAGCACGCGCTGCACGGTTTCCTGGCTGCGGCCCTGCACCGGCGCGCGCCGCCCGCGGGCGCTGTCTTGAACGATATCGTCACTCATGAACCGCATGTAACCCCGATCCGGCAGCGATACCAGTTGACATTGGCATGGCCGATAGCCAAAAAGCGAACGCGACGTCCTGTTCGCGTTTTATCTGGAGACTGCTCGATGGGTATCCCGCTGCACCAGGCCGTTCGCGTTGGCGCCTATGTCGTCAAACAGCATCTGATCGGCCGCAAGCGCTACCCGTTGGTGCTGATGCTGGAGCCGTTGTTTCGCTGCAATCTGGCGTGCTCGGGCTGTGGCAAGATCGACTATCCTGCGGAAATCCTCAATCAACGCCTGTCGGTGGCGGAATGCCTGCAAGCGGTGGACGAATGCGGCGCGCCGGTCGTGGTGATCGCCGGCGGGGAGCCGCTGCTGCACAAAGAAATCGATGAGGTTGTGCGCGGCATCATTGCCCGCAAGAAATACGTCATCGTCTGCACCAACGCGCTGCTGCTGGAAAAGAAGATGGAATTGTTCAAGCCGAACAAATTCTTCTCCTGGTCGGTGCATCTTGATGGCGACGAGGGCGACCATGACCGGTCAGTTTGCCAGGACGGGGTTTACGATCGCTGCGTGTCGGCGATTGCCATGGCCAAGGCCGCCGGCTTTCGCACCATTATCAACGCGACCTTGTTCAACAATGCGGACGCCGAACGCACGGCGAATTTCTTTGATGACGTGATGGAAATGGGCATTGACGGCATCAGCGTGTCGCCCGGTTACGCCTATGAACGCGCGCCGGATCAGCAGCATTTCCTCAACCGCCTGGCGACCAAGGAATTGTTCCGCAACATCTTCGCGCGCGGCAAAGCCAAGCAGGCGGCCAATCCGAAGCACAAGAAATGGCAGTTCAACCAGTCAAGCATGTTCCTTGACTTCCTGGCCGGCAATCAGACCTTTCATTGCACGCCGTGGGGCAACCCGACGCGCAATTATTTCGGCTGGCAACGGCCGTGTTATTTGCTCGGCGAAGGCTATGCGTCATCCTTCAAGGAGTTAATGGAAACCACTGAGTGGGACAAATACGGCGTCGGCAACTATGAAAAATGCGCCGACTGCATGGTCCATTCCGGTTTCGAAGCAACGGCCGTCGCCGCATCCGTCAGCAATCCGTTCAAGGCGCTGAAGGTTGAATTGTCTGGCATTCGCACCGATGGCGACTTCGCCCCGGAAATCCCGCTCGATCGCCAGCGCCCGGCCGAATACAGCTTCAGCCGCCACGTCCAGCAGGCGATGGACAAAATCAAGCACAAGAAGCCCGATCTGGTTGACGCTGGCGAATAAGCGCCTGCACCACCGCTTCAACATCTTGCGCGGCTTGGCTGTTGGGGTGGCGGGTGAATAGCGGCGTCTGGCGACGGATGCAGTCTGGCACATGATCGTCGCTGCGGATGATCCCCGCCAGCGCCGGCGTGTGGCCAAGAAATGCCTGACAAGCGCGTGACAAGGTCGCATAGGTGCGCGCGCCGGATGACGTCGATTTTGCCCGGTTGACGAGGATCCGGCCGCGCCCGGCATCGCCATCGCGGCCGTGCAGCTTCAGCACCGCATAGGCGTCGGTCAGGCTGGTAGGCTCATCGGTTACCACCACCATGAGCTGATCAACATAGGCCGCCATGCGCCGCACCACCTGATCCAGCCCGGCGGCAAGGTCGCATATCACGTAGTCGTAACGGTCGGCACAGCTACGGACCCCATCCAGCAGGATCTCCAGCGACGCCGCATCCAGCCCCGAAATGGCGCCGGTGCCGGAACTCCCTGCCAGAATGTCGAGGCAAGCGGCGAAATGGGTGATCGCCCCGGCAAGCGGTAGGCCCTGCTGCAGCACCTGGGCAAGGTCGCATTGCGGCATCAACCCGAGCTGCACATCAAGATTGGCCAATCCAAGATCCCAATCCACCAGCAACACACGCTGCCCAGACCGCGCCAGCCCGTGCGCCAAGGTGATTGCAAACCAGGTTTTACCAACGCCGCCCTTGCCCGACGCGACGGCGATGATGTGGCCGGTCATTTCGAAAATGCTCCTGGTGAACGGCGCGACAGCAAACGTTCGGATAGAAATTGCGGCGAAAGCGGCGACAGTCCGTCAGCAGCGTTGGCGCTGATGCCGGCTTCGGTCATCGTCAACCCGACCGCCGCCGCAGCCAGCACCCCGCCAATCCGCCGGGCGATATCAAGCTTGGTTGCGATCAACAATGAAGCCCCGGCGGCAGCAAACGCGGTGGCGGTATCTTGCGATTCCATCGCGTCCTGCCCGGCCGGCAGAACCAGTGCGATCCGTGCCGCGGCACGCTTGCCGATCGCGGCGAGTTCCCCGAGCCCGACCGGATCGTAAGGGCTGCACCCAGCAGTATCGATCAGCACCGGCCCGGATCCACCGGACAAGACCTGACCAATATCGGTGGGTTTGTCGATTGCTATGAACTTCACCCCCAATATTTCGGTAAGTGCCTGCAACTGCGCATTGGCGCCCGCCCGGCATCCATCGGTCGACAGGACCAGGGGGGTTTGTCCGGCGAGTACCAGCCGCGTCGCCAGGCGAACGATGGTCAGGGTTTTGCCGGCGCCGGGCGGCCCGACGCACATAAGCGGCGGCGCACCTGCGAGGTCGAGCCGGGCGAAACGAAACCCCACCTGCAACGCAAATGGCAATGGCCCGGTCTGCAATTTCGCGCACATCGAAGCGGGCAAGCCGTGCCAGGCGAGCTGGCCAGGCCGATCAGGCTCCAAGGCTGGCGCAGGTGTGATTGGTTCAACGCCGGCGGTGACCTCGACGCCTGACTTTGTCCGACGGGTGGACAGAATTAGGGCTTCCACACCTAGCTCGGCGCGAATGTCCTGCATGGCGTCTGCGACGGTGGCGGATTGGAAGATTTTTAGGCGCATTAGGAAGCAGTTCTTTTTGTGAACAAAAAGAACCAAAAAAACTTTTTGACACTGGCGCACCACTGCCGGTGCGCACTCCGAACCAAAGTGAGAAAGTTTTTTTGCTTCTTTTTGTTCACAAAAAGAAGTCTTCCTTGCCTTAACCTATCCTGCATGCCGCCTCAAACGCTCCCAACGGTGCGAATGCGCGCGCGCGGCGCAATTTCAACCTGCGCCAACACCGGGATTTCCGGCCGCACCCGCTCGACAATCATGCGAATTTGCGCCCGGTTCACCGCGCTCGTCAGCAGCACCGGGCTATCGCCGCCGGCAATCGCGCCATCGACCGCGCCGCGAAACGCCTGCATGAATTCATTGAGCTTGCTGGGCACCATCGTCAGTTGGCGATCTTCCGCCGGGCCAATGATGGTGGTGGCAAATTCATGTTCCCATTCCCCCGACAGCGGAATGATCGGGATGTACCCGCGACTGCCGCGATGGGCTTCGCTGATCTGGCGCGCGAGGCGTACTCGCACCATGGCAACAATCGCCGCCGTGCCGCGCTGGCCGCCGGTGCACGCTTCCTGGATGCCTTCCAGGATGGTCGGCAGATCGCGGATCGAAACACGTTCGCATAGCAGGGCCTGCAACACGCGCTGGATGCCACCCGTGGCGATCAGCGCCGGCACCAGATCACCGATCAGCTTTTGCTGCTCCTGCGGCAGGTCTTCCAGCAATTTCTGGGTTTCGGCATAGGACAGAAGTTCGGCCATGTTCTGCTTGACCAGTTCGGTCAGATGGGTGGTCAACACGCTGGCGGCATCGACCACGGTGCAGCCGGCGAACACGGCTTCATCGCGCAGTTCGGGCGCCACCCAAACCGCCGGCAGGCCGAACGTTGGCTCGATCGCTGGTTCCCCAGCCAGATCGGGCTGCTTGCCGGACGGGTCCATCACCAGCAGCATGGTCGGGCGCAAACTGCCACGCCCGGCCTCGATTTCCTTGATGCGGATCACGTAATCATCAGCCGCAAGCTGCAAATTGTCCTGGATGCGCACCGCAGGCATCACGAATCCCATGTCGCTGGCGACCGCGCGGCGCAGACCCTTGATCTGTTCGGTCAGGCGGGGCTGATCACCGCTGGCAAGGCTCAGCAATCCGAAGCCAAGTTCGATCCGCACCAGATCGAGCCGCAATGATTGGCTGATCGTCGGCTCGGATGGGCCAGTGTCCATCACTGCGTCACCATCCGGCTTCGGCGGTCTGGTATGGGCCAACCATGCGCCGCCGCCGGCAAGTCCGGCCAGCATCAGGAACGGGACGGCTGGCAGGCCGGGCATGAAGGCGAGCAGCACCGCGCCACCGGCCGCCATGGCGAGCGGTTTGGGGCGGCTCCCCAACTGCTCCATCAAGGCGGCGTCGGTCCCACCTTCCAACCCACCTTTTGTTACGACAATGCCGGCCGCGATTGATACCAGCAGCGCTGGGATCTGGCTGACCAGGCCATCGCCGACGGTGAGCGTGGTGTAGGTCGAAATCGCGTCACCGAAGCTCATATGATGGCGCAACAACCCGGTGGCGAAACCACCGATGATGTTGATAGCCGTGATGATCACCCCGGCGATCGCGTCCCCCCGGACGAATTTTGCCGCGCCGTCCATCGCGCCGTAAAATGCGGTTTCTTCCTCAAGGTCTTTGCGCCGCACCCGGGCGGTGGCTTCGTTGATCGCGCCCGAGCCAAGTTCGGCATCGATCGCCATCTGCTTGCCGGGCATCGCATCCAGACTGAAACGGGCAGCAACTTCGGCGATGCGGCCGGACCCTTTGGTGATCACAACAAAATTTATGATCAGCAAGATGGCGAACAAGATTACCCCGATGACCACATCGCTGCCCATCAGGAATGACCCGAAGGCTGCCACCACGCGCCCGGCGGCATATTTGCCTTCGCTGCCGTGGGCGAGGATCAATCGCGTGGTCGCAACATTCAGCGACAACCGCAATAACGTAGTCAGCAGCAACAAAGTCGGGAAGGACGACAAATCGAGCGGTCGGCGCAGAAAGATCGCCACCATCAGGATCAGCACCGACATTGTGATCGAAATCGACAGCGCGAAATCCAGCATCGGCCCAGGTAGCGGTACAATCAGGACCGCAACAATCGCGACCACGCCCATCGCCAGCACAATATCGGCGCCCGGGGCGAAGCGGGTGATGCTGGGGGAAAATACCGGCAGGCGAAATGCCATCGTTCAGGCCGCGATGCCACTAACCGGCGGCGGAACCACGAGGCCCTGAGCACTGTAGTCGCGCAATTTGTTGCGCAAGGCGCGAATGGAAATCCCCAGCATCACCGCAGCCCGGGTGCGATTGCCCAGCGTGTGCGACAGAGTTTGCAAGATCAGGTCGCGCTCCACCGCATCAATCCGCATGCCAACCAGGCCCGCCGGTTCTTCCCGCACGGTGGCGCGCGTCAGCGATGGCCCGGCAAGGTCGATGGCATCCGGCGTAATGGCATCGCCTGCCGACAACAGCACGGCGCGATGCAGGCAGTTCTCCAATTCACGAACATTGCCGCGCCAGCTATGGTTTTCAAGAACGCGATAAGCATCCGCGGTCAGCCGACGATGCGGCATCCCATTAAGCTCGGCATATTTGCGGGCGAAATGATCGGCAAGGGCTGCGATATCATCGCGCCGGTCGCGGAGCGGCGGCAGATGCAGGCGGATCACGTTTAGGCGGAAATAGAGATCGTCGCGGAACCGCCCGGCGGCGGCATCGGCAGCGAGATCGCGGTTGGTGGCGGCAAGGATGCGGACATCGATCTTCACCGGGGCGCTGCCGCCCAGCCGTTCGATTTCGCGTTCCTGCAACGACCGCAATAATTTGGTTTGCAAATTGATGTCCATCTCACCGATTTCGTCGAGCAGCAACGTCCCGCCATTGGCCGACTCGAACTTGCCAATCCGGCGCGCCAACGCGCCGCTGAACGCCCCCTTTTCATGGCCGAATAATTCGCTTTCGAGCAGGTTTTCCGGGATCGCCGCGCAGTTCAAAGCGACAAACGGGCCACCGGCGCGGCGCGACGCGCGATGCAGATGGCGCGCCACCATTTCCTTGCCGGTGCCGGATTCCCCTGTAATCAACACCGATGCCTCGGCCCGTGCGACACGGTCGGCGAGCTTCAACACGTCGCGCATCGCTGGATCGCGGACGATGAAATTCACCTGTTGCAGGCTTACCGCGGTCAGCAATTCCGCAATCATGTCGGCACTCGGCGGCAACGGTAGGAATTCGCGGGCGCCGGCGCGAATGGCGGTCGCGGCAACGTCTGGGTCAACATCGATGCCGCAGGCCACGACAGGCACGAAAATCCGCTCGGCTGCCAACGCGCGAACCATCGCCGCGATATCGTGCGGCAGTTCGCAAAACACCACGTTGATCGCGCCATTGCGCCGCAAAGCGGCCAAGGCGGCCTCGAGGGTCGTTGCGTGATCGACCGCCGCATGCTGCGCCCGCGCAATCCGCGCTGCCTCCCCCAGCGGACCCGACAACGCACCGATGATCAGAATGCGCATCGGCGTCAGACCCCCCGATCGGCTTTGACGATTTCCGTCATGGTGACGCCAAGGCGGTTGTCATCGACCATCACCACTTCGCCGCGCGCGACCAGGCGATTATTGACGTAAATATCGATCGCCTCTCCAAGTTTGCGGTCGAGTTCAACGACCGCGCCGCGGCCGAGCTTCAGCAATTGCGACACTTGCATTGTGGAACGGCCCAGCACCGCGCTGACAGTTACCGGAATGTCGTACACCGCCTCCAGGTCCCGGGTGGAGCGTGGGGCGGAGGCATCGGCCGCCGGTTGCGGGGCGAAGTCACTGAGGTCGAGGTCATCAGCCATGTGCGTGTCCGATCAGGGTGCGGGTCGTGGGTTGTACCGGTTCCGGTTCAATGATCTCGTTCAATGTTAATATTTCCAGTATTTCGGCCCATAATTTGTCGGCGTTGCGATCTGCGCGACCATCTTTCCATCGCATGCTGGTGTCGCCGGGTTGCATCGCATCAACTGCGACAAAAATGATCTTGCTGCGCCCATCGTACGGCGTGGTCGCAAAATAGGCCTCCAGACTGGCTATCCCGGCCGAGCAAGCTCGGATTTCCACCTCCGGCTCGCTCACTAGCCCGTCAAGCACGCGCGCCACCATGTCTGCCGTCTCCGCCGGGCCATAGTCCCGGCACAGGCGCGGGAAGAATTTGCGCAACAGATCGAGCAATAATCTTGTCATATGCAAAGCGTTCGCATCAGCCGTTTCGCACGCCGCATCGGTCACCGCACCGATTTCCAGCAGCAGCGCCTGCACCATTTCCTGAGTTTGGCGGACCCCGCTGGCAAGCGCGGTGGCGTGCCCATCCCGCAACCCGTTTGCGTAGGCGGCATCAACATCTTCTGCCGTGATCGGGGGTGGTGGCGCCGGCGCGTCGGGCACCATTTCCGCCTCGGTGCCCGGTTGGGGGGTGGTGAAGTCCTCGCCGAAAATTTCGAGATATCGTGCCATCTTAAGCAATCATCTCATCGTCTTTGCTCTGGCTGATCTGGATTTCGCCCTGGGCGGCGAGGTCCTTGGCCAGGGCCACGATCGATGCCTGGGCGTCATCCACATCACGCAGCTTGACCGGCCCAAGATTGGCAATATCCTCGTGCAGCATTTTGCCCGCGCGCTCCGACAGGTTGGTGAAGAACATATCGCGCAGCTTTTCCGACGCTCCCTTCAGCGCCAACGGCAATTTGGTTTTGTCCACGCTGCGCAACAGCACCTGCACCGCCTGGGCATTGAGCCGCTGCAAATCATCGAAGGTGAACATCAGCGACTTGATGCGATCAGCAGATTCGCGATTGCGTTCTTCCAGCGCCGACACAAACCGCGACTCCGCCTGGCGATCGAGATTGTTGAAGATATCGGCCATCATTTCATGCGCGTCCCGCCGCGTGCTGCGGGCAAGGTTGGACATGAATTCGAACCGCAACGTGCGTTCCACCCCATCCAACACGTCCTTCTGGATGCTTTCCATCCGCAACATCCGCATCACCACTTCCATGGCGAAACTATCCGGCAGGATCGACAGAACCCGCGCCGCATGATCGGGGCGGATTTTCGACAAAACCACAGCTACGGTCTGCGGATATTCGTTCTTGAGGTACGCGGCCAACACCGCTTCGTGCACGTTGCCGAGCTTGTCCCACATGGTGCGGCCGGCCGGGCCGCGAATTTCTTCCATGATCTGGCCAACCCGATCACGCGGCAGGGTTTTCAGCAGCAGCCGTTCGGTATTTTCCAGGCTGCCGACCAGGCTGCCAGCCCCGCCAAGCTGGTCGGTGAATTCGGTGCAAAGCCGCTCCACCAGGTCGGACCGAACCGCACCCAGCTGGGACATCGCCGAGGAAATTTCCTTGATTTCGTCTTCATGCATCATGCTGAACATGCGGGCGCATTGTTCTTCGCCGAGCGTCAGCAGCAGCACCGCTGCCTTCTGGGCGCCGCTCAGGCTTGCATAGTCGTGTGACTGCGGCATCGCTAATTGGCTTCCCGCTGGATCCAGCCACGGATAATGGACAGCGTCTGGTCAGGATGTTGTTCAACAAGCTCCGACATGCGGCGTAACGATGACGCGCGAAGTTGGCCATCGACCTTGGCAAGCGTCACCATCGCGTCCAGCTCCCCACCGGCAGGCCCCGCCAGCAATCCCAGGCCGGTCGCTGCGTCCACCCCCATCGCGCCCCCGGCCGCGAGTGCCCCGCCCGCGGTTGCGAACCCAACGCTGGCGGTCGCTTCGGGTGCGCCCAGTGCGACTAACCGGTTCACCGTCGGCCGCACCACCACCAGCAACGCGATCAACCCTGCTGCCGCCAACAGGCCGGTTTGCCCGAGGCGCATCAGATCAGCCTTGTCGAGTGAGGTGCCGAACAGCCCCGCCGGCGCTTCGGCGGCAGCATCGATCGGATTGCTGAAGCGCATCGTAACAACCTCGACACGATCGCCACGCGCCGCATCGTAGCCAATGGCCGACTGCACCAGCTTGGCGATTTTCGCGAGGTCCGCGGCCGGACGTTCTTGCCATTTGGACACCCCATCCGCCCCTTTTTCGTCTATCCCGTCCACCATCACCGCCAGGCTGATCTTTTTGATCTGCGGCTGATCACGCAGCACCGTGCGCACGGTTTTGCCGATTTCGTAGTTGGTGGTTTCCTCCTGTTTCGCATTTTGGCTCCCGGTCGCGGCACTGCCGGCGTCGGCATTGGGCAAATTATTCTGCACCGAAATTGTCGGGTTGCTTTCCGAGGTTTTGCTGGTGTCGGTGGTGGTCTGCGTGCTGCGCACCACTTGGCCGTCGGGATCGTATTTCTCCTGAGTCTCCTGAACCCGCTCGAAATCCATCGCCACTGACGCTTCTACCCGCACCCGCCCGGCGCCGAGGCTGCGTTCGAGCATTTCCTCCACCGCCCGCGACAGCCGCGCCTCCGCTGCGCGCCTGATATCGTCCGGCGAGGTCGCGCCCGATGTGCCGGGCGCTGCTACCCCGGCGCGGGCCAGAACCGCGCCGTTGCTGTCCACCACGCTGACATTCTTGGCCCGCAATCCGCGCACCGCACCCGATGTCAGATTGACAATTGCCGCCACGGTTTCCTGATCGAGCCGGACACCGCGCGCGGTTGAAACCATCACCGACGCCTGGGCATCCTGCTGATCGAGTGAAAACGGTTCCCGCCGCGGCAGCACCAGATGCACCCGCGCCGCCTTGATTCCGTTCATCGTGCGGATCGTCCGCGCGATTTCGCCTTCCAGCGCCCGCTGCTCGGCCATACGCTGCTGCGCTTGGGTCGCGGTCAGGCTATCGGCACGATCGAGCAGTTCGTACCCGATCGACCCACCACTCGGCAGCCCATCGCGCGCGAGCGAAATCCGCGCTTGCGAAACCTTGTCCGCCGGCACCAGAATTTGGGTGCCGTTGGCGCCAAGTTGGTACGGAATTTGTTGCCGATCCAGCGCATCGACCATTTGGGCTGCTTCCCGCCCATCAAGCTCGGCATACAGCAGCGCCATTTTCTCGGTCGGCGAGTGATTGGCCAGCACCACCAGCAGCCCGAACAAAGTCACCGCGACCAGCGCCATCGCCGCCAGCCGCGCCGGGCCGAGCGCCCGGAGCCCGTCGAGCAGCCCGTTCATGCCGCACCGTCCGATGGCAACTGATTAAAAAGACGCATTTTTTGTCCGACCAACCCCGCCCCGACGCCGCGCCGAAGCTGTGACACGGGTTGTAGCTGGGGACAGTTTCCGATCGGTTAATCGGGCGGCAAATCCTGCCGGGTGCGGCTTTCGTACATCAGCATCATTTCGCCATCACGGGTCCAGCTATCGCACTCAACCATGCCAATCCCGCCCAACACCTGGCGCGATCCGATATTGCTCGCCCGCGCCACCGCCACAACGCGATCAATCCCGGCCCGATCTTGCGCAAAGCGCAGTGCGGCGCCGGCCGCTTCGGACGCATAGCCGCGGCCTTGCGATGCGGTGGTCATGGCAAAGCGGATCGCCATGCCTCGCCCGTCAGGCCGCGCATGCAGGCCGACCAGGCCGAGAAAGGAGCCATCCCCTGCCGCGCGCACCGCCCACATCCCAACCCCATGTTGGCCCCAGAATTGGATGTCAGCCGCCAGTTCGTCGGCAACTGCGACCACGCCGCGCACGCCGCCGAGCATGACCGCAAATACCGCCGGATCGGATTTCAGCGCGCGTAGATCGGGCAAGTCGAGGTATGAGACTGGGCGCATCAGCAGGCGGCCGGTGCGGATGATCCAGGACGGGTTCATAGGAAGACAGCCGAAGTAAGGTCTTCTTTGTTTGAAAACAAAAAAGCAAAAAAACTTTCCAACTTGGCGCCGGGTGCGCACCGGCAGTGGTGCGCATTGGTCACAAAAAGACCAGCCTTCCTTCTACCGAACCAGCGGCCGATACTTAATCCGATGCGGTTCCGTCGCGTCCGATCCCAGCCGTCGTCGCTTATCCTCTTCATAGGCCTGGAAATTACCCTCAAACCACTCAACATGGCTGTCGCCCTCGAAGGCCAGGATATGCGTCGCCAGCCGATCGAGGAACC
>JANXRN010000096.1 GCA_025352995.1 Acetobacteraceae bacterium
TTGGTATTGCGCGCCGGGTTGGCCGGCGGCGGCGCGCCAAACAAAGACTTATACCGACCCGTGTTGACCCATTCTTCATGGGTCAACACGGGTCGGTATAAGTCACGTGTCCCTTTTGGGGAACCGGGAACCGAGCAGGGCTGGGTATCACCACGGTGAAACCCGCCCGACATTCCGATCGCCTTCGCGACGACAGTGAATGGTAAATGTGTCGGAAAATTTTACACTTCGGTTCAAACTAAAATTTCCGACAATTTTTCCGCGTTGTTTTAATTCATAAATCTTTATTGGCACGCAATTTGCTTAACTGGTGGGCATCCATCGATTGGTGGGATAAAATCTGAAAAGCCGTGCGTAACCGCGGTTATTTGAGGGGGAAATAATGTCAGTTCGTCATCTTCTGAGCAGCGCGATTGTCGCATCGGCGCTCGCATTCGCAATCGCCCCAGCACATGCGGGCAAAATCTACATTTCGGGCCAGGATTCAGACGATTCCGGCCATGTCTCGACCTCCTTCGGCAGCCAGTTGCTTGGCTTCATTAACGGCGGCAACACCAACGGCGGGAGCGGCATCTTGATCCTTGGCGGATACACCGGCCAATCTGCCTCTGCCGTCAACACCTGGAACACCGGCCCCAACTACACGCTGACCGCGGCGTCCGGTGCGACGGCGATCAGCGCGGCGAACTTCGCCAGTTTTGCCGGAATCTTCATGCCCTCGGCCGTCAACCAGACCAGCGGCGGCATGACCCAGGCCGAACTCGATGCGATCAACGCTCGTTCAGGCGACATCGCCTCCTTCGTTAACGGCGGCGGTAACCTGATGGCGCTTACCCAGCAGGGTCTTACCGGCGCGTTCGGATGGTTCCCACTTGGTGCGCTGTCAACCGCCTCGATTGGAACTAATAATGTCAGTCAAACTGCTGCACTGGGCGCAGCGGGCTTCTCAGCAACCAACGCCGAGATCGCAGGCGATCTGTTCCACAACGAATTCACCGGCCCATCAGGCTTTTACGGCCTGAGCGTGCTGGCGGTGAATAACGGGAGTGGCCAGGCGGTGATTATCGGCGGTGGTGCGTCCACCCAGATCACCACGGGTGTGCCGGAGCCTGCATCACTCGCAATCGTTGCCATCGGGTTCGCGGGCCTCGGCGTGGTCCGTCGGCGTCGCGCCGCCGTCTAACCTCAAGGCTGTAGAAGCTGACATAACCCACCGGTGCTGCGTCGCAGCACCGGTGTTTTTGTGTCTGCGGCCCGGCGGATCGCAGCCTATCTCGCCAGCTTGCCCAATAACCGCGCATGGCTGCGCAAGCCCTGCTGGAAGCAACGCACCTCGAATTTCTCGTTCGGGCTGTGCACCTGATCGTCATCCAGCCCGAAGCCCATCAACACCGAATCCATGCCCAACTCGCGGGTAATCGTATCGACCACCGGGATCGACCCGCCACAGCCGATCATCACCGCGGGGCGGCCATATTCGTCGGCTAGCGCCGCTTGGGCGGCCTGCATGAACGGGCCATCTGTATTCATCTCCAGCCCCGGGCTGGTGCCGAAGGTGGTGAATTCGAGCTTGGCATCGGCCGGCACGCGGGCCTTCATGAAGGCGATAAAGCCTTGCTGCACCGCTTCCGGGTCCTGGCCCGGCACCAGCCGGAACGACACTTTGGCCGATGCCTCGGCGGCAATCACCGTCTTGGTGCCAGGGCCGCTATAGCCGCCCCAGATGCCGCAAATATCGACGGTCGGGCGTGCCCATAGCCGTTCCAGCGCGCCGCGCCCTGCTTCACCGACCGGCACCGACAGGCCGATATCGCCAAGGAATTTACCTTCATCGAAGCCCAGGCTCGCCCATTGATTGGCCTTGCCGGCCGAAATATCGGCAATCCCGTCATAAAAGCCCGGCACCTGGATATGGCCCTGGGCGTCAGTCAACTGGCCGAGCGCCTTGGTCAGCGCGTTGATCGGGTTGAGCGCCGATCCGCCATACATGCCCGAATGCAGGTCGCGGCTGGCGGCTTTCAAGGTCACTTCCATATAG
>JANXRN010000464.1 GCA_025352995.1 Acetobacteraceae bacterium
ACCTCACCGCAATCCCGCGGTACCCGTAACAAGTCAGAAAAAGTTTTTTTGGTTCTTTTTGTTCACAAAAAGAACTGCTTACTTTCTATTTTTGGAGCAAACCATGTCCAACATCATAAACGCCATTCGCCAATACCAAGACGAACTCACCACCATCCGCCGCGACTTTCACGCCAACCCCGAACTCGGCCTTGAAGAGCATCGCACCGCGGAAATCGTGGCGCAGAAGCTCGAATCCTGGGGGATCGAAGTGCATCGTGGGGTTGGTCGCACCGGCGTCGTGGGCGTGCTGCGCAAAGGGTCCGGCAAGATGGCGGTCGGCCTGCGCGCCGATATGGATTGCCTGCCGATGGAAGAACAAACCAACCTGCCGTACCGCAGCAATAATCCTGGCCGCATGCATGCCTGCGGGCATGACGGGCACACGACCATGCTACTCGGCGCGGCGAAATATCTTGCCGAGCACGGCAAGTTCGATGGCGTGGTGAACTTCATTTTCCAACCCGGCGAAGAAGGCATTGGCGGTGCACTGGCGATGCTGGAAGACGGGCTGTTCGACCGTTTCCCGTGCGATGCGATTTACGCGATGCATAACCGGCCGGGGATGAAAGTCGGAGAATTCGCCATTTCGCCTGGCCCGTCCTCCGCTGGGGGCGCGTTTTTTGACATCACCATTACCGGGGTTGGCTCGCACGGCGCGCGCCCGGAAGCGAGTGTCGATCCGCTGCTGGTGGCGTGCAGCATCACCACCGCCTTGCAATCGATCGTCGCGCGCAACGTGCCGCCCGCCGATACTGCGGTGCTGTCGGTGACCAAGATCGTCGGCGGCGATGCCTATAACGTCATCCCGCAATCGGCGGTGATTTCCGGCACCGCGCGCGCCTTCAAGCGCGAGGTGATGGCGCTGATGGAAACCAACATGAAGCGCATGGCAGCCGGCGTTGCCGCAGGGTTCGGCGCGACCGCAGAGGTTGATTTCCGGGTGATTTTCGCACCGCTGATCAACGATGAAGGCCGTACCACTGAATTGGCTGACGCGGCGGCGACCTTGGTCGGCGATACCAAGGTCGATCGCGCTAAGCCGCCCGGCATGGGCAGCGAAGATTTCAGCTTCATGATGGAAAAAGTGCCGGGCGCTTACATCCAGGTCGGCAACGGCGACAGCGCGCAGCTGCACAACCCGGCGTACAACTTCAATGATGAGTGCACGCCCTATGGCGCGGCGCTCTATGCCGCGATCACGGAACAGAAGCTGCCCGCCTGATGTCGCAAGCGCTGCCGAAAGGCGGATTGATCGTGTCGTGCCAGGCACGTGACGATAATCCGCTGCGCGGGCCTGGCTTCATGGTGGCGATGGCGCTGGCGGCGTTGCAGGCCGGCGCCGGCGGCATTCGGTGTGAGGGGGCAGCCGATATCGCCGCCATTCGTGCGGCGGTGACGGTGCCGATCATCGGGCTGATCAAGCGCAATGATCCGGGGTTTGATGTTTACATCACCCCGGATTTTGCCGCCGCCAAAGCGGTGGCCGACGCCGGTGCCGATATCATCGCGGTCGATGGCACGCGCCGACCGCGAAATGGCGATGCCCTTGGGGTGCTGATCCGGCGCATCCATGATGAACTCGGCAAGCCAGTTATGGTCGATATCGCGACCCTCGCCGAAGCCATCGCGGCGGAGGCCGGGGGGTGTGATTATGTCGGATCGACCATGGCCGGCTACACCCCGGAAACCGCGCATCGGCGCGATGGGCCGGATCTGGAATTGCTCGCCGAACTGGTCGCCCATTGCCACCGCCCGGTGATTGCCGAAGGCCGCTATGACACGCCGGCCTTGGCGGCAATGGCGTTGGCGCTGGGCGCACATGCGGTGGTGGTGGGGACCGCGATCACCAACCCACGAGAAATCACCCGGAAGTTTGTGACCGCGATGGCGCCGCGATGATCGGATTAGGGCTGGATGCCGGCGGCAGTGCAACGCGCTGGACGGTGGTGGATGGCGCGGGCGCGGTGCTCGGCGCCGGCGAAATGGCCTCGGTGGATGGGCATTTGTTCAATCCCGCCAATCGTGTGCGCTTCGTTGCCATGGCGACGGCCCTTGCCGAAGTGACGGCGCCGTTCGCGCCAGGGGCCGTGGTGGCGGGCATCACCGGGCTAACCGGGGATTCCCCCGAGGCCGCAGCCGCGAGCGAAATTCTGACCCAGGCGCTCGGGGTTTCGTCGGTCCGGGTCGAAGATGATTTGTGGATCGGCTATCACGCCGCCTTCGCGCAGGGGGCGGGCCATGTGGTTTATGCCGGCACCGGATCGGTTGGGCTGCATATCAAAGAAGATGGCAGCCTGATCCGCGTCGGCGGGCGCGGCATGCTGATCGATGATGGCGGTTCGGCATTCTGGATCGGGCGGGAAGGGTTGAACACGCTCTATCGTCGCATCGATGCCGGGCAGGGGCCGGGGGTGTTGGGGGACGCGTTGTTTGCCGCCATTGATGGCGCCGATTGGAACGCGGTGCGCGCCTACGTCTATGGCGGTGGGCGCAATGCGGTGGCGATACTGGCAATGTCGGTGGCCGGCGCTGACGATCCGGGGGCGACGGCAATCCTGGTGCAGGCCGGGCGCGAACTGGCGCGGCTGGGGCGCGATCTCGTGGCCCGCATCGGGGTGTTGCCGGTGGCGCTGCAAGGGCGCGCGGCATCGCTGCATCCGACGATTCTAGCGTCGATGCGCGACGCCGCACCCGGCCTCGACATCACCTTGCATCAGGCCGATGCTGCCATGGCCGCCGCAAAACTGGCGGCAGGAAACGGGAGAGTTTGATGGGCAGCACGCGTCCGATTGTGGCATCGGTCAACGGCATGGTGGCAGCGGCGCATCCGCTGGCAGCGCAGGCCGGCGCCAAAATCCTTGCCCAGGGCGGCAATGCTTTCGATGCCGCCGCGGCCACCGCTGCCGCGTTGAACGTCACCGAACCCTATATGTCGGGGCTCGCCGGCATGGGCATGGCGACCTGCTATATCGCCGCCGAAAAGCGGGTGCGCTGCCTCGATTACGTGACGAATGTGCCGGAAAAATTCCCCGAAGGCCGGTTTCGCACCCAGGATGATGTCTATCGCGGTCCGTTCGCCGCCGGCACGCCGGGCAACCTCGCCGGCTGGTGCGAACTGGTGCGCGCGCATGGCAAATTGTCCCTGGCGCAGGTGTTTGCGCCCGCAATCGCGCTGGCCCGCGACGGGTTTCCGCTGATCGGGTTCAACACCAACGGCATTAACGGGCAGGCGGCCAATCTTCGTGCTTTCCCGTTCTATGACGAATGGGCGCGGGTCTATACTGGCGGCACCGGGCAGGTGAAAATGGGGTCGGTGCTGCGCCAGCCCGATCTTGCCCGCACCTATGAGGCAATCGCCGCTGACGGCCCTGGCCATCTTTACGGTGGCAAGCTGGGGCGGGAGATGGTGGCGCATTTGCAAGCGCTCGGCGGCTGCATGACCGAAGCCGATCTGGAAGGGGTGCGCCCAACCTGGCAGGACCCGATGGCGGTATCTTACCGCGGTTTGAGCGTGAACACGCTGGCGCCACCCTGCGAGGGCTTTCAGTTGCTGCTGACGCTTGCCGTGTTGGACGGCTTTGACCTCGGGCGGCTGGAACGTAACGGTATCGACCATCTCGACATCGTGTTCCGTGCCATTCGTTTGGCCGCCGGCGAACGCATCGCCAACAACAACCCCAAGCCCGAAATGCTGGCGCGGATCATGTCGGCCGACAATGTCGCACGCTTGCAGGCGCGGGTCCGTGACGGGGTGGCCGTAGTCGGCCCGACCGAACAATGGGTCGCGCCGACGCCGTATAATCCGGACAAGGAGCACACGACGTCATTCTCCGTCGCCGATCGCGAGGGCAATGTTGTCTGCATCACCCAAAGCCTTGGCGCGCTGTTCGGTTCCGGCGTGGTCATCCCCGGCACCGGCGTGTGCATGAATAATTTCCTGTTCTGGGGCGAGGTCGACCCGCGCGGCACCAATCCGTTGAAGCCCGGCGGCCCGCTGGCGCTGCCGACCGCGCCGAGCATTTCATTGCGCGCTGACGGCAAGCCCGTGCTGGCGCTGGGCACCCCTGGCAGCTACGGCATTTGCCAGACCCAGCCACAGGTGATGGTGCAGCATCTGGATTTCGGCCTCGGCATGCAGGACGCGGTCGAGGCGCCGCGCGGCAGGCTGCTCGACGGCACCCAGGTCAATGTTGAAGGCCGGGTGCGGCCGGAAGTGGTGGCCGCCCTGCGGGCGCGCGGGCACGGGGCGGACCTGGTCGCTGACTGGACGATGCAGGTAGGCGGGATGCAGGGGATTGCGATCGATCCCGATAGCGGGGCGATGACGGGTGGGGCCGATCCGCGGCGGGATGGGTATGTGGCGCCGGTGTAGGGAAGGGTCTTCTTTTTGTGAACAAAAAGAAGCAAAAAAACTTTCCTACTTTAGTTCTGGGTGCGCGCTGGCAGTGGTGCGTCTTGGATCGGAAGGCTTTTCTGATTTTCTACTCGTAGAAAGCGCCGAAATAAATCGGCTTTTTCTTGTCACCGGGATGCAAACACACAAAGCGCTGCCGCTTCGGGCCTTTGTCGTAAGTAATCCGCGCGAACCCCATGATTTCTGACGCGACCACAACGGTCCCGACTTTGTCCTGAAACACATTCTGGCTCAGCGTGTCGCCGCGTTCGATCTCGGCCTTGATGATGCCCAGGCTGAGCCGCTTGCTCAGTTCAACGGCGTAGCGTTCGCAATCGGTGATTTCATCCCCCCATGCCGGGACGGCGATCAGCATGCAGGCCAGTGCCAGGAATCGCATCCTTGCCTCCTATTGCGTCCGGTAAACCAACGGCCAGTCATCGGGCTTGCCGGCCTTGCCGTCGCAGTTGGGCTTCTCGCGATATTCGACCAGCACGAAATGCCCGCTTTCATCGACGCGGTGACGTTCCAGCACGCCAACTGTCGCACGCGTTCTTCTCCGTTTTACGGTTTGGCCCCGCGCACCGCTACGGTGCTGACATCAACCCCGAGCTTTTCCACCATCGCGATCAGGAGGGCGTTCTGATATTCGAGGTGGCGCAAGACCTCGGCGATTTCTTCCTCGGCGCGGATATTGACCTCAAGATCATGTTCGGCGCGCAATTCGGAATGCATGCCCTGCACATTCTGCCCGACCATGATCAGCGGCATCAGCAGGATCTGGATGACGTTGGAAATGAACAGCCAGAAGACAAATGCGCTCGGCGGATCGAATTGCAGGGCAGGCGGGGCGAGCAGGTTCCAGCCGAGCCACAGCACCGTCCAGATGAAAATGATCAGGAAAAACCCCATCGACCCGACATGGTTGGTGATCCACAGTGCCAGCCGGTTCAGGGGGGTAATCCGTTCGTGGGCCACCGCGTGCATATTGCGCAACGGTTTGCGCCGCGCCAGCATTGCATCCAGGGGCATCGGTTGGGTCATGCGATCAAAATCCTTTTCAATACATCAGCGCCGGGTCGAGAATGTTGCGCATCCCGGTTAAGCGGCCATCGAGCCAGCAGCGCAAATTATGGCAGAAAATATCGATGATGCGGGCATTTTCACCGGTGACCGTGCTGGCGGAGTGGGGGGAGATCAGCACATTCGGCAAATCCCATAGCGGACTAGTTGGCACTAGCGGTTCACTGCGCACCACGTCCAAACCAGCAAAACCGATATGATTGGATCGTAGTGCGGCAATCATCGCGTCTTCGTCAATAATGACGCCGCGGGCGATATTGACCAGCGCGATGCCGGGCTTCATCGCGGCGATCGCGGCCGCATCGATCAGATTATCGGTGGACGGCGTATGCGGCACGGTGATCACCACCGCGTCTGCCTGCCCGAGGGCGCGGTGCAGATCGCTGATCGGCCAGATGTCATCGAAATGATCATTGTGGGCGCGGGTGCGCGCCGGATCGCGGGCCAGCGCGATCACCCGCATGTCAAAAGCACGCGCAAGCTTGGCGCAGCCACGGGCAAGGTCGCCAGCACCGATGATGACGAGGGTGCGTCCGGCGATTTCGCCCCCGCAATAGCGTTCCCAGCGATGGCTGAACTGTTCGGCGTGCAGATGCCGCAAGCCGCGGAAATGTTGCAGCAGCGCCATGAAGGTGAATTCGGCAAGCGGGCGGGCATGCACTCCGCGCGCGGTGGTGACCAGAATGCCGCGCTCGGCCAAGCCAAGCCGTGCCGCCGCCTGGCCGACACCGGTGGAGGTGGTCTGGATCCAGCGCAAATTCGGCGCGTGGTCGAGATCATCGGCGGCCGGCAGGTCAAACAGGATATCGGCTTCCCCAAGTAGCATCTGCCAGCGTTCGGCTTGGGCGGGGGACCGCTTGAAGCCGGCGCCGGTATGGTCGGCGGCGTAGCGCGGCTGGGGCAGCAGTTCGGGCGCGTGGATGACATGCAATTCGCGGTCGAGCGCGCGGATGCGCTCGACATGGTCGGCTTCGATCGGGGAGGCGATCAGGATGGTTTGCGTCACGCGCTCGGAACTCCACGTAGCTGGAAGATAGTTTAACCGCCAAGATAGGCCGCGATCACCGCCGGGTTTTCGGCGATCTCGCCCGCCGGACCTTGCAACACGATGCGGCCGGTTTCGAGAACATAAGCGTAGTCAGCGATTTCGAGCGCGGCCGACGCGTTTTGTTCCACCAGCAGGATGGTGACGCCCTCGGCCTTGAGCCCGGCGATGATGGCGAAGATTTCTTCGACGAATAAAGGC
>JANXRN010000465.1 GCA_025352995.1 Acetobacteraceae bacterium
CCCAGCCGAGGCGTTCGGCGATCAGGCGGTTGTCGGAATTGCGCCCCCGCACCCCGGTTGGCCCGGCGATGTGGTTTTTCTGCACCGGCTTGACAGCAATCCGCGCGATCATATCAACCAGTTCATTGATGCTGACCATCTGGTCGGAGCCAATATTGACCGGCCCGGTAAAGTCCGACCGCATCAGCCGCAATGTACCTGCAATACATTCATCGACATAAAGGAACGACCTGGTTTGCAGCCCGTCGCCCCAGATATCGATGGCCTCCCCCGGTTGGGCCAAGGCGATTTTGCGACAGATTGCGGCTGGGGCTTTTTCGCGCCCGCCATCCCAGGCGCCCTCGGGGCCGAACACGTTATGATAGCGCGCGATGCGGCAATCCATGCCATGATTGCGGTTATAGGCGAGGTAAATTCGCTCGCTGAACAGCTTTTCCCAGCCATATTCGCTGTCCGGTGCGGCCGGATAAGCGCTGTTCTCGGCACAGTTGGGGTTGTTCGGGTCTTCCTGGTTGTAGGCCGGATAGATGCAGGCCGAAGATGAGTAGAACACGCGCCGGTTGCCGCGCTGGCGGCAGGCTTCAACCATGTTGAGGTTGATGGTTGCCGAGTTGTGCATCAGGTCGGCGTCATGATCCCCAGTGAAGATATAGCCGGCGCCGCCCATGTCGGCGGCGAGCTGATAGACTTCGTCAAAATGCCTGTCGGTGACGTCGCGGCAGAATGCCCGGTCACGAAGGTCGCCGAGGAGGAATTCATCGGCTTCGGTCGGCGCGAATTCATGCGGTTTGATATCGGCGCCGCGCACCCAGTAGCCTTCGCGCTTCAGGCGCTTGACCAGATGGCCGCCGATGAAACCGCCGGCGCCGCAGACAAGGGCGGTTTTCATCAACTTGCCCCCGGAACAACCAATGCCGCAATCAACGTTGAGCCTAGTTATGAGTGATCGCGATCTGAAAGGTCAAGGCGGCGCATTTCCGAACCGCACCCGGGTGAATTGCCATTGACGAATAACCAATTGTCGGTCGGGTATGCGTTGCATCACCCACTATCGCGGTCTGCGAAGGCGGTTGATGCAAGCGATAACCCACCCAACGCTTCAGGGGTAAATCTAGCCGATTGCACGATGGCCGCGGATTTTGATGATTGTGTTAATGATGATGATCTAGGCGATGCACACAGGCGAAGGCCTTCGCTATGGGGAAAGCGTGCGGGTAGTCTTGCCCGCGTATTTGGTTAGCCTCGAAGGATAGACGGTGGAAAAGAGAGCATTATATCTGGGTATTATTCGCACGGCCGCGGACTTGTTTGCAGCGGGCGATGCGTCCCAGGCTGTTGCCGTGCTACAGATTGTCGCCGACAAATATGACGGCGATGTCGAGATGCTGCATCACTGCGCAATCGCGCTCCGTGATGGGCAGCAACACGCGACCGCGATCGATTATTTTCGCCGTGCCCTGCGGCTGCACCCGCAGTTTGTCTACTCCGAGCTCGAGCTAGCGGAGACCTTGGCGCAAATCGGTGATCACGATGGTGGGATTGCGATGGCGTTCCAGGCGATCGCAACCGATCCGCGCTATATCAGGTCCTACCTGATCGCCGCGCGTTTGCTCCGCAACGCTGAACGGCACCGGGACGCACTCGATCTACTGCGCATTGCCTTCCAGTCCGAACAGAATGATCCTGAGCTGAATCTGCGGTTGGCCGAGGTGTTGGGTTACCATAATTTCCGCGAAGAATCGCTGGCCCCGCTTCGTTTGAACGCGACGCGTTCGGATAGCGCGGAAATTGATCACGTATTCTATACCCGCGTGCTCAGTGACCTTGGGCGTTTCGCTGAGATCGCCTCGCATTGCGCGTGGCTGATCACCCAACACAAGCAGCCATTGCCGGCAGCCCTGGCACTGCCCCGTGCCCATGCGGTGATGGCGGCGTCCGTAGATCCCGCGCCCCTTTTGGCGCGGGCGCAGACGCGCGAAGCGTCGGGTCGTTGGCTCACAACGGACGCATTGCTGGCGCGGCTGTATGACGCGGCATGGTCGGGGCGGTCGTTTTCCATGGTGCGGCTTGGGGATGGCGAAGCACGGTTCCTGATTTACGCTGATCGTCTCCGGCGCGGACATATCGACGACCAAATCACGGCTATCGCGGACTCCATTTGGTACAATTGGTTTGACGTGCCGATTTCTAACGAAAATCCTGTCGACCTGGCGCGCCTGCACGCCGCGATCGATCAAGCGATCATTCATGCCGACATTTTAGGGCTGCCAACGGCCGATCGGCTTGAGCACGACAAGGGGCATTTCGGCTACCTCGCAGCGCTTGACAATTATGTTACCAACATTCGCCCGGAAGGCTGGTGGACCGACGCGAGCGCCCCGGATGGGTTGCACAGGCGCGACCCATTTTTGCGCGGTGTGCTGGGGGGGCTTCCGTTCATTGGTACGGTTTCCTGTCACCCCGAGCTTGCGCCGCGGCTGGCGCGGCTCCTCGCTATCCCGCAGCACCAGTCCTATGTCGTGCCCGGCGAAATGCGCATCCCCGACGAAAACATGCGGGGTGCCCATCTCAAGCATTTTCCCGACCGCTACCATGCGCTGCTACCTGAGCTTCAGGTCCCGTACGAGGGTGCAACATTCCTGGTCGCTGCGGGATTGCTGGGGAAGGTCTATGCCGACAAAATCCGGACGTTGGGTGGGGTTGCCATCGATATCGGGGCGATTGTCGATGGTTGGATGGGGATGGACACAAGGCACGGAGCATTCGGCGACGCCAGCATCTGGAACTTGCCCACTAGTTAAGAGTTGACCCATGTCAGCCGATCGGGGATTGGTCCGGGCACAGATTTATCGGAGTGAACCTTGATGGAAATTCAAACCGCGCATGCCATGGAAATTTCCTTTCATTCTAATGGTAACGCCCAGGCTTATCTTGGCGATGGCTGGAGCTTCGCCGAGGATGCGATGCAATGGAGCATCGGTGGCCAAAGCGCGTTGACCTTACCGATCGCGGCCAACGCATCGGCATTCGAACTCGAGCTTGATGTCATGCCGCACATCAACCCACCCCGCCTGCCGCACCAACAACTGACGATCATCGTGAACGGGCAGCCGATCGCGACCGAAATTGTCACTGGCAGCCGACAGACTGTGCGCGCGCGGGTTCCGGCGGGTGCCATGTCCGGGACAGCGGCGCAATCAATCATTTTTATCCATCCGATGGGCACCGCGCCGTGCGATATCGGCAGTGCGGAGGACGCAAGGCCGCTCGCAATTGCATTTTTCGCTCTGAAAATCGTGCCTTTCGCAGACATCGCACCATTGGCAGCTGACGCCGAGGCGGAGGAAGATTTGGTTCCGCCCGCCAACATGCTGTTCGATGGCGCAACCAACGTCGCGGGGTTCCGTCAGCTTGGCGAAGGGTTTACCCGCGTTTATCTGGTCGAACGCGCCCGGCTTTTGCCACATGAACGGGTTTTGGACATCGGCAGCGGAAATGGCCAAAAAGCCCGTGCGCTGACCCGCTATTTGAACTCCAATGGCAGCTACGAAGGGATCGATGTCGTTGCCGACGGGGTAACCTGGTGCCAGCGTGCCTATCGCCGATTTCCCAATTTTCGCTTTCAGCAGGCTGAGGTTTACAGCAGCCACTATAACCAGGCGGCGACGGAAAACGCGGCCACCTATCGACTACCTTATGCCGATGGTGATTTCGACCTGGTATTCCTTTGCTCGGTCTTCACCCACATGCCGGCGCCGGAGGTGGCGAACTACCTCAGCGAAGTCCGCCGGGTGCTAAAGCCAGGCGGGCGCTGCGTTGCGACGTTTTTTCTGATGAATCCCGACACGCAAATACGCTGGGAGCAGGGGAAGTCCCAACTCGACTTCCGTTACGCGACCGCGAACGGCCGGCTGCTTGATGCCAGCAATCCCAGCAAGGCGATCGCGCTCGACGAAGCCTGGGTGCGGTCGGAATATCGCCGCAGCGACCTCATGGTATGTGAGACGACTTATGGAACCTGGTCAGGCGCCACCGATCTGCTTGGCGCATTTCAGGACTGTCTGATCGCGGTGCGTGGCTAGCGCGCTGATCGCTATTGACCGATTTTTCACGGATCGTGATCTAGGGCGGCCTGCGGAAGCTGATATAGGGTCCGGCCGCGCGACCCAGGAGGAGTTTACTATGGAAAGCCACGTACTCGCCCGGCCGGTTGCAGGCGAGAGCGGCCTGGAACTTCGCTTTGGCCAGCTGGGCAACGCGCGCGCCTTGCTGACCAGCGGGTGGGCCGCTGATGAGGTCGGCTTCGCCTGGATGATCGGGATGGAATCGGGGATCGTGGTGCCATCCCTGCCCACCGATGCTCCAATCATTCTGCGATTGTCATTGTTTCCGCACACCAACCCGCCGTTGTTGCCCAGCCAATCGCTGGCGATATTTGCCAATGGGCAATCTGTTTTTACCGGCACGATCGACGGCACGGGAGAAGTCAGATGCCGGATATCGGCCGAGATCATGGGAATGGCCGCCCCGCTTGAATTGCGGTTCGTGCACCCGAACGGCATGCCGCCATCGTCGCTCGCGCCAAGCCCGGATGACCGGGCGCTGGCAATTGCGATCCGGCGGATGAGTATTGCCGTGGAGCGGCCAAAAGTGGCCTGGCGGGCACCGTCGTTGGAGGCATTGGGGCTACCGTCCCGCATCGATTTCGCCTTTACCGATGACGCCATCATTGCCGAAGGGGTGGCGGCCAATTTCAAAGGTCGGGCCGACTATATCCAGGTTTCGATGCTGATGAAGACGGCGCAATTCAGCGCCATGGGGCAGTATTTCGGGCAGCGCCGCCTGTCCGATCTCGGCCAGGATCCAGCCTATTTCCCGATCGGCATCTGGGCCAGCCCGCATGCCTGGCAAGGCCATGATGGCGGGCCGGTGCTGGCTGATATCCTGCCGGAGCTCGGGGCGATTTTCGCTGCCCATTCCGGGCTCAAGCTGTTGCTCGACTACTCGCCGGAAGCGGGGCTGGGGGCGGATTTTCTGCCCGCACTCGATGCGGTAATCGCGACCTTGTCGGTCGATCCGGCCCGTATCGTGGTGCTGATCTCCAATCTTGGGGTGGCGGCCCGCCATATCGCGCATCGGGCGGACGGCACGCGGCCGGCGTACACGATCATCGGGTTTGACATGCCGCTCGCCTTTTCAGCGGTCGAATTTGCCCGTCATCGCTGGTACGCGCCGGGTAATACGCTGATTTCGCCGACCGAAATTGCGACCCGGTCCGGCACGGTGCGGTCGCATAAAATCCTGACCCTCAATCGCCGGCCGCGCTGGCATCGGCTGATGCTGGCGATGATGCTTGAACAGCTCAAGCTGCGCGGCGACACCATTGCCTCTATGCCAAGCCTTGCCTTCGCCGGTGATTGGCACCCGGAAACGGTGGGGCTGGATAATAACCTCGCCACCCTCCCCGCGCCCTTGCGCGCAGCGCTCGAAGCAGTGCGCGACAGCACCTTCGCGAGCCTGCCTTGGGTGCTCGACGTCAATCTCGACACCACCGGGCGCAATGCCGAATTCGCCTATGATCAGCAGCTGCGGGCGCCTTACCTGCAAAGCTACATTTCTGTGGTGACGGAAAGCTATTTCGAAGGCGTGGCGGGTGACGTGTTCATTACCGAAAAAACCTGCAAGGCGATCGCCGGCATGCAGCCCTTCCTGCTGTTCGGGCAAAGCGGCACGCTGGCCGCGCTACGTGGCCACGGGTTTGAAACCCAAACCCCGTTCGGCGCCGGCTATGATGATGAGCCCGCCCAGGCAGCGCGGCTGGTGAAGCTCCATCAGGGCCTTAGCGACATCGCTGCCACCCCGATCGGTGATATCCATACGCTCTATCACGACATGCTGCCGCTACTGCGGCATAATTTCGAGCTGCTGTTTGATATTCCGCGCAAGCTCGCCGGGCCGCTGCATCAGCGGCTGCTAGGGCTGCTTGAAAGCTAGTGGATAGAATCTGACGGAAAGAGCCGTCAGATTCTATCCACTAGCCTCTAATTTGGTGGAACGATTCACCTAACGCTCGGGTAGGGAGCGTTAGCATCGCACCACTAGCGCTGCCGCCAGGCCAGCCCGTCAGCCTTCCAGCCCGCGACCCGTCCACGATGGGCATCGCCATCGGGCGGGCCTTCGAAACCGTCTAATACGTTGAAGCACTGGTCATAGCCGGCGGCCTCGGCGGCGGCGGCGGCGGCGAGCGACCGCACGCCTGACCGGCAGATGAAGAAGAGTTTGTTTGCCGGCTTCAGCCCGGCCGCAGCCAACTGGCCCGCGAAATCGCCGTTC
>JANXRN010000498.1 GCA_025352995.1 Acetobacteraceae bacterium
GGGCTTGCCGGTCGAGCCGGAGGTGTAAAGAATATAGAGCGGATCGGTCGCCAGCACCGAAACCGGATCGGCCGGCGTGGCGGCGTCTTCGATGGCGAGGAAATCATGGTCGCGGCCCGCAACCAGCTCGACCGGATGCGCGGGGCGTTGGAACACCACGCAGCTTGATGGCTTATGCGCCGACATGTCGATGGCGCCATTGAGCAGCGGCAGATAGGGCACCACCCGACCGGGTTCCAACCCGCAGGACGCCGTCACGATCACTTTCGGCGTCGCGTCCTCGATCCGCTTGGCGACTTCGTTCGACGCAAATCCGCCGAACACCACCGAATGGATCGCGCCAAGCCGGGCGCAGGCGAGCATGGCAATGGCGGCTTCCGGCACCATCGGCATGTAAATCACCACGCAATCGCCCTTGGTGACACCCAAAGCCCGCAACGCGCCGGCGAATTTGGCGACGCGGTCGCGTAATTGACGATAGGTGAATTTGACCACCCGGCCTTCCATGGCGCTGTCCCAGATCAGCGCGGTCTGCTCGGCACGGCCGCTATTCACATGGCGATCGAGCGCGTTATGGCTGGTATTGAGCATGCCGCCGGCGAACCATTGGCCGAAATTGCCTAAGCTGGGATCGAACACCCGGTCCCATTTACGGTCCCAATCAATCGCTTCGGCGGCAGCAGCCCAGTAGGCTTCGGGATCGCGTTGCCAGCCAGCATAGATGGCAGGATAGCGGGATGATGCGGACATATATTTGCTCCCAGTACGCGAAAACGCCGGGAGTTTCCTCCCGGCGTCCGCATCAGTCCAGTATTGATCGCGATCAGTCGTCGGCGAAAATATCGCGGTCCTTGGTTTCCGGCATGAAGATCAGGCCGATGATGAAGGTGCCGCTGGCAATCACGATCGGATACCACAGGCCGGAATAGATGTTCCCGGTGGTGGCAACGATGGCGAAGATGGTCGGCGGCAGGAAGCCACCGAACCAACCATTGCCGATATGGTAGGGCAGCGACATGCCGGTGTAGCGGATGCGGGTCGGGAACAATTCCACCAGCAGGGCCGCGATCGGGCCGTAAACCATGGTGACGTAAAGCACCATGATGGCCAGGATCAGGATGACCATCGGCATGTTGGTCTTGGCCGGGTCGGCCGCCGCCGGGTAGCCGGCGGCACGGATGCCGGCGGTGGCGGCAGCGGTGAAGGCCGTAGCCTTGGCCGCGGCGTCGGCGCCGGCTTTCACCCGATCGAACGACTCGATCGCCTTGTCGCCGATCTTGATCGTGGCAACCGTGCCGGCTGGGGCTGCGACGTTGGTGTAGTTCACCGCGTTGACCGCGAGGAACGACTTGGCGACGTCGCAGGACGAGGTGAAGCTCGAAGTGCCGGTCGGGTTGAACTGGAACGAGCATTCGGCGTCGTTGGCAATCACCGTCACCGGCGCATTGCGCTGGGCGGCGTCAAGCGCGGGATTGACCGCGACCGTCAGCGCCTGGAACAGCGGGAAGTAGGTCAGGGCCGCCAACAAGCAGCCGGCCAGGATGATCGGCTTGCGGCCAATCTTGTCCGACAGCCAGCCCCAGAACACGAAGAACGGGGTGCCGATCAGCAACGATCCGGCGATGGCGAGGTTGGCCGTGGTCGGGTCCATCTTCACCGTCTGGGTGAGGAAGAACAGCGCGTAGAACTGGCCGGTGTACCAGACAACCGCCTGGCCAGCCGTGCCGCCCAACAGCGCCAGGATGGCGACCTTGAGGTTCGACCAGCGGCCGAAGGCTTCGCCCAACGGTGCCGTCGAATGGGTGCCCTCGTCCTTCATTTTCTGGAAGGCGGGCGATTCCGCGAGCTGCAAGCGGATCCAGATCGACACGCCCAGCAGCAGGATCGACACCAGGAACGGAATACGCCAGCCCCACAGCGCGAAATCGGCCGACGACATCGTCATGCGCAGCGCCAGGATCACCAGGAGGGAGGCGAACAGGCCAACCGTCGCAGTGGTCTGAATCCACGATGTATAGAAACCGCGACGGCTATGCGGCGCGTGTTCGGCGACATAGGTCGCCGCCCCGCCATATTCACCGCCGAGCGCCAAGCCTTGCAGCAGGCGGCAGATGATGAAGGCGATCGGCGATGCGATACCGATCGTCGCGTAGCCAGGCAGTATGCCGACAATAAAAGTTGCGATACCCATGATCGTCATGGTGACGAGGAAGGTATATTTCCGGCCGACCAGATCGCCGAGGCGTCCGAAGAACAACGCGCCGAACGGACGCACCGCAAAACCTGCCGCAAAGCCCAGCAGGGTGAAAATGAAGCCCGCGGTTGGGTTCACGCCGGAAAAGAAGTTGGCGGCAATGTTGGCGGCCAGCGAGCCGGCGAGATAGAAGTCGTACCACTCGAAAACGGTACCCAGCGATGACGCAACAATAACCTTGCGCTCGGCCGCGGTCATTGGTGGAATAACGGTATCGGTCGGCGGCAAATACTCTTTGGCGGCCATGATTTGAATCCCTCGGGCGTTTTGGTGGCGTCGTTCGGTGTCCCCCAACACGCCCATTTGAACGATCGTAACCGATTTGTGAATGGATAAATTTGCGGTCGGCCGCCATTTCGGTCCTGTGGCTGCGAAAATATGTCGAAAGTTTCATTTCAAATCACAATCCCGCCGCATCTGCGCCCTACGGCGGCCACTGGCGGCAGGCAAATTCCCGTTGTCAGGCGATGATGCCTGGCAGATAGGATTATCCACCATGACCCGCGTTGCCACCGTTGCTTTCGCCCTGCTGACCGCAATTGCCCTGCCGGCGTTCGCGCAAGGCCCGGCAGCGCCTGTGA
>JANXRN010000499.1 GCA_025352995.1 Acetobacteraceae bacterium
GGGCTTGCCGGTCGAGCCGGAGGTGTAAAGAATATAGAGCGGATCGGTCGCCAGCACCGAAACCGGATCGGCCGGCGTGGCGGCGTCTTCGATGGCGAGGAAATCATGGTCGCGGCCCGCAACCAGCTCGACCGGATGCGCCGGGCGCTGAAACACCACGCAGCTTGATGGCTTGTGCGCCGACATGTCGATAGCGCCATTGAGTAGCGGCAGATAGGGCACCACCCGGCTCGGTTCCAACCCGCAGGATGCCGTCACGATCACTTTCGGCGTCGCGTCCTCGATCCGCTTGGCGACTTCGTTCGACGCAAATCCGCCGAACACCACCGAATGGATTGCGCCAAGCCGGGCGCAGGCGAGCATGGCAATGGCGGCTTCCGGCACCATCGGCATGTAGATCACCACGCAATCGCCTTTGGCCACGCCCAGGCCGCGCAAGGCGCCGGCGAATTTGGCGACGCGGTCGCGTAATTGGCGATAGGTGAATTTGACCACCCGGCCTTCCATGGCGCTGTCCCAGATCAGCGCGGTCTGCTCGGCGCGGCCATTATTGACGTGGCGATCAAGCGCATTGTGGCTGGTATTGAGCATACCGCCGGCGAACCATTGGCCAAAATTGCCCAAGCTGGGATCGAACACCCGGTCCCACGGGCGGTCCCAATCGATCAGCGCGGCGGCGCGGGCCCAATAGGCTTGCGGGTCCTGCTGCCAATCGGCGTAAACCGCTGGATAGCGGCTGGTTGCTTGGGTCACGAAATCCTCCCGGCCTTATATCGGTGCCAGTTACCGCCTGCGGGCGGCCGGCGTCCAGCATCTGCCCCGGCGTTGTTACCGTTGGTTGAAAAAAACTATTTGCAAAACCCTTTCAATCCGTCACAGGCTATTGGGCAATGCTCTCGGCTTTGAGTAACCGACTCGGGGGGTCATCAAAATGGCGTCGAGTATGCGAACGGATGCAACGGTCGGGCCGATGACGGCCGAAGAACGCAAAGTTATTATCGCATCGTCCACCGGGACGATCTTCGAATGGTATGACTTTTATTTATATGGTTGGACCGCGGTGCAGATCGGCGCCAAGTTCTGGACCATGTTCGATGCGAACGTGCAGTTCATTGTCGCCTTGCTGACCTTTTCGGCGGGCTTCCTGGTCCGCCCGCTCGGCGCGCTGGTGTTCGGCCGCATCGGCGATCTGGTCGGGCGCAAATATACCTTCCTGGTCACGATTACGATCATGGGCCTTTCGACCTTCCTGGTCGGGTTGATCCCCGGATACGCGACCATCGGCTGGCTTGCCCCGATTGGCCTGCTCGCCCTGCGGCTGCTGCAAGGCTTGGCGTTGGGTGGCGAATATGGCGGGGCAGCGACCTACGTGGCCGAGCACTCGCCACATAGCCGGCGCGGCTTTTACACATCGTGGATTCAGACCACGGCGACGATCGGGCTGTTCATTTCGTTGTTTGTGGTGGCGATCGTGCGCAATTCGGTTTCGGCGGCGGATTTTGCCGACTGGGGCTGGCGCATTCCTTATCTGCTGTCGATCATTCTGCTGGGGGTGTCGCTGTGGATCCGCTCGCAATTGGCTGAGTCGCCAGCGTTCCAGAAAATGAAGGACGAAGGCACCCAGTCCAAGGCGCCGATTGGCGAGGCGTTCGGCCAGTGGGGCAATGCCCGCATTGCGCTGATCGCGCTGTTCGGCCTGACCGCCGGGCAGGCGGTGGTCTGGTATGGTGGGCAATTCTATGCGCGCATCTTCCTGACCTCCACCCTGAAGGTCGATGCCAATACTGCCGATACCGCACTGATCATCGCGTTGGCCGTCGCGACCTTGGGCTTCGTGCTGTTTGGCTGGCTGTCAGACAAGATCGGCCGCAAGCCGATCATCATGGCGGGCTGTCTGCTGGCGGCGGTGACCTATATTCCGGTGTTCAAGCAGATCACCCATGCCGCCAACCCGGCGCTGGAAAAGGCGCTGGCAACTGCGCCGGTGGCCATCCTTGCTGATCCGGCTGACTGCAACCTGCTGTTCGATCCGGTGGGCGGGGCGCAGTTCAAGAATTCCTGCGACATCGCGCGCCAGACTTTGCAGGCGCTGTCGGTGAATTTCCAGTTGCAGGATGCGGCGAAAGGCGCGGTCGCCCAGGTCACCATCGGGGCCAAGGTGATCCCGAGCCTCGACGGCACCAAGCTTGACGCGAAAGCCTATGCCGACCAGCGCGGTGCGTTCACGCGGGCGGTCACTGAAGGCGTCCGCGGTGCGGGCTACCCGGCGACGGCGGACCCGAACGCGGTTGATATGCCGCAGCTGATAGCGCTGCTGGTCTATCTCGCGCTGCTGGTGACGATGGTTTACGGGCCGATCGCGGCGGCGCTGGTCGAACTGTTCCCGACCCGCATCCGCTACACCGCGATGTCGCTGCCGTATCACATCGGCAATGGCTGGTTCGGCGGGCTGCTGCCGCCGATCGTGGTGACGATCGTGGCCGCGACCGGCAACATCTATGCCGGGCTTTACTACCCGATCGGGATCGCGCTGATGACGTTTGTCATCGGGATGATCTTCGTGCCGGAAACCAAGGATCGCGACATCTACGCTGACGACGCGTAGGCGGGAGCGACTGCAAATCGAGGCGTCGGGAGCGATCCCGGCGCCTTTTTTTGTTTGGGCCTGGGCGCGCGCCGCGATCGGCTAAACAATTTGTCACTTCATTTCACAATCCGGCCATATATGCGCCCTATCGCCGACACGGACGGCAGGCAAATTCCCGTTGTCAGGCGATGATGCCTGGCAGATAGGATTATCCACCATGACCCGCGTTGCCACCGTTGCTTTCGCCCTGCTGACCGCAATTGCCCTGCCGGCGTTCGCGCAAGGCCCGGCAGCGCCTGTGA
>JANXRN010000523.1 GCA_025352995.1 Acetobacteraceae bacterium
CGACCGATTTCCTGGTAATAATCGGCAGTCATGAAATCCAGCCGGCTTTCGGGATGGCGCCAGCTGAAGGCCAGGTTGGTGCAGTTCTGCGCCTGCAGGAAGCCCACCATCACCATCTGCCGTGTCATTGCGCGCGCTCCATTCCGATTGTGCGCGAGTGTAGCCAGTGTTGGGCGGAGGGCAAATTTTGTCGGATCGATAGCTAGAATGGCGCAGTTTGTGTTATGCAGATGCGTCAGATTTGGAGGTTGCCATGAATGTGTCGCTCGGAACCCGTTGGGAAGGCTTTGTCGAAAGCGCGGTCAAGGCGGGGCGTTACGGATCGGCCAGCGAAGTTGTGCGCGAAGGGTTGCGACTGGTGGAGGAACGCGAGGCAAAGTTGCAGGCGTTGCGGGACACGATCAATGCCTCCATCGCCGAAGGTGGCGAAGGGACCGACGCGGACCTGGATGCGGAACTCGCTGCCGGCGAAGCCGCTTTGATCAACGCAGGGTATTAAGTGCGTCGGCTGGTCTATCCGCCCCCGGCCCGGCGCGACTTTGTCGCGTTACGCGATCACTTGGCACGGGAGAGCACCAGCCTTGCAATAGCCCAGCGATTTGTTGCTGGGTTGCGCGCCCAATGCAGCAAGCTCGCTGCACTGCCGGGTGTTCTGGGACGCGCGCGGCCGGAACTAGGTGCGGATATCAGGAGCTTTCCGTACCGCGGATACGTCATATTCTTTCGGTACAAGGCAAAGGCGTTCACCGTGCTGCTTGTCCTGCACGGCAATCGCGACATTGATGCCCAGTTTCCGATAGAACTCGACTAACCCGGACAAATATACCCCACCCCGGATGGCGCCTTGAAGCAGCCGACAGATTCCGGGAACACCGCTTTCGGCAGCGCCAGGATCACGCTCGGGAAATAGATCGTGAAGGCAATTGTTGCGAAGAAAATCACATAAATCGGCACTGATGCGCGCAAGGCGGTGGAGAATTTCACGTTGATGAATTTGGATGCCATCAGCAGCGCCAAACCGTAGGGCGGGGTAATCAGCCCGAACGCCAAAGTCACGATCAACACCACCCCCATATGGACAGCGTTGATCCCGGCGGCATCGGTCAACTGGTTCACTACCGGCATGAAGATGATGATCGCCGGAATCGGTTCGATGAAGTCCCCGACAATCACAAACACCAGCACCAGCAACAGCATGATGGTACCTGGATCGGTGCCGGCAACCGACACGATCCAGCCCGCAACCACAATCGGGCCGCGCAAGTAAGCCACCAGCCAACCGAATGCCGATGCGGCGCCGATGGTGATCAGCGGCAGGGCAAACACCAGCCCGGCGGCGACGAAATCATCCGGCAGTTCGCGGAAATGGCCGGGTTTGAGGAACGGCAGCACCACCAGTAAAATATAGGCAATCGCCACCACGCCCGCTTCGGTCGGGGTGAACCAGCCGGTCATGATGCCACCCAGCAGAATAATCGGGATCATCAGCGGCAGGGCGGCGGCTCGGGTAGCGTCGGATAATTGCCGCAAGCTTGAGCGGGGGCGCCGCAATCCGGCCGGGCCGAAGAAATAGCAATAAATCATCAGCCCGATGCCGATCATGAAGCCTGGCACGATGCCGCCGAGGAACAGACCGGCGATCGAAACGTTGCCGATCGCGCCATAAACCACCGCCATGATCGATGGCGGCACCAAAGCGGCGATGGTCGAAGCGGCGGCGATCAAGGCGGCGACAAATTCCGGCCGATAGCCTTCGGCTGCCATCGGCTTGGCCATGGTGCGGCTCAGTACCGCCACATCGGCCGATGACGACCCCGACATGCCGGAAAAGAACATCGAAAACACCGTGGTGACCTGGGCAAGCCCGCCCCGGATATGGCCAACCATTGCCTGGCTCAGATCGGCGATGCGGATGATGATGTTGGCCGACGTCATGATCTCGCCCACCAACAGGAAGAACGGGATCGCCATCAGGCTTTCGCTGTCGATGCCGTTGAAAATCTGCCCGATCATCGACTGGTAGCTAACCGGCGTCATCGCAGTGCCGACCAGAACGCCGGCGATCAGGCTGAAGGCCACCGGAACGCCGAGATAGCCGAAGCTGAGGAACAGGAAGGTCATCACCCCGAGGACGAGGGCATTTTCAGCGACCATCGGTGACGTCCTCGACAAAACCATTGCGTAACCCATTGGCGATTTGTTCGATGCTGAACACCGCCACCAGCGCCCCGCAAACCGGGATTGGCCAATAGAGATAGGCAATCGGCGTCAGTGACGGCATGCGGAAACTGCCAAAGCCTTGCAGGAAGTTCTGCCAGCCGAACACCACCATCGCCAGCCCGACCAGCAGTACTACGCCCCTGGTGAGCAGTTCGGACGCAATGCGCAGCCGCCCGGTCATCGCTTCGGTCATCGCCGACAGGCACAAATGATCCTGCCGCCGTGTGGCAACCGCGGTACCGATGAAAATGCCGTAGGTGAAAAAGGCCGAGGTGACTTCCTGCAACCATAGCCACGGGCGGCCGATTTCACGGGTGACCACGTCGCAGAACACCGCCAGGGTGAAGGCCGCCAGGCAAACCCCACCGGCGACCATCAGCCCGCGCTCCAACCCGTCCAGCGCCGGCCATTTCAAATGCCGGCCGCTGGACTGGACATATTCGACTGTCATGCAAGCATCCTGGAGTTCAAAGGCAAAAGGAGTCTTCTTTTTGTGAACAAAAAGAAGCAAAAAAACTTTGTCCATTTCTTGCCGTTGGCGTGCCTCCCCGCGCGGGTTGGGGGCGCTCGGAACCAAAGTGGGAAAGTTTTTTGCTTTTTTTTTCAAAAAAGAAGCGCTTCCTGACTGTTCAGCCCAACGCAATCACTTCACCGACCGCACCAGGTCCAACAGTTTCAGCGCGTTCGGCCCCAGCGCCCTCGCCTGATCGTCCTGGAACGGCGTCGCCGCTTTCACAAAACCAGACCGATCCACATCGGTGACGAACTTCACCCCAAGCTTGGTGAGCTTGGCCTGGCTGCCGTGTTCCAACCCCAACGCCGCGCGCGGCACGGTGGTGGACACCGCGTCAGCCGCTGCCTGCACCCAGCTTTTCTGGTCGGCGGACAAAGCGTTCCAGGTTTTGTCGCTGACCCAGACGACGGAATTATTCGCCTCATGCATGGTCATCGACATGATCGGCGCGGTTTCGTAATGCTTATTGGCCTCGTACACGTTGATGCCGTTTTCGGCCATGTCGACGACGCCGGTTTGCAGGCTGGTGTAGACGCTGCCGAACGGCATGTGCACGGTTTGCGCGCCGTATGCCGGGAAGATCGCGTCTTCGGTCGCGGTCGCCTGCACCCGCACTTTCATGCCTTTGATGTCGGCGACGTTGTGCAGTTCCTTTTTGCCGTACATGTAACGGAAGCCCATCGTCGATAGCGCCAGCACATGCGCACCTTCAACCTTCTGGGCGAACATGTCGCGGACGGCCGCGATGATGCGCGGATCGGCGAGTGACTTCACCAGATGGTCTTCATCGCGGAACAAATAATGCAGGCTGAACACGCCGGATTCCGGGGCGACGGTTGCCGAATTGGCGGTCGAGGTAATGATGAAATCGATATCGCCGGTGCGGATTTTCTGCAGCATCTGCGGTTCCTGGCCCAGCTGGGCGCCGGGGAACTGGTCGATGATCATTTGGCCCTTGGACAATTCCGACAATTTTGCCGCAAAGGTGTCGCCGGCGATGCCATAGGCGGTGGTGTGCGGCTGATCATAGCCGAAACTGTAATGTTTTTGCGCCATCGCGGCAGTTGAGGTCAAAAAAAGCGCGGCAGCCGCCGCCAGCAAGGTCAGGCGCATGGGATTTTCCTCCGGGAAATTCCGTCGTTGTTGCGACGGATTACCCGAAAGGTAGCGCTAACCTAGAGGGATTTCCAGCGCGAAATGCATCGGGTGCGAAATTTGTCCCAGAACCCAACCTTCCCAGCGTCGCAACCAGGGATCGGCCGGGATGCCGTCGGGGCGATGCCCGGCCAATACGTTGATCACCGCCAGCACCCCGAGCACGCAATCGAGCCGGTCTTCCCCCGCGGCGTCGGCGCCGAAGCCGTCAGCGATGGCCTGTCGCAAAGCCTGGGTTGGCATGACGCCGAGCCGTTCCATTGCCGCAAGCAACGATGCGGCGAGCGTCACCCGATCCCCTTGCCGCCGTTTGCTGCCGGGCAGGCGCAACCCGAGTTGGCGCAGCGCCTCGGCGGGGTAAGTTTCGGCCATAACGATGCCGCCACGCGCCAGCAACGGCAGAAAATCGCCCTCGAACGGCCACAGGCGCAACGCATCCCGGCGGGCGAAGGCAGGCAGCAGCATATCGCGCCACGCCGCGATTGCCGCCTTGCCGGTCTGATTGGCGCCAAGGGTCCAGAATAACGGGCAGCCCGCCGGACGTTCCGCGGTGGCGCGATCGCAGGCGCGGGAAAGCTCGTCTGGGCCGGCAAGGCCGAGGGCCGTGGCATGGCTTGCGCGGGTCATGCCCTTGGCGCCGCGCATCGGATAGAACGGGCGTGATGGCGATAGTTCGGCCAATTCGGCGCAGACTTGGAAAAAATCCGGTTGGTCGGCCAAGCCGCGTAGAAACCCGACAAAATCGTCCTGCTGGCAGTATCGGGCGGCGAAGGCGCGCGGCAGGCCAAGCGGCAAATCGACCCCGAGCGCGACGGTTTCAACGCCATCGCGCAAGCGGGCAAATAATGTGTCGACCGGGCCAACCGGTTCAGGCGCCTTCAGCGTCCAGCCCGCACCATCCCGATCCGCCACCGCCATCCAGCGTTTGCGCGGATCGACGCTCCAATCGGCGTGGACCGCACGCATGGCGATCAGATGGGTTTTTGTAGCTTTTCCAGCACCCGGCCGAAAAAGCCGGGCTTTTTCGGCGCCTCGGCCTTGGGTGGCGGCGCCTTGGCGCGCTCAGCCGCCTGCTGCTCGCGCGCTTTGATGGCGAGGTGCTTATCCAGGCTCATCCCCGCCTTGGCGGCGCGCTTGGTTTCGTAAGCGCGCTGGGCGTCGGTCATGGTCTTGGTTTTGGTCATCTGGTCCTCATCGCGGCGTGGTATCCCCGTAGCGGGCCAGCAGCAGCCGGGCAAGTCCGGCGAGGGCGGCGTTGATCGCCAGGCCCGCCAGCGACAGCAGCACCAGGGCTGCGAACATGCGTGGGATTTGCAGCCGATAGCCGGCCTCGAGAATGCGGTAGGCGAGGCCGGAGGCTACCCCGCCGGACCCGGCGACAAATTCGGCAACCACCGCGCCGACCAGCGACAAGCCGCCGGACACCCGCAGCCCGGCCAGGAAATACGGCAATGCCGCCGGCAGCCGCAGCAGGCGGATCGTGTCCCAGGTGCCAGCGCCGTTGAGGCGAAACAGGTCGAGCAGATCGGCAGGTGCCGCACCCAGCCCGATGGCCGTATTGGAAAAGATCGGGAAGAAGGCCACGATCACCGCGCAGACCACCAGGGCGGCGAACGGATCGCCCACCCAGACGATGATCAGCGGTGCGATCGCCACGATCGGCGTCACTTGCAGCACCACCGCCCAAGGCTGGATCGCCGCCCGCGCCCACTTGCTTGCCACCATCGCGACCGCCAGCGCCACGCCCACCAGGGCCGACACGATCAACGCGACGAAAGTCACCAGCAAGGTTGACGCCAACGAGCCGAGCAACACGGACGGCGCCTGCAGGAACGCCTGCCCGATCGCCCATGGCCCCGGCACGAGATAGGCGGGCACGTTGGTCAAACGGACCAATCCTTCCCACACCAGCAACATCAAGACGAAGAACAGCACGGGGGCGAGGCGGGTTTGCGCGGTCATGCCACCGCCCGCAAATGTCCGGTGATCTGCGCCACCAGCGCGGCGTAGGCGGGATCGAGCCGTGCCGCGGCACCGGATCGAACCTCTGACGCAATATCCTGCACGATGCGGCCCGGGCGTGGCGACATCAGCACAATGCGGCGGGCGAGAAACGCAGCCTCATACAACGAATGGGTGACGAAGATGATCGTGCACCCAAGTTCGCGCCACAGGGCCAGCAGATCCTCCTGCAATTTATGCCGGGTGAATTCGTCGAGGGCGGCGAACGGTTCATCCATCAGCAGTACGCGCGGGCGGCTGACCAGGGCGCGCGCGATCGAGACCCGCATGCGCATGCCGCCGGAGAGTTGGTGCGGTCGCGCATCGGCAAAACCACCCAGCCCGACCTGCGCCAAGGCGGCGGTGACTTTGGCGCCAGCATCCGCCCAGCCAATGCCGCGCAGGCGCAGCGGCAGGAACACGTTTTCCGCCGCCGTCGCCCATGGCAGCAAAGTTGCGTCCTGGAACACGAAGCCGAGCGCGCCGGGTGCCGGCACCCCATCGCGCCAGACCAGTTGCCCGCCATCCGGTGCATCAAGCCCGGCAATCAGGCGCAGCAAGGTTGATTTGCCGCAGCCGGACGGGCCGAGCAAAGCGACGAAATCGCCCGCATCCAGCGACAGCGATACATCGTGCAGCGCCTCAACCCCATTGGCAAAGCGGCGCGCGACATGGTTCAGGGTCAGCATGACGGCAGAGTTGGTCAGTCCGACGCCAATGTCGAGGCATCAACCACCGAAACATGCGCCGACACGACTTTCCAGCCAATTTCGGGGAAGCGCACCCAGGCCTGGCTTTGCCGCCCGATAGCCGCCGGATCGCTTGTCTTGAAGGTCAGGTTCACGGTGGCGAAATCGCGCCCGAGGGTGAGAATATCAAGCCG
>JANXRN010000525.1 GCA_025352995.1 Acetobacteraceae bacterium
GATATTGGCGGGGCTATCCATCACCCCAGTGAACACCACCCGACCACCATCGGGCACGACATCAGGCGTCGCGCTGTTATAGGCGAAGAAATCGAGATCAACGCCGGTATCGATGCAATCGACATGGGCAAGGCCGTAGCGTTTTTCGAGTGCGCGGCCGTCGCGTTGCGATACCGCAATCACCCGGTCTGCGTTGTGCAGCACCTGGCGTTCGAAGCTTTGCATCTTGCGTGCCTGATCCCGCCAGATCGGCCGCCACATGCCTTCGGCCTTGGTCGCATGGCGTTCGTAGATCTCGGCTTCGACGTTATGGGTGAAGATCACCGAACCGGGCGGGAATTTGTCCGGCATCAGCACCGCGGCGTGGGGGAAATCGACCACCACGACATCGGGTTTGGCCGCAAGCGCCGCCGCGACGACTTGGCGGCCGGCACGTGATTGGTCGGTCGCTACGGATATCGGCAGGCGGCTGAATAATTGCGTGGCCCGCGTCAGCCGGCTCGGCGCCGGTGCCGGCCAGGACAGGAACTGGTCGCAAATTTCGCCAATTTCGCCCGCGAACGCCGCGTGACCTGGCGGCACGGGGGACGCCAGCGTCACCTCGAACACGCCACCTTTCAGGCCGCGCAGCGTGTTGGCGGTGCGGATCTTGCCGCCCTCATTCATCGGGAACAGAAAGCGCGGGCTGATGAACAGCAGGCGTGGCCGAGCGCTCACCAGCACAGCCCAACATAAATCGTCCCCGGAATGTTGCGCAGTTCGGCAATCCCGGCGAGATCGAAAAGCACGTGACCATCCAACGCTGCGATCAGGGCCGGCCGATCGGCAGGGGCGACATGCCCGATGACGGCGAGCTTGCGACCCGCCAAAGCCTCCGCCGGACTGGCCACCATCAGCCGTTCGAGATGGGGTATTTCCCGCTCGATGAAAGCGCGATTGCTGCCGGTGAGGCGGGCGATCTGCACCGAGCGATCAAAAATACACAGGTCATAGCCCTTGCCGAGAAACCGCTCCGCTAAGGTCACAAACGGGGATTCGCGCAGATCATCAGTGCCGGATTTGAAGGCGAGGCCGAACAGCGCGAGTTTCCGATCCGGGCAATGGCGCACGATGGCATCGAAGCTGCGATCCACCACCGACTGGTTGGCCGGCAGCAATTGTCGCAACAAAATCGGCGCCACGCCCCCGGCATCGGCCAGGGCGAGGAAGCTGCGCGTATCCTTCGGCAGGCACGATCCGCCAAAGGCAAAGCCCGGCCGCAAATAGGCCGGCGAGATATTGAGCACCCGATCTTCGCAGAACAGGCTGAACGCCGCGCGGGCATCCACCCCGTGGGCTGCCAGCACGGCGCCGGCTTCGTTGGCAAAAGCCAATTTCACCGCGTGATAGACGTTAGACAAATACTTCACGCTTTCCGCGACCTTGTAGCTGGTAAGCTGAAATTCGCCCGCGACCGGGGCATAGAGTTCCCGCATGACCGCCGCGTCATCGCCATCGGCCGCGCCGATTAAGGTAAAAGGTGGCGCGTGGAAATCGCGCACCGAACTGCCTTCGCGGAGAAATTCCGGATTGCTGTAATAATGCAGCCGATCGCCCAGCTTGCGGCCCGATGCCTGCTCCAGCACCGGAATGACCCGGTCTTCCGCCGTCCCCGGCGGCACGGTTGATCGCATCACCACCGTATGGGTGCCAGCCTTGCCCGCGATCGCCCGGCCAATCGCTGCCACCACCGCATCGACTGCGACCATCGATACGCTGCCATCGGCAGCGCTCGGCGTGCCCACCGAAATGAAAGACATGTCCGACCAGGCAATGGCGGCGGCAACGTCGGACGTTGCCGACAGTTTACCGTCACGCACCGCGTCGGCGATCAGGCCATCGATGTCATCTTCCACAATCGGTGACTGGCCGCGATTGAGCATCGCCACCTTGTCGGCCGAAACATCCACCCCCATCACCTCGTGCCCGAGGGACGCCAGGCACGCGCTTGACACCGCGCCAACATAGCCGATGCCGAAAATCGAAATCCGCATAAAATTCGATCCTGATGCTGGTGCCAATGAAGCAGGAAATCGTGAAGACCTGCTTTCTAGCGGCCTTGCGCGGTGGTCGCAAAGGGGCCGGGGTTGAAGCGCCCGGCGTTTGGGTGCTTGATCGGGCAAGACCGAAATAGGACCCGACTGAATGTCTTCCAATAGTTTTGACCTGCCGATTGACCTGCTGCGTGGCCGCCAGAGCGTGAAATGGCGCAGATATGGACCCGACGTGCTGCCGGCCTGGGTCGCCGATATGGATTTCGCCGTCGCCCACCCGATCCGCCGCGCGATGGAACGCATGGTTGCCGATCAGGATTACGGCTATGCCGACCGGCCCGATGGCGGTGCGGAATCCTACCTCGCCCAAGCTTTCCGCGCCCGGATGAAAACCCGCTTCGACTGGACGATCGATACCGACCTGGTGCAGCCGCTCGGCGATCTGGTGCAGGGCATGTTCGCGGTGATCTCCGCACTGACCGAACCGGGCGACGGCATCATCCTGCCGCTGCCCGCCTATCCGCCGTTTCATATGTCGATCCGCGACACTGGCCGCACCCTGGTGCCGATTGCCATGCGCGATAATGGCACGCGCCGGGTGATCGATTTCGCCGAACTCGACCGGCTCGCCGCGGTGCCCGGCACCACCATGCTGCTGCTGTGCAATCCGCAAAACCCGACCGGGCGCGTGTTCAGCCGCGAAGAACTCGACGCCATCGGCAAAATCGCCGTCGCGCGCGACTTGCTCATCCTGTGCGATGAAATCCATGCCGACCTGATTTTCGACGGCGCGACGCATATCCCGATCGCCAGCCTGTCGCCGGAAATCGCCGCGCGCACGATTACCCTTACGTCCGCCACCAAAAGCTTCAACATTCCCGGCCTGCGCTGCGGCGTGGTGCATTTCGGCAGCGGCGAACTGCGCGAACGCTTCCATCGCCGCATTCCGAAAAAAGTGCTCGGCACCCCCGGCATCCCTGGCATCGACGCGACCGTCGCCGCCTGGAGCCATGGGCAACCCTGGCTCGATGACGTGCTGGTGCATCTTGAAGCCATGCGCGACCATGTTGCTGCCCGGATGGAAGCCGAAATGCCGCAAATTGGCATGCGTAAGCCGGAAGGAACCTACCTCGCCTGGCTCGACTGCACCCAACTGCCGATCGCGACCAATGCGTTCACCTTCTTTCATGACCGGGCGAAGGTGGGGTTCAATCCGGGCGAGGATTTTGATCCGGAGGCGAGCCAGTTCGCGCGGTTCAATTTTGCGACGTCGCAGCCAATCATCGATCGGATTATGGATCGGATGGTGGGGGCGGTTCGGCAGGCTAATAGGTAGGTTTTTTGGAAGGAAGGATGTTCTTTTTGTGAACAAAAAGAACCAAAAAAACTTTCTATCTATTCCTTGCCGTTGGCGTGGCACGCCGGAGGGCGATTTTTCTTGACAAATAAAGTTAGTTAATTTATTTGTTCATTCATGTTTACTTTTCATCATCTCCTCACCGGGCTACAAGCGGCGATCGCCGTGGTGTCGGCGCGCGACCGGACCTTGACCGCGTTTCT
>JANXRN010000543.1 GCA_025352995.1 Acetobacteraceae bacterium
GCGATTGACCGCACCATCGGCATGGACACCAGCTACGGCCTGGCATTGTGCCTGCGCCTGCTGGCGCTGGTCGATCTGCTGGCGGTCGCACCCTGGGCACGCGACCGGGTCGTGTTGCACCGCGATGGGGCAAGCCTCGACCCCAGTCTGCTTGCCGCCGCCGCACGCTTGCCGTTGACACGCGAGGCCCGCTTCGACCAGACCAACTTTACGGAGGCACTGCGCCACCTCAGCCTGCCCGCGCCGTCGGGCGCTGCCACGGGAGCTTGATCTTGAGCGTTTTACCTGCCGGCCTGCTGGTTCTGTTCCCGCTTCTGCTCGCCGGCTGTGGTGATGGCGGTGGGTTGCGCGCCAATGCCACCCCGGCCCAGCTTGCCGCCTGCCGGGCGCGGGCGGATGCGGTGTATGATCGGCAGAACCGCGCCGATCTGTTCCGCGCCGACACGCTGGCCGGCAACCGCGATGCGCCGTTCAGCGGATCGGGGGGGATTGGCAGCAGCGAAACCCTGTCGAACCGCTTCGCGCGCGAAAAACTGATCGATCGTTGCCTCGCCGGCAATCAGGGCCGCAGCGACAATGCTGACCCGCTGGCCCAAACCCCCGCCAAACCCAACGCCCAACCCTGAACGGATAGGCGCGTGGCCAGTCTGTCGACCATCACGCGGGTTCTCGCGCATCGCAATACGCAGATTTTCTATGGCGGCAGCTTTGCCTGCTGGACCGGCTGGTGGGTGCAGCGCATTGCGGTTGACTGGCTCGCCTGGCAACTGACCCATTCGACCGCCTGGGTCGGCATCATCGCCTTTTGCAGCCTGGCACCCTCGGTGCTGATTTCCCCCTTTGCCGGCGCCATCGTCGATCGGGTGGATCGGGTGCATCTGACCGTGGTGACCCAATGGATCACCGTCGCCCACGCGCTGACCTTGGCCGGCCTGACCTACAGCGGGCACATCCAGATTGAGGCGATTGCAGCTTTGGAAGTTGTTCTCGGCGTCTCATCGACCTTTGCGCAGCCGGCACGGCAATCGCTGGTGCCGGGCATGGTGCCGCGGTCCGAACTGCCCGGCGCGGTGGCGCTCAACTCACTCACCTTCAATTTGTCGCGCTCCGTCGGCCCCGGGATCGGCGGCATCATCGTCTATAATTGGGGCGTGGTGCCGGCGATGCTGTTCAACGCGGCGACCTATTTTTTCGCCAGCCAGACCATGCTGCGCCTCAAGCTCGCGCCCGAGCATCGCCGTGGCCATGCGCCCACCGCAAGCGTGCTGACCGAGGCGATTGAGGGCGTGAACTACGTTGTCCGCCATCCTGGCATGGGGCCGCTGGTGCTGTTCGCCTTCCTGGTCGGCGCCTTTGCCCGCCCGGTTTCCGAAACCCTCGCCCCCTATGTCGATCTGCTGTTCCACCAGGGCGCCGGCGGATTGGCGACGCTTGCGAGCGTTGGCGGCATCGCGGCCCTCGCCGGCGGCACCTTGCTTGCCATGCGCGGCGGGGTGCGCGGGATGACGCGGATCACCCTGGTTGCCGGATTTGTCATCATCCTGGCGACCATCCTGTTTATTTCGACCGGTTCGTTCACCGTCGCGATCGTCTGTTCGGCGGTGTGGGGCGTGGCCGGCACCATCCATGGAATTGCAGCGCAAACCCTGTTGCAGACCACCACGTCCGGCCAGATGCTTGGCCGGGTGCTGAGCTTGTGGGGCATGATCGGCCGGGCGGCGCCGGCGCTTGGGGCGCTCGCCTACGGCAAGTTTGCCGAACATTTCGGCCTGCAACCGCCGGTGCTGGTCGGGTGCGGCATCGGGCTGCTGGGCTGCCTGCTGGTGGCGCGACGGCTGAAACAAATCGAGCGGTCATTAGAACGCTAGGCAGAGGCTTCAATTCGGCCCAGCTACCCAGTAGAAGGGTTCCCACCGCAACCTGGGGGACCCCAAGATGAGCAAGATTATCCGCACCGAACCGAACAAAATTCTCGCCAAAGCCGTCGAATATCATGGCTTTGTCTATCTCCAGGGCTGCACCGCGTCTGACACCAGCCAGGACATCAAAGGCCAGACCAAGCAGGTTCTGGACAGCATCGATGCGATCCTGGAAACCCACGGCACTGACAAAACCCGCGTGCTGCAAGCGCAAATCTGGGTCAAGGACATTCGCGACCGCGACGCGATGAACGAAATCTGGTCGGCCTGGCTGCCGAAAGACGGTGCCCCAGCGCGCGCCTGCGTCGAAGCCAACATGGCCGACCCGCGCCTGCTGGTCGAAATCATGGTGACCGCCTGCAAGTAAGCCGTGCGTACAAATCCCTAACATCGGCGCGTATGTGGCGAGAATCGCTGTGATATTTCCGCCACATACGACCGATATTTTTACCACAAATCGCTCACACATTATTTCATAGGATTACAGTCCCGGTTCGGAGAGTTATCCACAGGGTCGAATTGCTCAAATTGCACGCCTGGCGTGCATAGATCATTTTCTTGGGTTGCAGCCGCGTAACCCGGTTGATACCCAGACGACATGCTCAAACACCGTGATGAGACTCCATCTGCTAGCAACCCGAACCAGGGGACCGCGCGTCGCGAACACCAACCTGGTGGTCGATGGGCCCGCATCGGACTGGTAGCAATCGGCGTCGCCTTACTGCTCGCTTCGCCGCTCTCCGCGGCGCCATCCAATGCGGATGCCTCGACCCCCAAGAAAACCGCCGCCGTGAGCGCCCCCGCGAAAAAGCCGGTTGTCGCTGCCGCCAAACCAGTCACGACGCAATCAGGCACCTCCACAACCCGCTTGCAGGCCGCCAATGTCGGCATGGCCGCGTCGCTCAACCAGCTTAAATCCACCAGGGGCATGACGACCGCCCAGCGCGCCGCCAATCTGAAGATCGTCGCCCGCACCCAATCGCGCGGCTACGGCATTAGCTGCGTGCCCTATGCCCGCAGCGTCACCGGCATGATGGTGTCCGGCAATGCCTGGCAGTGGTGGAACTCATCGGCCGGCACCTACGAACGCGGCGCCCGCCCCGAAGCCGGTAGCGTGTTGAATTTCCGCGCCACCGGCCGCATGCGCCTCGGGCATGTCGCGGTGGTCGCCCGGGTGGTCAACAAGCGCGAAATCGAAATCGACCATGCCAACTGGGCCGGCGGCGGAATCTCCCGCGGCGTGGCCGTCATCGATGTGTCCGAAGCCAATGACTGGACCGCCGTGCGCGTCGGCCTCGGCGGCACCGGCAGCTTCGGCAGCGTCTACCCAACCTATGGCTTCATCTATAACCGTGCCGACCATGGTGTGATGATCGCCAACGGCCCGGACCGGGTGCAGCCGACCGTGCAATTCCAGCAAATCGCCGAAGCGCCGGCTCCTCGGGTGGCGCGGGTTAATCTCGATGGCGGCGGGCGGTAAGTAAGGTCCTCTTTTTGTGAACAAAAAGAAGCAAAAAAACTTTCTCCCACGTGTGCACCACGTCCCGTGCGTATTAATAAACGATATGATATCGTAACGAATACGACGCAGAAATTCCGTCTTCATCTTGCGAACACAAGTCCCGGCGGAGGCTCCACCCGCCCGTCCGAATATTCCCGAAACCCGAGCGAACTCGCCTTGCCCACCGGCTTAACTTGCACCGACCGCGGCCGCCGACGAACCCACCCCGGCACCACCGCATCCAGATCGAGCAACTTGCAAACCCCGCGCACCAGCTTGGCAAAGCGCGGCTCAGCCGCCATCAGCGCCTGAACCTCCGGTGCTCCCAGCAACGCCTCGGTATGCAAGCGCGCTAGGTTAAGCTCCATCAGCGCCACCTCCCGCACCCAGGCGAGATCATGCGCAACCGCGCGTTCCCCCGGCACCTCCCGCCCACGCCGCCGATCCGTCTCCGCCTGCGTCCGAACCCGAACCGGCGGCAAAGTCCCCGCCTGCACCCGCGCCAGAAACCGCACAATCCGAAGCTGCGCCCGCCCAACCCGGCCCCACAACGCCATCAACATCACCGTATAAAGATGCAAATGTGCAACCTTGTTGGCCACACCCTGCCGAAACGCCAACAGCACGCGCGTCAACGCGTCGGCCAGCCTCTCGATCGGATTGGGGGATGCGGTGATATTTGTCATGTCGCGTGATTTAACATATAATAACATTATTTGCAAGACATTTTAACTCATGCAGCGCACAAACCCCGCGAGAATACCCAAGCCAACGGCCAGGCAGTCACGTCAGAAAAAGTTTTTTTGCTTTTTTTTGGTAACTGTCGAGGTTCTGACAGAACCTTACCGCAGGAAGATTAACGCCGAGAAAGCACTCCTTTTTTTTAAAAAAATGATACTGCGTTCACATGAAAGCCCGAAAAATGAGGCTCGGTGGGCTTAGTGAAGAAAGCCAGGAAACCGCCACAGAGGGTAGAGGAGGAAGACGAGGGTAGAGGAGAAGCGCAGCGGGTTTTTCTTGCTTCTCCCTTCTTCTCGTCTAATACCAAGCGCCCTTGATGTTGACCCATGAAGAATGGGTCAACGGCGCTTGGTATTATTCGGGCGATTTCTATAGAAAGCCGATACTGAACCAAGGCACGGCCGCATCGGGGGATACATGCCCGATGGCGCTCGCCCGTTTGGACCCTTCCCAGCCTTTAGTAGGGCGGATAAGCGCTTGCGCCATCCGCC
>JANXRN010000551.1 GCA_025352995.1 Acetobacteraceae bacterium
GAATGACAGGTCTGCTTGGCGTTCAGTTGCATTTCGTCGTGCCACCATGCTAGAGGCCCGCCACCGTTGGGGGATAGTTTAGCGGTAAAACTCTCGGCTCTGACCCGTGCATCCTTGGTTCGAATCCAGGTCCCCCAGCCAACGGTCGCGCGCTTCTTGGCAATGAAACCAACAAGTTAAGCGTGATATTGTTTCGATATCGTAACAAATTAGACGTGCGTTTTCCCTTCGGTCCGATCATTCGTTTTTTGGCCGCCTCGCGCAATCTCCCGCCAGGCCCGCAAGTTCGGTCGATTCCGCTTGGGGCCAGGCACCCGGCTGCGGCGTTGCCACCTCGATCGGCGCCGCCACAATGTCCGCCGCCGCTTCAGCCACCACCATCACGGGCGGCGTCGCGGCCGCAACCGGCACCCCCAGCATCCGGCACAATGGCCGTAAAATCCGCCCCGCGCCCTGAAAGCGCGCCAGCACCGCTTGCATTTCCGGCTCGGCCAGCAGCAATTCCAGATAGCCCATATAGGCCGCGGCTTCCCAGCCCAGTTCGCGCACAATCCACCCGCGCCCCGCCGGCAGCGAAGCCGGCCGCGTCCGCCCGGTGTCGGTGCGCGCCGCACGGAGTTGTGGCGTGCGGGCCTTGCCCGGCGGCCGCGTCATCACCCGATGTAACCGCCGCACCGCGCGGTTGAGTCGGTTCCACAGCAGCAGCGTGAAGCCGCTCAGATGCGGCATCTTCACAAACCGCCGTGCAATCAGCGCGCCCAGCCCCGCCATGATCATAGCGAACCGCCGCGCCATTTCTGGCGCGCTGTCGGGTAGCCCGAAGGGTTCGTTTGATGTATTCATGTTGTAATTTTTAACACAAACGCCCCGCGATTGCAAGCTTTTTCGCCGCCATTTGCCTATCCGCCCGGATTGGCCAAAAGATGCACCCCATGGACAAGCGGGCCTTAACCGAGCGCGATATTTGCACCAAGTTCATCCTGCCTGCGGTGGAGCGCGCCGGCTGGGACAAAATGGCGCAAGTCCGGGAGGAGGTTTACTTCACCAAGGGCCGCATCATCGTGCGTGGCAAGCTGGTCACCCGCGGCCAGGCCAAGAAGGCCGATGTTGTTCTGTCCTACAAACCCAATATCCCCATCGCCCTGATCGAAGCCAAGGATAACCGGCACGCGGTCGGCGATGGCATGCAGCAGGCGCTTGACTACGCCATCACGCTGGATATCCCCTTCGTGTTTGCGTCCAACGGCGATGGTTTCGTTTTCCATGACCGTACCGGGCAAAGCCAGCCGGTCGAAGTTGATCTCGCCCTCGATCAATTTCCCTCGCCGGCCGAATTATGGGCGCGCTATCGCGCTTGGAAGGGCCTCGACGCCGAAGCCGAGCGTTTGGTGCTGCAGGATTATTACCTCGGCAAGGATTTGCGCTATTATCAGACCACTGCCATCAACACTGCGATTGCGGCCATTGCCAAAGGCCAGGACCGGGTTCTGCTGGTCATGGCCACCGGCACCGGCAAAACCTACACGGCTTTTCAGATCATTTGGCGCCTGTGGAAATCCGGTCGCAAGAAGCGCGTGCTGTTCCTCGCTGATCGCAATTTGCTGATCGACCAGACCATGGTCAATGATTTCAGGCCCTTCGGTGCCGCCATGGCCAAGCTGTCAGCCAACGCCAAAACCATCGAACGCCAGGATGGCACTAAAATTGACTTGCCTTTGGCGCTCGATCGCAAGCGCCGGATTGATACCTCGTTCGAAATCTATCTCGGGCTTTATCAGGCCATCACTGGGCCGGAGGAGCGTCAGAAGCTGTTCCGCGAGTTCTCCCCCGGCTTTTTCGACCTGATCGTCATTGACGAATGCCACCGTGGCAGTGCGGCCGAAGATTCCGCATGGCGCGAAATCCTCAGCCATTTTTCTGCCGCCACCCAGATCGGCCTCACCGCCACGCCCAAGGAAACCACCTACGTTTCCAATTCGGATTATTTCGGCCCGCCGGTTTTCACCTATTCGCTGCGCCAGGGCATCAGTGACGGCTTTCTTGCGCCCTACAAGGTTATCAAAATTCATATTGATCGCGATGTCGAAGGCTACCGCCCCGAACTCGGCCAGCTTGACCGTGGCGGTAACGAAATCGAAGATCGCATTTACAATACCAAGGATTTCGACCGCACCATCGTGCTCGATGATCGCACGATCCTCACCGCGCAGAAAATTACCGCGTTTCTCAAGCAAAGCGGCGATCGTTTCCAGAAAACCATTGTCTTTTGTGTCGATGAAGAACACGCCGCCCGCATGCGTCAGGCGCTGATCAACGCCAATGCTGATCTGGTGGCGGCCAACCCGCGCTACGTTATGCGCATCACCGGCAGCGACAAGGACGGCCAGGACCAGCTGGACAATTTCATCGACCCGGAATCCAAATACCCGGTGCTGGTCACCACCTCGCGGCTGCTTTCAACCGGCGTCGATGCGCAAACCTGCCGGCTGATCGTGCTCGATCGCGCCGTCGGGTCGATGACCGAATTCAAGCAAATCATCGGCCGCGGCACCCGGGTCCATGAAGACACCGGCAAATACTATTTCACCGTCATCGACTTCCGCGGCGCCACCAGCCATTTCGCCGATCCGGATTTTGATGGCGACCCGGTGCAGATTTACCAACCCGGTGAAGGCGACCCGATCGACCCGCCCGATGATGCCCCGCCGGCGCCGGCGGAAGATGCGGTGATCGTCGATCAACCCGATGCCCCACCGCGCGCCGGCGGCCCACTTGGCAAAATCTACGTCGATGGCGTCGGCGCCCGAATCGTTGCCGAGCGCATAGAATATCTCGACGAAAACGGCCGTCTGGTCACCGAAGCCCTGCGCGATTTTACCAAGACCGCGTTGAAGAAGCGCTTTGCCAGCCTCGATGATTTTCTCAAGCGCTGGAAATCCGCCGAGCGCAAACAGGCCATCATTGATGAATTGGCGGACGACGGCTTGCCCTTGGACGTCATCGCCGAGGAGCTTGGCACCAACCTCGATCCCTTCGATCTGATTTGCCACGTCGCCTTTGACAAGAAGCCGTTGACCCGCCGCGAACGTGCCGAAAATGTCCAGAAGCGCGACGTCTTCACCAAATACGGCCCCCAGGCCCGCGCCGTG